>CAZETM010000446.1:0-7954 GCA_964514885.1 uncultured Polyangium sp. | reverse complement strand
CCATTGGGGGTCGAACGTCGTGAAGGGAGTCATGGCATCTGCTTTGGTCGAGGTCGGACCTAGGATCAGGTGTCTGTAAGACATCCTGTCTCGGGTCCGACCGTGGGTATGGGTGACCTCATGGCATCTCGAGTGGTGGGCGAGTTCCAATGAGGGTGGGGTTGGGGCATCTGCTTGGCGGTCACCACCATATCCCGCGTGGTCATCATCGAGCCAAAGCCCTGCGCCGTTCCGCGTCCACCAGTGCGGCTGCATAAGCAAGCGCCTGGCTGATGTCCTCATCTTCCAGCTCCGGGTACTCGCGCCGCAGCTCCTCGCGGTTCGGGTACGTTGCGAGCGCCTCCAGCACACGTCTCACCGTGATCCGCATGTCCCTGATGCAAGGTTGGCCATTCATCCGGCCAGAGTGCGAGGTGATCCGATCGAACTGTCGCATGTTGCGCGATCCCCTTCGCTGAGCATATCCGCACTCGGGACCGAACGCATCCAGCTTTGTATGCACGCATCGTTTTACAAGGCCGATGGCGAGCGGAACAAGGTGAGAGTCCTACCCATTGAGCGGGTGCCTGGGGTAGGATGGGCTCGAACGGTCTTTGTCGACGCGTCAGTATTGTTTGCGGCGTCAATGGAGCACTCCGCTCACTTGGCGTCGGTGGGGGTTCGGACGCGGAGATACGCATGGCACGAGAAGCTACGCCGTAGCCGCACGTTCTACGTCGAGCAATAGAGGCTCGGTATGCAAATCGACGAGCCGTCTACGAGCAGTGTGCAGCAGTCTCCAGCACAGTCGGACTCGGACGCACACAGGTCTCCGCATTGGTTCGAGGGGACACACACGCCGCCGCCTCCCTTGATCGCGACTGGCTCGCTTTTGCCATCGGCGGGCCACACCCGCGCCGTCTGATGGTTCGAGGGAGAAAACGACCCGCGATTCAAAGTTTGGGTGGGTCGCCGGTAAAAGGCCACTTATCGAAACAAATGCCCGTAACGCAGTACTTAGCGCATTTAACACCGCAGCTACCGCAATTCTCCGGCGAATCCAGCCTGGTCTCGCATCCATCGGCAGCTTTGTGATTGCAGTCGGCATAGTTGGGTTGGCACTTGAATGTGCATTTTCTCGATTCGCAAGCCGCCATCATGTTGGGGTCTGATGCCGCTCTGGTGCAGTCATTGGTACAGGAGCCGCAGGTTTTCGGCGAATTCAAGCTAGTCTCACAACCGTCAATATCGTTCTTGTTGCAATCCGCGTAATCGGAAGAGCATTCGAATCCGCAATGCCCAGAATGGCAGACCGCTGTCGAGTTTGGCACCGCCGAGCAATTGTTATTGCAAGCGCCACAAGTCGTGGGGGAAGCCAGATCGGTTTCGCAACCAGTGGATACGTCATCGTCGCAGTCGGCATATCCCGCCATGCAACTGGTAACACCAACACATTTCCCATCGCGACATATGGCCTCGGCATTTGCTCCACGTACGCATCGAGTTCCACAATTTCCGCAATGGTCGACGCTCCTTCGAACATCCGTTTCGCACACGTGTGCAGGATCCTTGTCACAATCGTCAAATCCGGCAGCACAGTGTTGCCGTACACCAGGCACCGGCGTACTGTTGGGCGGCGACGGCGGTGGCGATGGCATTGGCACGGAAATGCCGGCAACGCTGGCGAATTCTTTGCAGAATTTAAGGATGGCCTGTAACTCGCCAAGGGGCAGCTTGGGTAAGCTTTTCTGTATATCATCGACGATGGCATTGTCCATGCGCTCATTGGTGATAGCGCCATTGCGTTTGATGGCCTCATCGACCATGCTGCTTGCCGTCAAAGCATGAACTTCTCTCACGCAAACAGCGAAATCGACCTGCTTGTTGTCAACGCAGGTTCCAGCATAGAATGAGCGACCCGTTGAACACCCTGTGGTATCAGGCGATACGGGGAATGATTGGGTAGACTGGAAGAATTTATTCCGACCAAGATAGATCAGCGTCAATAAAATAAGTAATGCTCCTAGTCTGGACACCGTCGGGAGTACCGCGCGACCGCCTTTCCAAAGTGATAACGATGCTGCCGCACCCTGGATACGGTCGACGGCCGGCGGAAC
Organism: uncultured Polyangium sp.; assembly: GCA_964514885.1. Taxonomy (GTDB): domain Bacteria; phylum Myxococcota_A; class Polyangia; order Polyangiales; family Polyangiaceae; genus Polyangium. The sequence goes on along the minus strand of CAZETM010000446.1, from coordinate 5,858 downwards.
CTCGGGCGCGCCATCAGGAACGACAACACGCGCCTGCGGGGCAATCAGCACACGCCGCTCGAAATCGAAGATCGCACCATCGGGCGCCCGCAAATACACGACCGGACCCAGTGCTTCGGCGCTCGAATCGTACGCACCGAGCATCGCGCGCCTTGCTTCGTTCGCCGCAAAGGCGACATCGCCGTAGTTTGCCTCGGTCAGCACACGATAAAGCTCCGTCGAAAACGTTCGGGCCACGTCGGCACGGACAGGCCAAAGGTGGGCGACGACCGCATCCGCCCCAGCCCCGGCGATGATTTCTGCAGCCGAAGCAAAGGCCCCAGGTTTTGCCCCTTCGCAAGCTTCCAGCACCACCAAACGCAACAAGCCCTGGGAATGCGCTTTCAAGTGTTGCGCGAGCACTTCCGCCGCAAGCCACTTTTCCTCGCGGTCGGCGTCGTCGCCCAAACGTAGCGCCGGTCGCCCGCCGGTATCGATGCCTCCATGCCCGAGAAAGTGGATCACATGAGGAATGGGCTCACGACGAAGCCGATCCATAATGGCTTTCACCCTCGCAGCCGATCCCTCCGCCGGATCGAACCACTCCACTTCACCCGTTGCGATTCGTCCCGCGAGCGCTTGTTTCAAGTTTGCCAGGCCCGCGCTTCCGGTCGGCGCAATCGCGAGCACCTTGACGGCGCCGCGCACTTCCCGCGGCTGCCAGGATTCTTTGTTGAGCACGGAGCGTACCGGAAAAACATTCGCCGACGTGCCCCAGAATCCGAGAGCCTCGTCGGCGTTGCAAAGCGCTTCCCAAGGAACGGCTTGCAGGGCGACATCGACCGCAAACCGCACGAGCAACCGTCCTTTAGCGGCTTCGCAGAGTTGACCGAACAATACGCCGATGTCCCCGGCGAGTACGGCTTGGCGAATGGTACGAGCCTGGGCGAGAACCTCGTCGGCAAGAGGGTAACCGCGAGCAGCGGATCGCTCGACCGCCACAGCAAATCGGAGGAGCGAGTCGCGGTCGACACCGAGCGGTCGGCGCGAACGTTGCTCCTTACGGCTGCTGCTGGCCGCGATGAAGACTTCGCTGCCGCTGCAATCGATGGTCATCTCGAGCCAGGTCTTCGTGACAACGTTGGTCATGGCGGCGTGAACGACGGTAGTTCAGAACGTTGCTCCCGAGCAAGAAAACGCGTGCGAAATGCGTGATGGCCTCTCCATACGCGCAGAGCATTGACGCGCCACACATCGTCCTGATACGACAGCGCTCCGTACGCGGACGAAAGCACGTAACCTTTACCACTCCAAACCCGATATTCGCTCCGGCACGACCCGTGCGTTGGGGCTTGCGCAGAGCGGACGAAGAGCTGTCGAGACTGCTCGTTGCTTCGCGCGCTCACGGGCTCGGCAGCCTCCCTTGCGAGCGACGAATCCACTGGGCAAAAAGCGGCACCGTAATGGTTGGTTTCTCGTCAGCATCCAGCTCGACGTATCCGTCGGCAGCGAGCGTCCGCATCGTGGCATTCGCTTCGAGCGCTTCTTTTGCGCAGGCCAACTGGTGCAATGCCGTGCGTTCCTCGGGCGTGCGTTGATCCCACAATTCGTCGAAGAGCGGCTCGCGGGCCACTCGATCGAGCACTTCGATGATATCGTCCTCATTGGCTTTGAGGCGATGATTCGCATTGAGATGCTCGCACAATTCATCGCCGACCTTTTGCACCAAGAATGGATGCCGGTGTGTCGCCTGGAGAATCTGCGCGACGCCGCTTTTAGAGTAGATATCGGGAAATCCGACCATTGGCTTGCGGAGTAGTTCTTCAGCCATGTCGCTGTCGAGGTACGAAATCGAGCAGCTCGTAGCGCTCATGAGGCAACCGTTCCAATGCGAGCCCAAGCGGGGCAAGCGATGAGCGGTGAGCAAAACGATTCGAATATGGCGCAGTTTGTCGCCACAGGCGCGTAGGAAATCGAGAAAGTCGGTGGAGCACCATTTTTCGCGAATGCCGCGCTCGACACTCTCGACTTCGTCAATGACGACGAGCATGCGGCGCCGCTTGATTTCAGCATCGCGCTCAACGAGCCAATCCAAAGCTTCGGACCATGCGGATGAGTCTGGAGGGGCAGGTGCATTCGCACATCGCTTGGCAATTAGCTCCAGGATCCAGCAGTGCGGGTTCGAGCGATGCTTGTTGCCGCTCAGCATTTGAAAATCAGCCACGACGATTTCGGCAGCCGAACCAAGCAATGGGGTCAGGAAATTGCGAAAGCTGCTCTTGCCCATGCGCCGCTGACCAACAATGACGAGGATGCCTTGACGGTCCGCGCCAAGGTGATGATTGACGATGCGCCCGAGATCTGTGCGACCCTTGAAGAGACCACGCTGTTCCGGGCGATTGGGATCAAGTGGCAAACCTGCTAAAAAGGCCCGAGGTACCTGCGGATTTTCCTCCTCCGCACGGTCGAGCTTGGCCTGTTCATCGTCGACGATATCGAGCCACTGCTTTGCAACCGACAAGAGGCGTTTGGCAAGCCCATCGGCTGTCGGTTGGAGCGCTCGATCGATGGCACCGTTCAGCGTGTTGCGCGCATTATCGAGGGCCAAGTGGCGCCGACGATGATCCCCACCGTCAACGCACAAGTCCTCTGCTACCAATTGAAAGGTGCGCAGTGGAGAATCTGGATCCAACGTTCCAGCACGAGTAAGAAATGGCAAATCGAGATTGGCAATACGGGCGAACGTTCGGTTTTGCACCGCTTTGCTGAGGGTCAAACTTTGCAATTCAATGAGGGTACGACGGGCAACGCCTTGTTGGCCGGTTGATACTCCCGCCTCGGCGATCAGTGTCCATGCAAGATCGGGATCTTCTTCGCCAACTTGGGTGATAAAAGATTGAAAACCGGGAAGTGGAAAATAAATGAGATCGTGGTGGCGGTGGGGTAACCAACTAGCCAATCGCGAGGCTTCTCTCGGAAAAACTCGAATCAGCTTTCCCAAGAGAAAAGTAAACGCCGCCTCGAGTATATAGAATGGCAAACGAAACACCATAACAGTGCATGACATGCCAACCGCAACGCCATACACAGGGTCTACGAGTACGCCGAACATCAAACCTGTCGTCATGCTTAATGCAGCGCCATACGCGATGCCTCTCGCCACGCCGCCGGCAACACCTCTCGCCACGCCAAACACTAAGTCTCGCGCCACGCCTCCCGCCACACCGCCGGCGATTCCCATTATCCCTACGGCAATGCCTCCTGCCACATTTCGCGGCACGCCGAATGCCACGCCTAACACCACGCCTAACGCCACACTTGCCGCCACGCCGCCTTCCGCAACGCCTGCCAGTACGCCTGCCAGTATGCCTACCAGTACGCCTGCCGCTACGCCTGACGGATCCACGTGGTAGCCCAACACGTGAAAAAAGAGCGCAACCGTACCGGTAAACATTGGCATTACGACAAAATGCAGCATCGCGCACCGCCGCAATAGCGCAAGCACCACCGGATCCCTTGCTTTCATCCGCGGCCACAACCGAACGAGCGACGAATTGCTGTTCAATCCCCATGCCTGGTATAATTCATGCAACTTGAATGGCTGCATGAAGAGGATCCATGTCAACCGCGCCAAACCCGGCACCCGAGGCATTTCGCGTTCATTTTGCATCACGGACGAACTCCTGCCACGCGGCTCCCGCCACCAAACGATATCCGTCGGCGCTCCTCTCCAAATACCCGAGGTCTTTCAATTCATTCAGTTGCTCGCGCAAGTCACTATCGCCACGATCACGCACTGGACCGTCGGAACATTGCCGTAACACGACGCGCAGGTCAGGTCGCAATTCCTCCGGTCGCAATCCCTCCCACCATGACGTAAACACGCCCCTGTTCATTTCGCGTCGAAACGCATCCCTCACCGCTTCGAGATCCTTATCGTGCAACAACCGATCCCCCAACCACTGCAGCCCATACGCAAACCCACCCGCTTCACTCAGCATCCATTCGCGATGCGTACCGCCGCGAGCTGCGAGTCTACCCGCGGCATCCTTATCAATGGGTCCCATCCAAACCTGTGTCGAGCTGTTCAGGAACCGCGACTCCAAGCCTTGAGCCTTGAATACGTCATACAAGTCGCGACGGGAAGCCGATACCCAAGTCAATTGACGTCTCTCAATCAAACCACGTACGAATTGAAAAAAGTCTTCCGAGTGCCCTTGACCCATTGCGAGCCTATCTGCTTCATCAATGAGCAAGACGAAGGTACCCAGTGCGTCCAGCTTCTGCTTGGCCAGCTCGACATTCGCGCCCTGGTCGAGGACCTTCGCAACCTCCGGTCGCCCAAGCGACCGCGCAATTGCCGCCACGAGCATCACCGGCGAAATCCCTGCGGCGTGAATCCACACCACCGGTCGCCCTGCTGCAGTATGCCGCTTGACCCAATGCAAGAGCGAAGATTTTCCCGTGAGCGCCCCGCCTAAAATCTGTACCGGTAAGCGTTGCTCGAGCGCCTGCAAAATCCGCTGACCTTCGTGCTCACGGCCAAAGAAGTCCGCGTCGTTTTCAATGGGCAATCCTACCGTGAACGTACTCACAGGCGGCGGATCGGAAGACGATGGCTTGCGCCCCTGGAAATCAAAAATCTTTCCTTCCGGTGCTCGTAGGTAAAGCACGGGAGAAAGCGCTTCGGCACTCGAACCGTACGTGGCAAGCATGGCGAGGCGCGTTTGGTTCATGGCCAATGCAATGTCCCCCGTATTGCGATTCGCGCCCGTCATGGCCCGATAAAGCTGCGTCGAGCACGTGCGCGCTACGTCCGCGCGAACTTCCCATAAATGGGCGACAACAGCATCCGCACCTGCTCGCGCCAGAATTTCAGCGGCCGATGCAAATACCGATGGTTTTGCTCCTTCACACGCTTCCAAAACAATCAGCCTCAATACGCCGCGGAAACTCGAAGCCAATTGTTGGGCGAGCACTTCGGCCGGGAGCCATTTCTCTTGTTTATCCTCGTCGCCCATGCGTAATGCGGGATGGCCTTTGTCATCGATGCCACCATGCCCAAGGAAGTGAAGGACATGTGGAATCGGCTCACGACGAAGTCGCTCCAAGATGCCTAGCACTTTGGCCGAAGGGCCTTCCACCGGATCGAGCCATTCGACCTCACCCGTGGCGATTCGCTCCGCGAGCGCTTGTTTCAAATTCGCCAAGCCCGTGCTGCCTGTCGGCGCAATCGCCAGCACTTTCACCGCCCCGCGCACTTCCCCAGGTTGCCATCGCTCACTGCTCGCAACGGATCGCACAAGCTGCACATTCGGCGACGTACCCCAAAATCCGAGCGCCTCGCCGGCATTACAAAGCGCTTCCCAGGGCACCGCTTGCAACTCGCTGGGCACCGCTTGCAACTCGTTGTCGTGCAGCAAAAGCCGCAAGAGCAGCGGTCCTGCCGATGCTTCACGTAGCCGCGCAAAAAGCGCACTTACCTCGCCGCCAAGCACCGCGCGCTGGATCGCTCGAGCATCGTGGATGACCGCGGCACTCAGGGATAGCCCGCGTGCAGCGGCGTGCTCGACAGCCGCAGCAAATCGGAGGAGCGCGTCGCGATCCATGCCCAACGGCCGAGCCGCAATATGCTCGCCGCGACTACCACGAGCGCTGATGCGAAGTTCGTTTCCGCTGCGATCGATCGTCAGTTCGATCCACGTGGGGTTGACGGCGGGGTTGCTCATAAAGGATGCTCACGACGGTAGTCGAGATGTACGGGACGAACAAGTAAAATCGAGAGAGGGCGTTCATCAGGCTGCTGCGCGTTGCGAATCGTCGGTCGGGCTTGCTCAGCGTACGATGTACGCTTCCGCCGTCCTCCCTAGCTTCACAAC
>CAZETM010000445.1:4493-7963 GCA_964514885.1 uncultured Polyangium sp. | reverse complement strand
GCCGAGGCTCGCGGAGAAATAACCTTCCGTGAACGTAATCGAAAGCGTCTCCTCAAAAAGAACGGTGCCCGCAGTCAGATCGTCGTAAATGCGGAACGTGACGTTCATCACGCCATCGACCGGGGTATTGTCGACATTGAAGAGCCGGCCCTGGTGGGTAACCGTCTGAGGAACAGCCGCTTCTGCCGAAACGGAAGCCCCCCAAATCGACGCCGCAATCGTCGTCGCTACCAAAATACGCGCAAGTTTATTCATTTCGTTCCCTCCGTCACTCCAATCAAGCCGCCCTGCAATCGATGATTCGGCGAAGCCGCCACGCCCGGAGCGGGAGTCGATGCGCCGAAACTGATCACCATTTTATACTTACTGCTCTTCACCACGTCGCCGCCGCTCACCAGCTCACTGCCAGGGAACCCCTGGGCCGTGGGGCCGCCAGAGCCGCTGCTGCCTCCATTACCACCGGAGCCGCCAGAGCCGCTGCTCGTGCCGGAGCCTGAGTTCGTCGTATTTGAGCCGTCGCTACAACCGACGACAAACACTGCCAGCGTGGCGAAAAGCAAGATTCCGCATCCGCGCGAGCCATACCTCATCCGAGCCTCCTCCACAAAAGTTCAACGTAGTCGCGTTTGTCGTGCCAGTTCAAGCCCTTTCGACGCGCAGGTCGAAATGGTGAGCGGCTGGCCCATGGACAAAAAAACGCTGCCATCAAACTTTCCGAGGCTCTCTACGTCAAAGACGCGCCTCGAGGAGCCTCGTCCATGAAAAACCTTTCCCCACGCCGCGCAAACAGCTTCGTCTTCTTGACGCTCGCGCTGCTTGCCTTGTTCGCCTTCGGTTGTCGCCCTGCGGAAAGTCCCGGGTCGCGCGATCCTGGCGCCGTAACCGCTGTAGGACTGCTCGGTTCCCCCGTGTTGCTCGCTAATGGCGAAAGCACGGTGTACGCCGTCATTCGCCTGGGAACGCTCGCCCGTCCGCCGCAAGAACGTGCGCCCGTAAACGTAGCGCTCGCCATCGATACGTCGGGATCAATGGAAGGCGAGGGCATTGTAGCGGCAAAACGAGGCGGCGCGCAAATCGTCGATTCGCTCGCGGATGGTGATCGATTGGCGATCGTCATTTTCCACTCGAAAGGTGAAGTGCTGCTTCCGTCGACAGAGTTATCCGCTGAAGTGCGGGCGGAAGCGAAAAAGAAAATCGTGGCGATTGAAGCGCGAGGAACGACGGCAATGGGCCAAGGCATCGATTTGGCGCTTGGACAGGTGAATGCGTATTTCGATCCGAAAGGGATCAACCGCATCGTGCTGCTCGGCGATGGCATTCCGAATGATGCATCGGGGATCGATTATTCGGTACACAGGGCAGGGGAGCGAGGCATTGCCATTACGGCGCTTGGCCTGGGCCTCGATTACGACGAAGTGCTGATGGGCAAGATTGCCGCCGAATCGGGCGGGCGATATCGATACATTGAAGCACCGGACAAACTCGCTACGTTTTTCAAAGAAGAGCTTGGACGAATCGATTCTGTTTACGGACGTCATGCCTCGGCAACGCTCACGGCAGGGCCCGGCGTGCGAATCGATGCCATCGTGGGTGGTCAAGGAGCGGGCAATTCTGCGTTTGTGCAAATTGGAGACATCACGCGCGGGGATGCTCGGGACATCGTGGTTCGTTTGACGGTGAAGCCTCGAAAGGCTGGCGTTCCGATTGAATTGCTCGATGCCGTGGTGACCTTCGATGACGCTTTGGAAGATGCCGGCAAGCTCGAGCGGCGCATTTATTTTGGCGCGTATACATCGCTCGACGAAAGCGCTGTGGCAAAAGCGAAAAAGCCCGAAGTGGACCTCGCAGCAGCCCTAGCGGAAGCCTCGGACACGACCATCAAAGCGATTGCGATGAGCAAACAAGGCCGGCACATGGCAGCGCGCGTCATGCTCACGAAAGGCGCGGACGCGGCGGTAGCGCAATCGAAATTCACGCCCAATCCAGAGCTAGTGAAATTGGCCGACAACATGCGCACCGTGGCTAAAGAAATGCCGGAAGCGGATGCCCAGAAGGCTGCTCCAGCAGAGAGTGGCTACGAATTCTCCGATGATGCGGTGCAATCGGCGCCAATGCCTTCTGCACCGATGCAAAAACCATCCGTGATGCGTAAGCAAAAAGAAGTGCATCAACAAGCGATTGACGCGCTTTACTAGAAATTGTCGCTAGGGTCGTTGTCCGCGAGCAACGATTCGAAGAACCCGCCGCCATTCCCTCCGCTGTCACTATTGTTGGATCTCGCCGCACTGACGACTTGACCAACGATTCCCGTCCCTGCAATGGCTCCGAGCATGCCGACGGCAACGTTCCCCACGGTGGACGCCGTTTCGATTGCTCGTTTGGTTTGTTCAGCTTGGTGTCGTTGTGCCAAACGTTGCGAGGCTCCGTCGAATGCTTCGCCGCATTTTTGACATGCCGCGTGCGTGTGCGGCGTGAGCATGCCGCAAAAGACGCATTGGACGATGAGCCACACACCGCAAGCCGAGCATTTTTGCGTGGCGTGTTCGTGCAAAAGCCCGCAGCTAGGACAAGGAACGCCGTTCCGAGCCGCGTCGGGCGAATACGGTACGCGACAATAACGACAAACCAGAACGCCGGATTGCCGAGCAGCACCGCAATGATCGCACGCGGGTACGGACATGATGCGCGACAGTACCACGTCCTGCGATGTCTTTCCTACTCCGTTTTTAGCTTCGTTTTTCAAGGCGAGCGAACGACGTGAGCAAGATAAGCATTGCGTTCTTGGAAAAACTTGTGTAGTCTGGGGACATGTCCGAGTTGTCCCTGCGCCGAGGCCGGATCACGCCTACTGATGCCGTCTCGTCGTACCCGCCGTACCCCGCTGATTGGTACATCCACGACGAGGAGCAAGTGCCGGAATCTCGACCGCATGATCTCGAGGGCGAGCATGTGCGCCAGTTGTTTTTGGGCTGGAAAGCAAGGCTAAGACACAAGATTGCCGTTGGCCGTAACCTGGCTGTTCGCTGGGACGAGTCGCATCCGGGCGTGGGAGTCGATCCGGATGTGTACATCATCGAAGATCCGCCAGCGGATTTCGACGAGCAGAACAGCTTGCGCATGTGGGAGTCGGGGCATTATCCGCCGCTTTTGGCATTGGAGATCGTGAGCGAGTCACGCCCTGAAAAGGATTACTCGCAGTCGCCCTTGAAGTACGCGCTCAATGGAACGCGGGAGTTGTGGATTTTCGATCCGAAGATGTGTCGGTCGCAAAAGTACGGCGACCCGATTCGCCTCCAAGTTTGGCGACGAGATGAAAATGGCGACTTTTCGCGCCTGTATGCGGGTGAAGGCCCGGTGTTCTCCGAAGCGCTCACCGCGTGGGTCTTCGTGACCAACGAAGGGCAAGCCTTGAGCATCGCCGACGATGCCGAAGGCACTTTGTGGTGGATGACGCCCGAAGAAGCCGAACG
>CAZETM010000445.1:0-4393 GCA_964514885.1 uncultured Polyangium sp. | reverse complement strand
CGCAGCGAAAGAACAAGAACGCGCAGCGAAAGAACAAGAACGCGCAGCGAAAGAACAAGAACGCGCAGCGAAAGAAGTTGCCCTGCAACAAAAAGAAGTTGCCCTGCAACAAAAAGACGCTGCCCTGCAACAAAAAGACGCTGCCCTACAGCAAGTCGAAGCGGAGCGCATCGCCAAAGAACAAGCTCTCGCGCGAATCGCCGAACTCGAAGCGATGCTCGCTGCACGTAAGTAACCCTGACTTGATGTTCAGTGCGGCCTGTGCGAACCTCCCCGCCGGTCGTTCATGGCTTCGTTTGCCAGCAAGCTCTCGCGATTACCGCCGATGTCCGTGGATGCGCCCACGTTCGCCCCCGCGCGAGCGTCCGCGAAAACGCCCCCGCCCGAGCCTGAAAACGCCGCCGCTGCGCTGCGCTCCAAGCCGACGTTGGACGAGCTGCGCAATCGCATCTCGAAGATTGTCGCCAAAGTATCCGCACCTGCTCCAAGACCCGATCCAACCGCCTCCGAGCTGCCGTTTTTCCTGGAACGCACCGATGTCGGACCTTTGCATGTACGACGAGAACGCTCGGTCCCCGCCGCCCGCGTAGGTCGCGTGCCGCTCGTCGCCGCCCGAGATGCCGAGCCCGCCATGCTTTCGCTCTTGGCGCTCGATCCGGTCCTCGCAAACTGTGATGTCCGCGGCGCCTTGTACCTCGATACGGAAACCACCGGCCTTCAAGGCGGAACGGGCACGGTTCCTTTCTTGCTCGGAATGGCTTTCTACGACGAAGCCCATGGCGGGTTTGTCTTGGAACAAGCATTGCTCCGTCGACTAGGCGAAGAAGCTCCCATCCTCGAGCTGCTCACCCACCGCTTGTCGAAAGCCTCGATGATCGTGACGTACAACGGCAAATCGTTCGACATGCCCCTTTTGCGTACGCGTTTCGTGATGAATCGCATGCCGGTTCCTGCGAGCAAACCGCATCTCGATTTGGTGCACGTCGCGCGGCGAATCCATGGCCAGCGTTTGAAAAGCTGCAAGCTCGTGGCGATCGAAAACGAGGTTCTTGGGCGAGAGCGCGTAGGAGATGTAGCCGGAGCCGACGTCGTCGCTTGCTACATGCATTATCTGCGTACGGGCGATGAAAGCGCTCTGTTGGGCGTGGTCGAGCACAACGCAGCCGACGTCTTGTCGATGGTGGCGCTCGTGGGGCTCTACGGCGAGCCGCTTGGAAGCCTGGGTGGCGAGGATCTCGCTGGTGTAGCTCGTACACTAAGGCGTGCTGGGCAGCTCGAACGGGCGGCGGAGCTGGCCGATGCAGCGGTGGACCGAGGTGGTGGAGCGCTTGCTCGTAAGGCACGCGGGGACATTTCGAAAGCGCGAGGGGACAAGGCGCGTGCGTTGCTCGATTACGAAGTGCTCGCCACGGAAGTCGACGATCCTACAGTGCGCCTGGAGTTGGCGAAGCTGTACGAGCATCACGTGAAATCGTTTGCCGCGGCACTCGCGCTCGTGGAACACGGCACGGGGGAAAGCGAGGCGCTCGTGGAAAAACGTCGCGCACGCCTGAGCCGTAAGATCGAACGCAGTGCGTAGGTGAGCAACATCGTTTCAACGTCTCGTTCTCCGGGAATGACAAACACCCGCGTCTAGGGTAGGGTAGGCGCAATGTTGACAGTCGGCTGCGCTGGCTTTCCCGTGCCCGCGACCCGCTACTTCCGCGAATTCATGTTCGTGGAGGTGCAGGAGACACACGTATCGAATCCTGGGCCTGGTACCATTCGGCGGTGGAAGCGCGAGGCCCCAGACGGGTTTCGCTTTGCGCTTCTTGGCCCGCGTGATGTGGGCCAAGAGGGATTCCGCGAAGGTAAGGTCATCGAGACGGCCCTCAGGAGTCTCGATGCGGTCGCCGAGGAACTCGAAGCGACGACCGCCGTGTTCACCGCTCCGCCCGATTTTGTGGCGAACCGCGTGAACAAAGGCATGGTGCGCGAGTTCTTGCAGGTCACACGACCTCGGTACGGTCGCATCATCTTCGAGGCTGGGGCGGGATGGGATCCCGACGAGTGCGACGAGTTGGCGCAAGAAGTCGGAGTCATCGCAGCGCGTGATCCGCTCGTCTCGGGCTTGTCGAAACTTCCGACGGCGTACTATCGGCTGCACGGTCCGGCAGGGCGCAAGTCGCGCTACGAAGATCCCGCGATCGAGAGGCTCGCTGATCTCGCGAAGGGCGCAAAGCATCACAAAGACGCCACCTACGTATTCACCAACGTCGACATGTTCGCCGACGCCAAGCGTTTTAAGAAATCCGCCGGCGTCAAGTAAGCGCTCAACGGTCTGCTTCTCGCGCGGGCAAGCTTGGAGTAGTCTGCACGAGTGCGTGCTTGGTTGATTGGCTTGATGACGCTTGCGCCGCTTTCCGTGCTCGGTGCGAGCTGTGCGTTGGGGGGCTTCGAGAAAGTCGAAGGCGGTCCGTCTGACGCTGGAGTCGACCAAGGCTGCCAGCATGCGACGGTGCCGAGTCCACCGGACATGGATGGCGGTGTCGAGGCGGGACCCGATCAAGAATTCACCACCGCGATGCGCGTGCTGCGGCTGAAGAAGTCGGCGACTGGCGGTCCGCTCGGCCTCGACATCGATCGATTTTGTAGTTGCCAAGGCGACAAGAAGTCGTGCATTCCGCCGCCTTTGCAGCCGGAAGACTTGGCTTGTGATCAAGCGGAAGGTCGAGACAACCAGGCGCAAGCGTTGTTCGGTCTGCTCGAGCTGGTCTTGAATCTCGATCCGAAAACCGACGGATTGTCCGAGCTTTACAGCAGTTTTGCCGAACTCGGACGTTGGTCGGTGCTCATCCGCGTGAGCGGGTACAACGGCACGGCGAACGACGACAAGGTGCGTGTCGAGTGGTATCCGAGCGGCGGAACAGGGATGCCGCCGTTGTGGAATGGCGTGGAGCCATGGCCGGTCGTGCCGACGGCGTTCGAAGAGGTCACGGTCCCGATCTACGACGACGCGGGCATGCCGACCGATGCAGGGATGCAAGTGACGGTCCCGAAGTACGTGGACAACGACGCCTACGTGACGAACGAGCTGCTCGTTTTTTCGTTGCCGAACAGCGTATTGGCCGCATCGAACGGACAAACTCGGCTCGCGATGAACCTGACCGATGGCACGGTCATGGCACGGATCGACAAGCAGCCCACGGGGATTTTCTTACGTGATGGAGTCGTCGCGGGCCGCATGAAACAAGAGGATCTGTTCCGCATGGTCGGCGACTTTCGCGATCACAACGGCATGCCTTTCTGCACGGACAATCCGTTCTGGCCAACGACAAAAGACGCTTTCTGTCGTGGCCTCGACATTCAAACGGGGTTTGCCGTGCCCAACAAACGTTGCGATGCGGTGTCCGTGGGACTCGGATTCGAATCGGAGCCGGCGACGATCGGGCCGGTCGAAGAAGCGATGCCGTCCGCGATCAACTGCGACATGGGCCTCGATCCGGTCTCCAACGTCCAGATGTTTCCCTGCCCGTGAACGCCGTCAGTTAATCATGCCGTCGGCATCGGAGGCGGCATCGTCTGCTCCTGCGTCTTCCATCGATGCGTCAGGCGTGGGATCGGGCGAGCCTGCATCGACTCCTGGCGTGAGGAACGCGCATGCACTGAGCAGCTCGGGCGTGCGGTTGATGATCGCGCAAGGAAGCGTGACGGCAGCGTTCGCGCTCGCGACAAGGCCAACGCTCGAGCACTGCGCCATCGATTGAGCGCCGGTACGAGCGCAGGCTTCCACGGCGCGTATGGCATCGATACACGCCGTCGCGACGGCATCGGATGGATTGACGCCGGGTTTGGCCATGCCGTGCAGACACTGGTCTTGGTAAAACGCGATGCAATAGTCGGAATCTGCGGCAGTTGCGCCACACGCGGTAGCAGCTTCACATCGAGCCGTTTCGATCTTTCGACAAGCATCGACGCCCACGGCTTCGCTGGTACAGGCTGGCGCGAAGGCTGCAGCGAAAACGCCCAGAGTAGCGAGGAGAGCAGCAGCCTTGGATACGCAGGCGTTCTTGGACACGTCGAACGGGTAGCACGGGGTTTGGCCCGGCGTCGATTTTTCCGCGAAAGTTGAGCGCATTCGACCCATGACGAACGCGATGATCCTTTGTGCTGGTTTGGGCACTCGCCTACGCCCACTCACGAACGAGTTACCAAAACCTCTCGTATGGCTCGGTGATCGCCCAGCGCTGGCGCACGTAGTCGATCGTCTTGCCGCGGGCGGAATCGATCGCGTCGTGATCAACACGCATCACTTGTCGGAGCGTTTCGATCGCACGCTGCTCGGCTCGTTGTCGCTGGATGTGCGTGCCGTGCACGAAGCGAAAATCGCGGGGACGGCGGGAGGTGTCGCGGG
>CAZETM010000444.1:0-7983 GCA_964514885.1 uncultured Polyangium sp. | reverse complement strand
ACCGATTCAATCTGTCCAATGGTACTTGGTCACCGCTCATCAACCTGAATGTGCAACGGGCCAAGCATACGGCAACGTTCATTCCCGACAGAGGGATTTTGGTGACCGGCGGCATCGACATGTTGACGGGAACGGCAACGAATGCGGCTGAGCGCCTCAATCTCGCCAATCTCAATACGTGGACTACGGCCGAACCCATGATGATGAAGCGGGTTGGGCATACCGCGACATTGCTCGACAACAAGGTCGTCTTGATCACCGGCGGTGGTGGGGACAATATGGCGGCACCGACGACGGCAGAGCGATTCGATGCTTTTGGTAACGACGGCGTTTCCCCTTGGAGTTCGGGCGGGACGATGGCGAATGCGCATCTCAATCACGTTGCGGTCAAGATTGCTGATGGGCGGGTTGTCGTGGCGGGAGGTCAAACCGAGCCTTCGCAGCCACCTTCCAACTCGGTGGATATTTACAATCCAATCACGAACGAATGGTCGGCGGCGGCGTCGATGGGCACCGCTCGAGGCTACTTCGCAGCAGCAGCCGTCCCTGGAACGAACTTCGTCGTGGCCATGGGTGGATTTACGACTGGTGTCAACATACCCGCTCCGACCAACACAGCCGAAATATTCATACCCTCGGAGAATCAATGGAAGGACATCGACGGTATGAGTGTCGCTCGGACCCACTTCAATGCGGTGGGTTTACCGAGCAATGGTCGCATTCTGGCCATTGCGGGCGTGCTGGGCAATCTGGGCAGTAGTGGTACGGCCGAATTGTTGACGTGCACGAGCGATGAGGATTGCGCGGCGACATCGTATTGCGCCACCGGCAATGTCTGCACGCCTCGAAAAGCAAATGGTGCGACGTGCGACACCGCTGTTGGAGGGGCAGATCAATGCTTGAAGGAAGGCTGCCGAGTGTGTCAATCTGGCAATTGCACCGATGGCGTCTGCTGCAACGTGGCATGCAAAGAGCAATGCGAGACATGCGGGGGTACACCCGAAGGAGCCCTGCCTGGCCAATGTGCCGTCGTATTGGGACAGCCGGTGTTGAACAACGAAAATGACGTTCTGCCCAAACGCCCCGAATGCATTACCGAAGGACTCTGTGGCGGTGAGTGTAATGGCGCCAAACGCAATGCATGCACGTACCCCGTTGCCATTGCTTGCGACTCGGCGTGCTCGGACGGCAAGCAGACGAATTCCACTTGCGATGGGAAAGGCTCCTGCATGCCCGAAGATAAGACGGAATTTTGCAGCCCTTATGCCTGCGACCAGGGTGGCAAAACTTGCGCAACGAGCTGCACCAAAGAAGACGGAGCATGTGACGAGCTTTCGGTATGCAATACCCTCGGCGCTTGTGTTTTGAGCCCGACGCAATGCAAGACGGATGATAACGTCATGGTGCTTCCGGACGGGACGGAAGTCGATTGCGAGAAGTTCAAATGCGTCAACACCGCGTGCCTGACGTCCTGTAAAACCGCGTACGATTGCGCGACTCACGCGGATCCAACGAAGTCGTACGTGTGCAACGAAAGCAGTCAATGCGTCGATGCCGATTTGGAACTACCGAACGCAAATGACGTTAGCTGCTCGTCGTCGTCATCCTCCAGCTCGTCGCGCTTCGGCTGGATGTTCGCTCTCGCAGCCGCCGCTGCCGTGGCAGCTCGTCGCAATCGCGCTCGCGCCTGATTCGTCCCACCCGCCCGATTACCCTCAACAATCCCGTGATCGCCTCGCCCTCGTCCACGCACGCGCGTGGTTTGCGGGCCAATGCAAAGCGCTCAACGCGTCTTGCGAAGATACGCGCCAATTGCTGTGCGAACATTCGGAAGCGTCGTAATGCGTCCAATGTCGACGCCTGCTTCGACCAGCGAAAGCGCAACGTCGCGTCGGATTCCAACCAAGACACCTTTGGCTCCGAGCAGGCCAACGGCATCGACGATGCCAATGAGACGCCGAGCCGTTTCTTCATCGATGGAGGCAATGCCGGTCGAATCGACGATGACGTAGGCGGCGCGTTTGGCGCTGACAAAGCTCAAGAGTGAATTCGAGAGCTGTTCCGTACGGTGGGCATCGAGCACACCGAGGAGCGGGACGAGCAATACCTTGTCCCATACTTCGAGAATGGGCGTGGATAACGCGCGAATTTGGTGTGATTGTTGCTTGATGATGGAAATGGTCGCGTGCAGCTCGGCTTCCGTCCGTTTGATATGCGTCAATTCATGCCAAACAGTGAGTATTGCGGGGCCGCTATGCAATACGACGGGCGTGAGCGTGACTTCGACGGGGAAATCTTCGCCATTCATGCGGCGATGTTGCCATTCGAATCGGTGATAACCATTCTCGCGCGCAAGCCGGTCCATCTCGATGCACTTTTCGAGCGAACGCCTTCCATCGGGCTGAAATTCCGGCGACAAGACCGCGGGATGAATGTCCAAGACTTCTTGCTTGCTCTTGCACCGGAGCATGTGAATCGCTTCTGCATTGCAATCGATGATGCCACCGGTGGCGACGTCGAAAATGAGATGCGCATCGTTCGAATATTCGAACAAAGTGCGAAACCGCTCTTCAGCGATCTCGAGCTCGGTGACTCGCTTTAGGAGCTGGCCATTGTCGTGTTCGAGCTCTTGGATTCGGCGCAATAGATCATCGACCGGTGCTGACAACGTAACTGCTCCCTGGTTCAACCATGCCATTTGAACGTAAGTAGACTGATCGTAAACATCACGATTGCCCACAGCGAAAGAAGGCCGAGTCCCCCAGCGAGATGCGATATATCGTTTACGCCATAAAGCAAAACGGCCCGCAATAGGCGCACCATTTCCGTCGAAGGCAAGACGGATCCGAATGCAGCCAGCGGGCGCGGAAGCCCATCGAGTGGAAAAAAGATTTCAGAGAAGAATACGAGCGGCAAATTGATCGCGCTGATGATGTCCACGAGCAGCTCGGGGTTTTTAATGGTCGACGCAAGAGCAAACCCGCCGCCGAGAAATACGAGCACTCCGAGCATTGAAATCGCAATCGCGCACGTAAATGAAAACAACGACAGCGGCATGTCGAGGGCAAAGTGCGCCACGAGCAAGAGCAGCACGACTTGCACGAGCACGAGCAGCGAGCGAGCCGCGACGTTGGCCGCAATGAACGTGTGTTTGGGAAGCGGCGTCGTGGCGAGCTTTTTGAGAAAAAGGTTTTGACGAAACAGAGCCATCGGATAGCCCATGCCAAACATGCCCGCGGTGAGTACGGAGAATGCCAGGATGCCCGGAAATAGGTAATGAACGTACCCAAAGCGCGGACTACTGACGACTTCGACTCGTGCGGGTACGGGCAAGACGGAAGCGAGACCGCCACCGAAAATTCGATCACGCTCGCCGACGCGCAACGTGACGTGTGAATCGTTTGGATCCGTAACAAGTACGGCACTGGCCATGCGTGCACGGAGTTTGCCCATCGCTTCGGCTTCCGTGCGCTCTTTGCCGATCCGTACCTCGTCAAACGCGCCCAGCGTTTCAACCGATCGTTGCGTCATGGCGCTCGTCGGGTTTGTCTCGACGATTGCAATGTAACGCCGCTCGAACGGATGGCCATGCATGAACACGAGGCCGAGAACGCCGAGGAGCACGAGGGGGAAGAGCAGGACAAACCCCGCGGACGACTTGTTGCGGAGCACGTCGAACAGGCGAATCCGAAAGAGCACCAAGAACGCGTTCACTCGGCACGCTCCCCTGCAACGTCGCCGTTTTGAATACGGATCGAGCAGAAGTGGAAGAACGCGTCCTCGACGCCAAGCCCGTGGCGGCTCGATGCTGGAACGGCCGCAACCAGCTCGTCTTTGGTGCCGATCGCGCGCAGGCGCCCACCGACGAGGAAGAGAAGTTTGTCGCAAAGAACTTCTGCTTCGCGCAAGTCGTGGGTGGTCAAAAAGAGTGTGCGCTCGCGGGCGAGGTCGCGAAGTAGTTCACCGATGAAACGTTTGGAATCTGGATCGAGATGTGCGGTAGGTTCGTCCAGGAAAACCAGCTCGGGTTCGTGTACGACGGCGGTGGTGATGTATAGTCGCGCGGCTTCGCCCCCGGACAAACGGGTGACTGGGATGTGCGATCGATGCTGTAGGCGTGCTCGTTCGAGGATGCGATCGGCGCCGTTTTTGACGCCGAAAATCTCTGCGAAAAGCTCGGCGTATTCACGAACGCTGACTCGTTCGAGCTGCGCTTCTTTCTGCATGACGACGCCGATTCTGGAGCGCGGATAAGGATCTGCAGGCTGGCCGAAGAGTTGATAGGTGCCCGTGGTTGGGCTGGCCAAACCTTCGAGAATGTCGAGCAGCGTGGTTTTCCCGGCGCCGTTTGGGCCGAGGACTCCGACGATGCCAGGGCCGTCGATGGTGAACGTGACGTCCTCGAGCGCGACGGTGTCTCCAAAACGTTTTCCGAGCGCGACGGCTTTGATGATCTCGTGCGTTCGGTTGACCGCCATGCAGCGCGAATCCTAACGCAAAAAGCTTCCATTGAGTGCGCAGGTCGTTGTCGTTTATGCTCGACGCATCATGTCGATCACCGAGCGCGTTATTCACGAAACCACGAGCCTGTGTAAGGTTTGCAAGGCCGCATTGCCAGCGCGCGTCGTCGCTATCGAGAACGGCGAAGTGTGGATGCGAAAACGCTGTGGTGAACACGGCGAACAAGAAGCGCGCTTATCGACGAACGCTGCGTGGTACGAGCGGACGCGGGCAATCGTTCCCGTGGACGCGCGGCCCGCACGAGTGATGCATGATATCGAGCACGGCTGCCCATTCGATTGCGGTCCTTGCGAAAGCCACACGCAGAAGGTGCGATTGCCGGTCGTGACCATCACGAGCGCGTGCGATCTCGATTGCCCGATCTGCTACGTGCACAACAAGAACGACGACGCGTATCACATGAGCCGCGAGGAGTTTGCCCGCGTGCTCGATCACCTCGTGGACGATCACAAAGGCGATCTCGATATCGTGAACTTGACGGGCGGCGAGCCGCTCATGCATCCGCATTTGTTTGACCTCATAGAGATGGCGCGCGCGCGGGGAATTCATCGTGTGAGCGTGTGCTCGAATGGCGTGCGGCTGGCCAAGGACGAAGGGCTCGTGCGACGTTTGTCCGAGCTGGGGGCACGGATCGCTCTTTCGTTCGACACGTTCGACAAACACACCGATCGGGCACTACAAGGCGCGACATTGGTGGACTTGAAACGCAAGGTGCTGGAGCTGCTCGACAAACATCAAGTCGACACGACGCTGATTCCGGTGATGACGCGCGGCTATAACGATCACGAAGTCGGCAAGATCATCAAAATGGGTCTCGAATTGTCGTGCGTGCGGCACCTCGAGATTCACACGATTACGTATACGGGGCAGGGAGGCGTGGCATTCGATCGGTCGGGGCGCATTTCAATGCTGGAAGTGCTCGAACGGATCGAAGAGACGACCGAGGGGCTTTTGCGGGTAAGCGATTTCGTGCCGTCGCCCAGCGCGCATCCGCTATGTTATCAAATTGCGTACATGCTCTTGGACGAAAATGGCGGGCCAGCGGTGCCTTTTTTGCGATTCATGAGTCGTGAAACGATGTACGAAGTGCTGCAAGATCACTTGTATCTGGAGCCGAATCCGCGTCTCGAACGAGCGCTCCAAGATTCGATGGATATGCTTTGGACACGTGGCGAGCCGGATGACGAGCGGATTTTGGGATTGCTCAATGCGCTCGTGCGAAAAATGTTCCCGAGTGACAAACGTTTGCCCCCGGCTGAGGCATTACGGATCAGTGAACGAGCGGCGAAAGCGGTGTACGTACATTCTCACATGGACGAAGAGACGTTCGACGTGGAGCGAGTGTATCAATGTTGCGATTCGAACTGTTATGCAGACGGGTCGACGGTTCCTGTTTGCAATTACAACGTGCTCTACCGCGAAAAAGAAGCAAAATTCATGGCAAAACCCAAAGAATGGGGAGAGCGTAGTGGGCGGCGTTCTTTGCCCCTCCTAACGAATGGGATCGTCCGATGACTCGGCTGCTCGAAGGAAAACGTTGCATCGTGACGGGCGGGACTCGAGGGCTGGGCCTATCGATGTCCATCGCGTTGGCTCGCCACGGGGCTCGTGTGGCCCTGACGTACAAGAATGACGATGCGAGCGCCGAAGAGGCTGCAAACCTCGTGCGTGAAGCTGGTGAAGAACCCTTGGTGTTCAAAGGGTCTGTCGCGGATGCGGCGCACGTGAAGAGCTCCGTCGATACCGTCGTCAAGACGTGGGGCGGCGTCGATGTATTGGTGAACAATGCGGCCATTACGCAGGTTCTGCCGATTTCGTTGCTCGAGGAATCCGATTGGGATCAAGTGATGAGTGTGAACGTGAAAGGCGTGTATTTGTATAGCCGCGCCGTTTTGCGGCACATGATTCGCGCGCGTAAGGGCAGCATTTTGAATATCGGCAACTTTGCGTCGGAACGAATCGTGGAGGCGCCGATTCATTATGCGGCGTCGAAGTCGGCGCTGCGGGGGCTCACGGAGGCGTTGGCGCGGGAAGTGGGGCGGTATTCGATTCGAGTGAATTTGCTGGCTCCAGGGCTCGCGGAAGTAGGTATGGCGCAGGGGCTTCCGCAACATCGGCAACGCGAATACATTCAGCAGTGTCCGCTGGGTAGATTGGCTACGCCGCAAGAGATCGCCGAAATGGCGGCGTTTATGGTCTCGGATTCGAGTTCGTTCATGACCGGCGCCAAAGTGGTGCTCGACGGAGGGCTGTAAGTGGACGCTTACGATGACATCTTCAGGCGCGGATTCGACGAATATCGCACGTTTATCAATCCACTCGTCGCGCAACGAGCCAAACTGGCGGGCGAGCCCATTGAAATCGTGCGCACGCAGGATGGCTTGCTCTACGATCGCGAAGGGCACGAAATCGAGGATTTCCACGGTACGCAGGCGTTTGGACATCGAAACTCTTACGTCGCCGACGCGGTTCGGCAATACCTCGCATCCGATGCGGCGTCTTGGTATCCGTCGCGAGTCAATCCATTCGCGGGGCGGTTTGCCCGCAGATTATGTGAGCGCACCGGGTTTTACGATAACGCGTTTTTCGGATGCACGGGTAGTGACGCTGTCGAAGCGGCATTGAAGCTTGCGCGGGCGCTCACGAAAAGGCCACGGCTCTTGGGGCTGGATGGCGCTTATCACGGATGCTCGTTTGGCAGCGTTTCGCTGATGGCGAAGGGGTATTTGCATGATCCTTTCGCGCCGTTCGTGGAAGGTGCGGGGCGTATTCCATTCGGCGACGTGGATGCATTGGCAAAAGCGCTTGCTCCCGGGGATGTGGCCGCGGTGGTAGTCGAGCCCATTCAGGGTGAAGGCGGCGTGCGTGAATTGCCCCAGCCGTTTGTCGAAGCATTGTGCGAGCTAACCGCGAAGCACGGAACACTGCTCGTGGCGGACGAAGTGCAAACGGCGCTCGGACGTACGGGACGAGGGTTTTTGGCGACGGCGAGTTGGCCTCGGCGTCCGGATGCGGTCTGTCTGGCCAAACACTTGGGCGGCGGGCTCATGCCGATCTCCGCGATGCTGACCACGAAAGACGTGTTTTTGCGCGCGTACGGAAGCGACTTCGCGTCGGGCGAAAGTCACAATACGACGATGGGATTTAATGCGCTTTCGAGTGTGGCGGGTATGGCGGCGCTCGATTTGTTGACGGACGAGAAAATCGCGCGGGTCAAAAGGCTCGGGGACAAATTAAAGAATGACTTGACGCAAGCGCTTTCGGGATCGCCGCTGTTTCGCGAAGCTCGCGGGGCAGGGTTCATGCAAGGCGTGGCGCTGAATCAGCCGGATCATCCGTGGCTTTCGTTCGAGCATTTCGGTTTCCAGGACCTGGACCAGAAGTCGATCATTTCGCCGCTGATGTGTCACCGACTTTATCGGCGCGGGTTCTTTTGCTTTACGTGTGGCCACGACTGGAGCA
>CAZETM010000443.1:0-7999 GCA_964514885.1 uncultured Polyangium sp. | reverse complement strand
CGTCAAGACTGGATCACGCACGGACGAGCAACCGGCGGGCTCGATGAAGTCCGCACGCTTTGGCAGCGCATCACCGGCAGAGCCCCCTGACAATCACTGGGCCTTTGCGAGAAAGCGCCAAAGTATTGATGGGAGCGAGCGGCGAAGTGCAATCGCTGGATCAAGAAGATCTGGCGCATGCGCAGTGTGTGCTCGATAAATGATCGTCGCGCTTGACCTCAGCAAACGTGAAGGCTATGCCCCATTCGCAATGAAGTCCGACCTTACCGACCTTTGCGCTCTCGATGCCATTACGCTCGCCCGGCTCGTACGCGAGCGCGTGATTTCCCCCATCGACGTGGTCGAAGCGGCGCTGCGCCGTCAAGCAGAGTTCGAACCGCAACTGCACGCATTTTGCACGCCCACGGCGGAGCCGGCCCGGGCTAACGCAAAACGGCAAGAGGCCGAGCTTGCTGCAGGGCGACCGCTCGGACCGCTCGGCGGAGTCCCCGTCGCAATCAAAGATTTAATTGCCACCAAGGGAATTCGGACCGCGGGCGGGGCACGCGCCTATGCGGACTTTGTTCCGGATGAGGATGATATCGTCGTCGAACGGCTCGCGGCGGCAGGAGCCATCATCGTCGGCAAAACGAACGTGTTCGAGCTTGGTTATGGCGCCGTTGGGCATAACCCTGTATTTGCCACGACCCGCAATCCGTGGTCGACCGAGCTGACTTCGGGCGGATCGAGCGCTGGATCCGCGGTCGCCGTAGCGACTGGAATGGCCCCGATATCGCTTGGCAGCGATGGCGGCGGATCGATTCGGATTCCCGCGGCGTTATGCGGCGTGGTCGGCTATAAAGCTTCAATGGGCCGAGTCCCGCTTTATCCGGGCTGTCGCGACGAACGATACCCGGGGTTTTCGGGTTGGGAATCGATCGAGCATATCGGTCCGCTCGCCCGAAGCGTTGCTGACATCGCGCTGGTGATGTCGGTCATCGCCGGCCCCGATCCGCGCGATCGGCTGAGCATTCCGTGTTGCGACGTGGATTGGAACGTGTCGAAAATCGATGAAGTTGCCGGGCTACGCATCGCTTTTTCGCCCGACTATGGGTATGCCGCGGTCGATCCCGAGGTGCGAGAGATCGCCGCACGCGCTGCGTCTGTTTTCGAGCGTGAATTGAAATGCAAGGTCGAGCAGGAAAACCCCGGATTCGCTGACTCGGGTGCGGCATTCGAGGCTATCGTGGCGATGGAGACCGATCTCACGGGCATGCGCCGACAGCTCGAGGCCGACCGGGGCGCGTATTCTGCCGAGCTTGCGGCAATGGTCGAACGGCAATGGTCAGCGACCGAATTCACCGATGCGATCATGCAACGAAAACGTGTCGCGAACGTGATGTGGCGCTTCATGCAGCGTTATGATCTTTTGCTGACGCCAACGGTTGCGGTACCGGCCTTTCCGATCGGCATTGGAGGACCGGCCGAGATCAATGGCCAAGCCGTTCCCATTCAAGCTTGGACGCCATTTGCTTATATTCTGAACTTCACTGGCCAACCTGCGATATCGGTACCTGCCGGGTGGACGAAGGCTGGATTGCCCGTCGGTTTGCAGATCTGCGGACGACGCCTCGACGATGCTCTCGTGCTGCGGGCTGCGGCAGCTTTCGAGGCCGCTGCGCCATGGAACGACCGCTGGCCGCCGATCGTGAGCGCCATATCGCCGTCATGATCCGGCCCCGATTGCAACGTTCCTTCCGCTGGACAAAAACGCAGCAACGAGCGCTTGCTCGTGTACAAGCACAAGCCACGTGCGCTATGGTGGCCGCATGCGTAATCACCTGCTTGTTCTCGGACTCTTCATGACTGCTTCACTTCTCGGCGCCTGCAACGGTTCAGGAAGCACAAATGACACCACTAGCACGGCCAGCTCCGGCTCGGGCGGCGCCGGCGGCGAGGGCGGGACAGCAGACACGGGCGGAAGTGCAGGCACGGGCGGAGCGGGTGGCGCTATGGCTTCCAAAGATCCGCTCGAAGGCATCGGTGCTGTCGAGCTGGTCCAAGGCGGATTCGGGTTCACCGAAGGCCCGCAATGGTTTCCAAGCAAATCCGCACTTCTGTTCACCGATATCCCGGCCAACAGAATTCACGAAATCGCGCCGGGCATGATGGCTACCGTGTTCCGCGAGCCAAGCGGTAATGCCAATGGCCTCGCCATCGACAAGAAAGGCTTGCTGTTTGCCTGCGAGCATAGCGGCAGGCGCGTTTCGCGCACCGATGCCAATGGTGTCGTCACGACGGTCGTCGATTCCTTCGAAGGCAAAAAGCTCAATAGCCCGAATGACTTGATCATCCGCGACGACGGCAATCTATACTTCACGGATCCGCCCTATGGCTTGGCTGATCCTGGTCAAAGCGAGCTTGGATTCTTCGGAGTATTTCGCGTAACTCCGGAAGGCATCATCGAGAGCATTGCCCAAGACATGTCTCGCCCGAACGGCATAGCGCTTTCGCCTGATCAAAAAACGCTCTACGTAGACGACACATCGAATGGTGAATTGCGTGCTTATGCGATCAATACCGATGGATCGGTCGGCGCAATGAGCAAACTCGTCACGACGAGCCCCAATCCGGATGGCATGGCCGTCGATAGCCAAGGAAACATATTCGTGACGACCAGCGTCGGCGTCGAGGCTTATGGGCCCGATGGCATTTTGTGGGGCACGATCGCGGTACCCGAGCAACCGTCGAATTGCGCTTTCGGCGACGGAGACAAGAAGACGCTCTACATCACGGCTCGCAAGGGCTTGTATAGCGTGCGCCTCGAAGGTTCCGGGTTTTATTGATCGGAAACGATCGGCGAATGGGCGGGCCAAGCTCGCCACTCCGGCTCCTTGGTGAACACTCATGCAATTGTCTCACGTCACTGTGGCCGTTATCGTTGGCGCGCTGTTGTTGCTCGTCCTGCTGATGGCTCGAGCGAAGCAACGACGAAACAAGATCAGGCAAGAGCTGCTGCCGGCATTACACGCAACTGGTTTGCACCTATCGGGTGACCCAATCGGTCCGTACCAACTTCAAGGGACGTACGGCGGCATCGAGATGCGGCTGGAGAATCACGTCTCGATTCGGCCACCGTGGGCGACGAACAACGATGCGTCGAGGACCCACGCTCGGATCACCTTTTGGGCGCCTGTACCTTATTCGCTGGTATGTCCGAAGTCGGTGTCGGACGTAGTCGTGGTGCAATTCCCACCGACTGGACGATTGCGCACAGGGAATTGGCATTTCGATGCGGCATTCGATGTGTTCATCGATCCTTACCGGCGTGCTGCCGGGCAAAAGGCGGGCCCGAACTGGCCACCTGGCAACGTTTTGGGTGCGATGATGGATCTGCAATTGTCGTGGTTACGCGTAAAAGACGACGCTGCCGAGCTGGTTTTGGAGCCGATCGAGCATACGCGCGACACTTCGCGAGCATTGATGTTGGCGCAAAGCTTGGCGCTTATTGCGCGCGGCAATACGCTAGCGTGGCAAGTACCTCGCGGGGCCTTGTCTGCGCCTTCCGCAAACGCGACGCTCAGCCCGGTATTTACGTTGGGCATTGCATTCGCCGGGGCGCTTTTGATTGCCGCGCCCATTGGCTCGATGACGTTGTGTTTCTTGCCCGTGGTGAAACTCGCAATTGAAACGGACGTTTGCGGCGCAGGACAACGACTGCTACTCAGCGTCGCCGACTATTCGGACGGTACTACTGGCTACGGAATGTATTGTTCGGGCAATCCGCTCGGATCGCTCGCGCTGCTGCACATCATTTGCGCAGCGCTCGCCGCAGCTTTGGTGCTGGCTCCGGCCATGTTGCTTGCGGTGTGGTTGGAGCTGCGAGCCAGCTTGGCGGCGCCGAAACATTGACTCGACCCGAACGAGCAAATGACTGGCGGGTTAGACCAAGATCATTGACCGGCGCACGCCAGAACGTCCGCACATGGGTACTTTTTGGCGCAATCGGTTTTGAACTTCGAGGGCGCTTTTTGGCATTCGAGGAATGGATCGCCAGCCGTGGATTGATCCGTGGCGATCGTGCAAGCATTCAACCGTGCGCACAAAGCCTGAAGCTCGCCACTTTGCGGCAAGTTTCCCTGGGGATCGGTATCCCAGCGGAAAGTCCCCACCGGGCTCGTAATGCCCTGAATGGGCGCTCCGCATACGACCTGCGGGTGGCTCGAGCGCACAATGGCCTTGTACATGGCCGCGAGTCGATTGCACGTACCGCCATCTTTGCATGACGCAACGAGCGCAAATGCTCCGTCGGTGTATCCATACGGAACGATCTGCACTTCACCCGGGACGCTCGGGGCACCTTGTACGACCCGGAATTGCTGATTGGCAAGCATTGCCTGACGCGTCACGTTCCATGCATAATCGGCCCCGACGCTCTTGGGCGCCGTCGCGAGCAAAACTTTTGCGGACGCGCAATCGTCGGCAACCGTCTTGACCACATTGAGCGGATAGGTTTGCTGCTGAGGATTCGTTATGGCAACTTGCGTAACCGTGGCCGGTTGCGCAGCGACCGCCTGTCCGGCGACTTTTTCCATCGTCACCGCCGTCGTCGGTGTGGCCGTGATTTTTGCTTCGGGTTTGGCGTCCGCCGCCCTTGCATTTTGCGTTTCCGGCGTGGGCTTCACGTCAGCGCCCTTGTCGCAAGCAGCAACGGCGACCAGCGTGGAGGCGGTCAGAAGGATCGAGATTACCTTGGTCATGTTCATACTCCGCGCCGCTTGTACACCGTTTGCAAGGCGTTGAAAACAAAAATGCATGACAGTCGCAATGAGAGTGAACCATTTCAGCTCCGCCGCGCCTAAATCGCCTCACGAGCACCTTGTTTTTCCACGTCAAACTCGCTTACTCTCGCCACGAGCGCCTGCCCGTCAAACCTTTCCCACCCGGAGCCATCCATGCAACTGCCTCGAAAAAGCGGCCTCGTCGCCTTGTTCTGCGTCGTCGGCGCATGCGCCAAAGGATCGGAAGTATTACCACCCGATAGCAGTGCAGGAGGCGAGGATTCCTGGACAGGGACCGGCAGCTCGTCCACAGGTGGCAATCAAGGAGGCATGGGCGGACTCGGCACCGGCGGCGCCGCCGGACAAGGTGGAATCGCCGGCAGCGGAGGCGCACCCACGAGCAGCTCGACCAGCGCGTCAAGTAGCGCCTCGTCAAGCAGCACCTCGTCAAGCAGCAGCAGCGCATCCGGTAGTAGCTCGTCGAGCGCTGCGAGTAGCTCGTCCAGCTCCGCAAGCAGCTCATCCAGCAGCAGCGCGGCCAGCAGTTCATCAAGCTCGTCCAGCTCTGGCGGAGGCACGTGTCCCGGCACGATCGTCGATTGGAACTGGAACGCGGGTACTGCCCCGACAAACCTTACCTATGGCGGCACGACTTGGGCCATTGGGACTGCGACGACTGGACCCGCCGACGGAATGACCTACCTCGCCACCAGTCCCATCGCCGGCTCATATCCGCCCGTGGCCGACGCTTACGCCATGCTCCCGGCCATCGACTTTTCCGCGTACACGAATTGTCAATTGCGATTGACCGTCGAGGTCTGGCGCGATGCCGAGAAATATGGTCTCGCCAATTATGACGGGGCCAATCTTCAATTTACGCTGGATGCATCGGGAGCCAGCGGATGGGGCATCGTCGGTGGTGCCACGATGGGCTACGACGGCAAACTGACCGATTGCGTCGGGTCATGCATCGTTTACAACCAACAAACGTGGACGACATCGGCCAATCCGAAATGGAAGACGGGCATTTACGAAGCGACGATGCCGCCCGGGCCGGTCGTGCGCCTACGGTTTGCGTTCCATTCGGATATCAGCAATGAAGTGGGGCCACTGGCAGGGATTTACGTGCGGCGGCTGCAAGTCGAGGTGTTTTGACAGGACGCCCGGCGGCACGAAAATGTGGCGACAACGCAGCCGCTTGATGTACACTCCCCGTATGGCGACCTCCGGTTACCTCGATAGCAACCCGACTCAACAGGTTTCAGCGCGCCCGGCAACAGTAGCGGAGTGGCTTGCGGAGCCCGAAGAAAAGGGCGCCGAGCTCATCGGCGGACGGATCGTTTACAAAGCGTTTCCGAAGCCCGAGCATGGTGTGACGCAAGCCAAAACTTCCGAGGCGCTCGGACCGTTCAACTGCCGACCAGGCGGCGCTAACCGACCAGGTGGTTGGTGGATAGCGTCCGAGGTGGATATGCTCCTCGTAGGCGAAGGCGTTCGCCCCGATCTTACTGGATGGCGTCGTGATCGCGTTGCCAAGCTTCCTCAACCTGGCCCGCAAGGCGCCGTGACCGAGCGCCCCGATTGGGTCGCCGAAATCCTGTCCACGAGCACGGCCAGTCGCGATTTGAACGACAAACGCGCCATCTATCACGCCGCCGGAGTGCCGCATTATTGGATCCTCGATCCGCAAAATCGCTTACTCATGGTCTACCGCCACACGTCGGAAGGTTACTTGTTCGTGTTGGGAGCCCAAGCCGGAAAAACCGTCCGCGCCGAGCCCTTCGACGCCATTGAATTGGCCGTCGGCTTTCTGTTCGGAGACGACGAAGAAGAACCGCAAGCCCCACAGCCTTGAATCCTCAATGAAAATCCCTCGATTTCGTTCCTATGCCTTTTCTCCCCGGCGCATCGAGCCGCTCGAGTTTCTCCGCCAATACGTGCACCACCGGCCCCTGCCGCTCCAAACGCCCCTCCACCGCCATAATCTTCGAATACCGGGCAGCCGCGTAACTTTCCTCGAATAGCTTTTTACGCACGATCACGTTGATCACGCCCGTCTCGTCTTCCAACGTCACGAACGTCACGCCACTCGCCGTCGCTGGCCGCTGCCTGCCCACCACGAGCCCCGCCACGCGCACGTTTTTCCCGTGCGTAAACGTCTTCGTCCCCTCCGCCGTAATCGCGCCCTGTTGATCCAGCCGCGCTCGAAAATGCTTTAATGGATGGTCCTGCAACGATAAACCCAGCCGCCCATAATCCAGCACCAATTGCTCCGCTGGACGCAATTTCGGTAGCCCCACGTCCTCCTCCGCCTCAATCGGCAACGCATCGAAGAGCCCGTCCACCCGCGGCGCTCGCGCTCGCCATAACGCCTCGCGACGATTCGATACCAATGCCTCCAGCGCACCCGCCTCCGCCAACGCCTCAATCTCGTTCTTCTGCAACCCCGCCCGCCGCACCAAGTCCGCCACTCCCGTAAATGGCGCCTCCGCACGCGCCTTCAAAATCCCATACCCCGCATTCACGCCAAAACCTTTTACCAAACGCATCCCCAACCGAATCGCTCCGTCCTCGAGCGCGTGATCCCATCCGCTCACCGTCACACACACCGGACGAGCTTCCACCCCGTGCCGCTGCGCGTCCTGCACCAACGACGATGGACTGTAAAACCCCATCGGTTGCGAATTCAGCAATGCACACGTAAACGCCGCCGGATGATGCACCTTCACATACGCCGAAGCGTACACGAGCAATGCAAAACTCGCCGCATGTGATTCGGGGAAACCATATTCACCAAACCCTTGAATCTGCAAAAACAATTGCTCGGAAAACCGAGCCGAGATCCCTCGTGCGGAAAACCCCCGAAGCAGTCGCTCCCGATGGCTTTCGAGACGCCCGTGCTTTTTCCACGCCGCCATGTCCCGACGCAATTGATCCGCTTCCCCAGGCGTATACCCCGCCCCCACCATCGCTATCTGCATGACCTGCTCTTGAAAAAGCGGCACACCCAACGTACGATCTAGAATCGAATCCAAACAAGGATGCGGCGATATCGGCGCTTCTTGGCCCGTCCGACGACGCAAATACGGATGCACCATGCCGCCTTGAATCGGCCCAGGTCGCACAATCGCCACTTCAATCACCAAGTCGTAAAAGGTCTTCGGCTTCAGCCGCGGAAGCATCGACATCTGCGCCCGACTCTCGATCTGAAACACGCCCACCGTGTCCGCTCGACCAAT
>CAZETM010000442.1:4827-8008 GCA_964514885.1 uncultured Polyangium sp. | reverse complement strand
CGAAAACCGCGGGTGCAGTGAGCCTGTAATGGCATCCTGCCCCGCGGTTTTCTTTCTTGTGATTTGGGATTTAAGTGCGGCCAGGCGCTACCGGATCGGCTTGATCCGATCCTCGTGTTTGGTCGCCCATTTATACGCCGCCGTGAATGAAGCTTTCCCCACACCAATTTCATCGAGACAATAGAATGTTTCCGCTAGGATGAGACATTCACCCTTGTGCATACTGAATGCCAAGGGCTGCGGCTGGTCGCCCCACCATTTCTGGTCGTTCAATGCAGCTTCGGAAACCCCGCAGACGTAGCGAACGCCTGCAAACGGGGCCTCACCTTGACCGGGCGCGGCATCCAAAATGATATGGCAACCGTTGACGCGCTCCACTTTGCCGTGGTGAAGCGTAACGCGCGACGGGTCCTCACGGTGACAAGAGGAGATTGCGAATAAAAGGATTAACAGGAGCGGATTTCGCATGACGTGCACTCGTAAAATTCCCGTTGGACGGCCACCTTGAAAGTGATACTTTTGTATCACATGACCATCCCTGCCATCAAACCAGTCACAGAAATCAAGAGACACGCCACAGAGATCATCGCTCAACTCGAAGCCGATCACGTACCGGTCTTGATCACCGAGCATGGTCGTGCCGCCGCGGTGCTGCTCGATGTGGAAAGCTACCAGAGCATGCTCCGTCGGCTAGACTTACTCGAAGGTATTGCTCGCGGCGAGCGTGCGTTTGCTGAAGGTCGCGTCGTATCACATGACGAAGCAAAGAAGCGGCTTGGGCGATGGCTGAACGAGCCGCGTTGATCTGGACTGCGCCCGCCCTCGATGATCTGGACGAGATTGCAAGCTGGATCGCTCGAGAGAACGGGAAAGCAGCGAGTAAGCTGGTACGTCGCATTCTTGATGCGCTGGAACGACTGCATGAGCACCCATCGTCAGGGCGTTGGGTGCCCGAGCTGCGCCAGAAGCTTTACCGTGAAGTTATTGTTCCGCCTTGCCGAATTATTTATCGGCGGGAACGCACAGATATTCTAATCGTTCACGTTATTCGTTCTGAACGACTGCTGGACTCAGCAAAATTGTTCTGACCAGCTACTTCAGCAACCACCCGAACAACAACCGCTTCGTCACATCGCGCGATACCGACGCAATGCTATCCACGAGCGGAATCTCCTTCGGACAAACCTCGACACAGTTCTGCGACTTGCCGCAATCCTGAATGCCGCCCTCGTCCATCACCGACTCGAGCCGCACGTTCTTGTGCAGCTCACCCGACGGATGCATGTTGAATAGCCGCACCAGGTTGATCGCAAATGGCCCCACGAACTTCGACGTCTGACCATATTGCGGACACGCTTCGACGCAGCATCCACACGTCATGCAACGCGAAAGCGGATACCGCTCCTCTTGCTGCTCCGCCGATTCTCGCGGCCCAGGTCCCAAGTCATGCGTGCCGTCGATATCGATCCACGCATGCACCCGCTTCATGTCCTCGAACATGCGGCTGCGATCGACCACGAGATCACGCACCAGCGGGAACTTGGTCATCGGCTCGACCGTAATGGCCTCGCCATTGGGCGCCAATTGATCCACGAGCGCCGAACAAGCCTGACGCACGCGACCATTGATGATCATCGTGCAAGCGCCGCAAACCTCTTCGAGGCACGACGCTTCCCACACGACCGGCGCAACAGCCTTGCCCTCGACCGTCTTCGGATCCTTCTGAACTTGCTGCAGCGCACTGATGACGTTCATCTGCGGCAAATAAGGAACCTTGAATTCCTCCCACCGCTTCGTCTCCGGCAATTCCTGGCTGTCTTGCCGCTTGACTCGAAGGTGAACGAGACGGCCTGTGCCCTTTTCCTGGACGTCGCTTTGCTTGGCCATGGTCACACGCTCTTCTGCTGCTCCGCGGCAGCCGATGTAGCTTGAGTTTTACCCGTGGCAGCAGCGCTTGCAGCGCCCGCCTGCTCGTATTTACGCTCGCGCGGCGTGACGAGACTCGTGTCGACAGCGTCCGTCACGTGAACCGATTGCCCAGCGCAGGTGTAATCGAATTCTCGGACGAACTTCATCGATCCGACACCTTCGTATTTGGCTAACGTCGTACGCAGCCAATCCGCATCGTTTCGCCGTGCAAACGCCGGCTTGAAATGCGCGCCGCGCGATTCGTCACGATTCTTGGCACCCGTCGCAATGACCCGCGCCAATGCGACCATGTTCTCGAGGTGCCGAATGAATTGAGCGTTCTGGTTCATTCGTTGCGATCGGTCAGCGCACGATACGTTCTTCAATCGCTCGTCGATTTCGGAAATCTTGTCGATTACCTTTTCGAGCATAGCGTTGTCGCGCTCGATCGTACAGTCGCGGAGCATGGTTTCGGCAAGCTCCGCGTGCAGCCGATAAGGATTCTCGGCATTCGTCGAGTCGCGATTCTGCTCCAATATCCGCTCGTAATCTTCGCGGCACCGCTTTTCGGCCTTCTCGAAGATCGACTTCGGCAAGTCGAATGCGCTCTTGGACAGGCTCTTGCGATAACTCGCCACCGCCGGTCCCGTCGCAATGCCACCCCAGATGCACGAAAGCAGCGAGTTTGCACCAAGGCGATTGGCACCGTGGTATTGATAATCAGCCTCGCCGACGGCATACAGGCCCGGAATGTTCGTCGCGTGATTACGCGGCGAGCCAGCCTTGAGCGACCCGCGGGCGTCTTTCTCGAAATCGACCCACAAGCCGCCCATCGAATAATGTACGGCCGGAAAAACCTTCATCGGGTTGTGGTACGGGTCGACACCGGCAAACTTTTCATAAATCTCGAGAATACCCGCCAGCTTCGTCCGCAAGAACTTTTCGGACTTGTGCGTGAGGTCGAGATAAACTTCGTTTTCGTTTTTCCCGGTCTTCCCATTGAAGACGCCACGCTTCTCGTGGAAACACGTCTTGAAAATGGCGCGCGAAGCAATGTCGCGCGGAACCAAGTTGCCATAACCGGGATACATCCGCTCGAGAATGTAATCGCGTTCCTTTTCGGGAATCTCTTTCGGATCGCGTTTGTCCGACTGATCTTTCGGAACCCACACGCGCCCACCTTCGCCACGCGCGCTCTCCGAAATCAGACGCAGTTTGTCCGCGCCAGGAATCGCCGTCGGATGCACCTGAATGAATTCACCATTCGCATACA
>CAZETM010000442.1:0-4727 GCA_964514885.1 uncultured Polyangium sp. | reverse complement strand
AGCTGCTGGCCCGTCGTCGCACCGGCAAATGCCGTGCGGTGGAAAAGCGTTCCACCGAATCGACGGAAATCCAAAAGCCCCTCGGGCGTTCGATTGAATGGCACGCCCATGCGGTCGAGCATGAATACAATGCCCGGCGCAGCTTCCGCCATTCCTTTGACCGGCGGCTGATTCGCCAGGAAGTCACCGCCATACGCGGTTTCCTCGAGGTGAATTTGCGGGCTATCGCCTTCGCCCTTGGTATTCACCGAAGCATTGATGCCACCTTGGGCGCACACCGAATGCGAACGTTTGACCGGAACGAGAGAAATCAGATCGACCGGGACTCGCGCTTCGCAAAGCTTGATCACCGTCATGAGGCCCGCGAGACCTCCACCGACGACGATTACCCGTCGAACTTTTCCTCCCTCACTCCGATTCGTGCTTTGGGCAGCCATGTTGTTCGAATGCTCCGTGAATGCGTGTGCGCAGAGGCAGCTCGCTCAGTGCGTCGATGTAGCAGTAGGAGACTTCGCAGCCTCCTGACGAATATCGAGACACGAACGCGCGCCAGCTTTTTCGCTACGCCCGAAGATCATGTCCTGAATGCTCGAGCCCGTGGCAAAGTAAATGGTCGTGTTGGCGCCGAGTAAAAACACGGCCACTCCCAACATTCCAAATACCCAAGCCGCCATCTGCTGCGAACGCCGCGAGACGGTGACCCCCCACGAGAAACAGAACCCCCAAAGACCATTGGCAAAGTGGAATGCACACGCCGCGATCCCGAGAATGTAAATCAAAGCCACGACGGGAATTCCACTCACCGTCGAACTCATCGAAGAGCAAAGCGTCGGGTAGAATTGATCCGCCGCCATCACGCCCGTGAACTTCTTCCACCACAGACTATACATGTGCAGCGCAATGAACAAGAATGCCAAAATTCCCGTAATACGCTGTAGCGTGTAGGCCCAATTCCGAGTCGTGCTGTAACTCGAGACATTTACACGCGACTCGAAAGCGAGCTTCACTCCGTATCCAGCGTGGAACAAGAGCGGGAGCAGAATCATGCCCCACTCGAGTATCGGCAGATACGGCATGTGGTGTATTTCTCGCACTGCGGCGTCGAACGTCTCTTGACCCTGAAGGGCCTTGGCGTTCGTCCACAGGTGAAACACCATGAAGCCGCCGACTGGCACGATGCCGGAAAGCGAATGCAGCTTGCGCAACAAGAATGCGCGGCGGCGCGGAGCGAAAAGAGCTTGATCTATCGATGTTGAGGACACGAGACCTCGTCGGCTTGCAGGCGACCCGCGATGTATGGGACTCTCGCCAGGACGTCAAGGTGCCGCAACTTTTTGGCCTCGATCTGCGTGCGAAATTTAGCCTAGGTCCGAAAATCGGCCGAGTCGGCCTGGTCGCTGTCGTACTGGCGCTCACTGCGACTGCGTGGGGTTGCTCCAGCGCTCCGCCGAAAGACGCTCCCACCGTTCCGCTGTCCTCCACGATCCGCGCACAAATCGAGCTGCGTGCGATCTCCGCTTCGTTTGCCCAAGCAAATCGCAAGAGCAGAGCCGAACTGGAGCCACGTATCGTGACCTTTCAAGATCACTATCCGAACGATCCGCTCATCCCCGTCTCAGACGTGATGCTCGCCTGGATCGCTCTCGATCGCGGCGATATCGATCGCGCAACACTACGAAGCTCGCGGGCGTTCGCAAAGACAAACGGTCGCGGCACCACGGCCGATCACGCAACGGTCATCCAAGGCGCGGCGATGCGACGAGCCGGACAGTTCAAAGCTGCCCTGGACAAACTCCTTCCCCTGCGCGGAAAACTCATCGATGCGCACGCGCGCGCACTGCTCAACGAAGAGCTGACGACGAGCGCGATCGGAGCAAAACGGTACGGACAAGCCATCGACATGATGCTCGACTGGCTGGGTGAATCGAGCGTCGAAGAACGCGCAGACATTCGCAGCAAACTCACCTCGCTCGTAGCCAACATCCCGACCGACGATCTGTTGCCGATCCTGGAGAAACGTCGGGAACAAGAAGCCGAACCGCAGAACGAAGAGCTTGCTGTTCAAACGACTTTGGTCGCGCGCCTGGCCGACTCGGCGATCGCGAAACGTGATCAAACCCTCGCGTCACGACTGCTCGGTACGTCTAGCGCGCTGCTCGGATCGCGTGCCGATGCAGTCGCCTCACTGGCTGGAGGAAGCGGTGGCGAAGCGCGTGTCGAAGCTCCGACGGTGGGGTTTGTCTTGTCCGTGCGTAGTCAAGAAACGCGCAGACGAGGCGCGGAAGTAGCACAAGGCATCGCGCACGGACTTGGCCTACCAGGCTCCGATGCGAGGCTCGCAAGCCGTGATGATCTCGGACGTGTCGAAGGTATCGATGATGCGTTGGAAGCGCTCGTGACCGATGGCGCAGCGATCATCATCGCCGGCATCGATCGCGAAGAAGCAACGCTCGCAGCGACGTTTGCTGCACGTGAATCGGTCCCGGTGATCTTGCTCCATCCGCCTGCAGCTGCGGCATCCAGCTCGCCGTTCGTCTTCGTCTTGGGAGAAGATCCAGAACGCATCCGCACGACGCTCGCCTCCGCGATCGCGTCGCACGTGCCGACTTCGAGCAAAAAACGACCTGCTGCGCCGCATGTTTCACCCGGACAAATCGTCTGGGTTGGCGACAAAGGCTCTGTCGACATGGGCCAAGCCGAAGCGTTCGAGTGCACTCGTTTGCCTCCATCATGGCGCGGCATCGGTGGTGTGGTCGTCTATGGATCTTGCGTGAGCGATGTACTGCTCTCGGTCTCTGGTTCGTCCGTACAAACCGCCGTCGGTCTTGATCTTGGCGGCGTGTCGCTCCCCAAGCGAACACTCGCGGCAACGGCTGGCGTGTATCCGATCGATCCTCGCGCGATCACCAATCCTTCGCTTTCGTCGTGGATGCGTGCGCATGCAGATTCACCGAGCATCTGGGCCGGTCTCGGACGTGATGCAGCAGTGCTCGCTTGGTCCGCGGTGCAAGTGTTACCGGCGAAGCCGACGAAGGATCCGAAGGAAGTCAAATCGCGACATATCAAAGCTGCCGAAACGCTCGCATCTGCACAGGCAGACTTGTGGACGACCGAGGCAAAAGGCTTCGGTGGCGAGCGTAAGATGGCGCGACAACTCGGCGTGCGACAGATCCGATGAGCGGCTGCGTCGTTGACATGCATTCGGTTGTGTTTGCCTGGACCAACCCAGCCTGGACAAACTTACTCCGAACGTTCAGTTTGTTCAGATCGGTGCACAAGTGACGACGACGGCTCCTCTTCCCACGCGTCTTCCCACGCGTCGCGCAACGATCAAGCTTGCTCGTGCGCTGGCGGCGCTGCTTCGTCCGGGTGATCTGTTGATCCTCTCGGGCGACCTCGGCGCTGGCAAAACCTTCTTCACGCGTGCGCTTTCACGTGCGCTGGGGGTTTCACGTGACGAACCCATCACGAGCCCCACGTTTACGCTGATTCACGAATACGAAGGGCGACTGCCGATCGCTCACGCGGATTTGTATCGCTTGGGGGATGAAGACGAGCTTCAGCAGCTTGGGCTTCGCGATCGTCGGGGCGATGGGGCGGTGCTCGTCGTGGAGTGGGGCGGGCCGTTCGAAGCTGCGCTTGGAGCAGACGCTTTGCGCATCACGTTCGATCTTGCTGCGGGTGGAGCGCGGTCGGCGCGAATCGAAGCGACGGGGCAGCGTTCGAGCGAGCTTCATCGCGCTTTGCGCGCGGCGATCGGCATGTCCGCAGAGGCGTGATAGAAGAGGCGCGCGTGGGAGGCTCCGAAGAAACAAGCGCCTGGCAGAAGTATTTCGACCCAGTCTTGTCTTTGTTCGAGAACGTCGGGACCACGGTCAGTTTGACCATCCAAACGGTGCTTTGGCTGTTTCGGAAGCCTTTTCGAGTGAACCAGATGCTTGCCGCGATGGACCACATCGGTGTGCAGTCCATATTCATCGTCGGTTTGACCGGCACGTTCAGCGGCATGGTGCTCGCGCTGCAGACGACGTACGCGCTCAAGGCGTTCAGCGCCGAGGGGCGGGTGGGTGGCATCGTCGCGGTGAGTTTGGCACGCGAAGTCGCTCCGGTGTTTTCCGCGATCATGGTCACGGCGCGAGCGGGAAGCTCAATGGCTGCCGAGCTTGGGAACATGCGCGTGACCGAACAGATTGATGCCATCACGACGATGGGCGTGAGCCCCGTTCAATATTTGCTTTCGCCGCGTCTACTAGCGGGAGTCGTCATGGGACCGCTCTTGTGCATTCTTTATATGACCGTGGGAATGCTCGGTGCGTACGTCGTAGCGATTGAATGGCTCGGCGGCGATTTTGGTATTTTCCTGCAAAGCATTCGCACGACGGCAGCGCCCAAGGATTTGTTCATGGGTATCCTCAAGGGCTCGGTATTTGGATTTTTGATTTGTTCGATTGCGTGTCGTCACGGTTTTTACGCGAACGGTGGTGCACGCGGCGTGGGATTGGCAACCACGAACGCCGTGGTCGAAAGCTGCGTATCGATATTGGTCACGAATTACATTTTGACGCAGGTGATGCTCCAGGGCGAGCTGTGAGCGTGCTAATTTCGTTGGGGACGTGTTATTCTCCTCGCGCATGTCCGTACTGTTACGACACCTAACATTTGAAGTGTCAACATTGTTTGACAGGCCAGTGCTTTTTATTTTGTACGAACATCAAAAATGACTTGTC
>CAZETM010000441.1:0-8021 GCA_964514885.1 uncultured Polyangium sp. | reverse complement strand
GGGATTGTAGCGGTCGTGGCGAGTCGTTCGAGACCAGGCGCGGGCGCGCTCATCGAGCCTGGCGCGCGTGCAGAGTACGTGACGGAGAACCGCGAGCTGTCCGAAGCGCGAGCTGGCCTAGACAAACTGTTGGTGGACAAAGGATATGGCGCGGCGAAACTGATTTCGACGGCGACGGCGAAACTGGGCAGTCGTGCTCCGGTGACGGTGGACTTGCCCGCGGGGTGTGCACGTATCGATGTGGTCGCGGGCAAACCCTTGGCGGATGTTGGCGCGGCATTATGGGATGACCGCGGAGTGCTGTTTGCCGAGGGGCGAGGTGGTGCAGGGGTAACGCTTTTTGCATGCGGCGCGGGAGGCCCGGCACGTATCGATGTCGAGGCATTCTCTCGGCCGGGTCCATACGCCGTCGAGTTACGCAAAGACAAACTCGCGCCACCGTTGCTCGTGGCACATCCCTGGGCATCGAGTCGATTGCTGGCGGTACTGGATGCAGGTGGTGCGCGGGTATCGGCGGCATCGGCCGAAAATGCGGTGCGGTTGTCTCTCGATTCCGGCGTGCGTCAGGCGGTGCCTTTCGAAGTTCCCGCGAAATCATGTATTGAAGTCATTGCAGCGCTCGATCGAGGCGGTAGTGGTCTCGACATGCGCCTTGCGGATGCGTCGACGGGTGAAAACACCATTTCGCGCGGCAGGTTTGTCGTAATGGACCGGCGTTGTGCTTCCGATGTGCCTACGAAGGCCGTTGCGGAGTTTCGCTTGTTATCGGGAAAGGCGGAAGCGCTCGTGCTGGTGCGCGCCGTAACGGATTGAAAACCCTCGTTGCGCGTGCGGTGCGGTGCTATGATTGTCGTGATGTTGCGCGCGAGCCTTCCGGTTGTTCTGCTGCTTGTTGCCGGTTGTCATCAGCTCGAGCCACCTCCGCCGCCTTTGCGTCCGCGCTCGACCGGTGCGTCGGCGAATGCCGCCGCTGCATCGCCTTCCACCAAAGCGCATGATCACGACCATGATCATGGTCCTGCCGCTGGGGCGATTGTGCCGCGGATCTTGGTCGAGCAGGTCGAGCCTGGTCAGGAAGCGTTGGCGCAAGCGATTGTGGCTGCGGCGAAGCCATCGCTGGATGATTGTCGAGCCATAGCTGGGGGCGGGCTTTTGAGGCTGACCATCGTGAGCAGCAAGTCGAGAGAGCAAATCACGATCGATCCTAGTTCCACGGTTAGCGCAGAAGTGCGCCATTGCGTTCTCGAAGCGTTGTCTTCGCTCGATGTGCCGGACACGCTTTCACAATCGAGCCCGTCTTCGCGGCCTTCGTCAGGGTTTTCCTCGATCTTCACCGTAGCTTGGTAGTATCGAGAAAGGTGATTTGGCACCATGACCGTGGAAGGTTTGTCGCCGCAGCTTCTGTGCGTCCCTGAATTCGAAAAGGCGGCTCGGGGCGCGCTTTCCCCAATGACTTGGGATTATTATCGCTCGGGTGCGGATGCCGAGCGGACGCTGCGTGAAAACGTGCGTGCATATCGCCGCTGGGAAATTCATTATCGCGTACTCGTCGACGTTTCCGAACGTAATCTCGCGACGAACATTCTTGGCGTCCCCGTATCGATGCCCATTCTCATTGCGCCGACCGCGTATCACCGGCTGGCTCATCCGGATGGAGAATTGGCAACGGCTCGTGCTGCCGCTGAAGCGGGAACCATTTATACGTTGTCCACGCTTGCTACGACCACCATTGAAGACGTTGCTCGCGTCTCGAATGGTCCCAAGTGGTTTCAGCTTTATGTGCACAAAGATCGCGAATTGACGCGGTCGCTCGTGGCGCGTGCCGAAGCCGCGGGATACCAAGCCATTGTGCTTACCGTGGATACTCCCGTGCTCGGGCGTCGTATTCGCGATGTGCGTAATGGTTTTGGTTTGCCCGAGGGGCTCGTCATGGCAAACCTCGTCGATGAATCAGCAATGGCCGGCGTGCAATCCAGCTCGGCGCTCGCCCGTTACATTGCTTCGCGCCACGATGCATCGCTGTCCTGGCGTGACGTCGAATGGCTTCGTTCGCTCACCAAGTTGCCCGTGCTGCTCAAGGGAATCGTTCGTCCCGACGATGCAATTCGAGCTGTCGAAGTCGGCGCGGCGGGGATTGTCGTGTCAAACCATGGCGCCCGCCAGCTCGATGGCGCGCCCGCCACCCTCGATGTGCTCCCACGTATTGCTAGTGCCGTCGATGGTCGCTCGCTCGTGCTCGTCGATGGTGGAATTCGTTGGGGCACGGACGTTGTGAAGGCGCTCGCGCTTGGAGCTTCTGCCGTCATGATCGGTCGTCCGGTGCTGTGGGGGCTGGCCGTGGGTGGTGCACGTGGCGTGCGCAGCGTGCTCGAGATTTTCCGCGAGGAGTTCTCGACCGCGATGGCACTTGCGGGCTGTGCATCCATCAACGCCATCGATCGTACGCTGGTCGAGCGTCGGTTGCGGTGATTGTTAAGACAAACGGGTTTGTCTAGGACTCATTTGTTGCAGGTCAAAATACCTGTCGAGTCATTCGTTGGTGTACAAAGTTCCGACACGTCGCAGTCCGAGTTGGCGTGACAAACCTTTCGAGCCGTGAACACCGCGTCTCGGCGTGGACCTTGATAGCTGCCCGTGCATTCGTTTCGAGGCACGCAGACGGCGCCGATCACGGTTTTGCCAGGAACAAGACAGCACGATTGTCCTGACGAACAGTCCTCGGGGCCGTCGCATTCGTAGATGACGGCTTCGCCCTGCTCCGTGCGTGGGCACTCGCGCGGGTCACGCGTGCACGATGGAGGATCGAACGTCGCGCAGCAGGCGGTATCGCACGTGAGTCCTCCGCAGCGGATTTGTTTTTTGCGTCTGGGTGGTGCCGACTTGGTGGTGACTTGTGTCGCTGGCGCGGTGCAAATGCAGGGCAAATACCGAGCGCCGTCAACGTCGCACGCTTGCACGCCTTGTTGTCCACCGGGGCAAGCACACGCGACTTGTTGTCCAGGCACGCATGTTTTTGACTTGCATGCGCTCACCAAGGCCATGGCTGTCATGAGCGTCCCGAGCGCGATGGGGGCGAGGATGCATTGGCGAAAGCGCATGACG
Organism: uncultured Polyangium sp.; assembly: GCA_964514885.1. GTDB lineage: Bacteria > Myxococcota_A > Polyangia > Polyangiales > Polyangiaceae > Polyangium. The sequence continues at coordinate 4,919 of CAZETM010000441.1, read as the reverse complement.
TTGTGCGGGTTTAGCCGGCAGCGTAGGCGTTTTTGTAAAGCGCGTCGATGCGCAGGTGGTCGTCGCGCTTCGCCCTTTTTCGCCATGGAGTCCTTGATGGTGATCGGATACGGTACTCTTGCCTGTCTTCGCACCAACGTGCGTTTTTACGGGAGGAGCGTCGCGGCGTGGCCATTACAGAGGGCGCGATCATTGGCGGCAAATTCCGGCTCGAGCGACAGCTCGCGCAGGGTGGCATGGGGTCTGTGTGGGTCGCGCGGCATCAGCTTCTCGACACCGACGTAGCCGTCAAATTCATGGATCCATCCATCGCGGAAAACGAATCCGCGCGGCAACGTTTCGAACGCGAGGCGAAGGCGGCGGTGGCGATCAAGAGCCCGCACGTCGTGCAAGTTTTCGATTACGGGATCGACGATGGCGCGCCGTACATCGCGATGGAGCTGCTCGATGGTGAGGATCTAGATCATCGTCTCGAGCGACTAGGGCCGATGGATCCCGAGAAAGCGTTTCGCGTTCTCGAACAGCTCGGCAAGGCACTTCGTCGTGCGCACGAGCTCGGCATCGTGCATCGCGATCTCAAGCCCGGAAATATTTTTCTGCAGCGTCACGGTGACGAAGAGATCGTCAAAGTTCTCGATTTCGGCATCGCCAAAGACGTCACCATCACGGGCAGTGCATCGGCAACGAGCACGGGTGCGCTGCTCGGATCGCCTTCGTACATGAGCCCTGAGCAGATTCGCGCAACGAAGCTCGTCGATCATCGCTCGGATCTGTGGGCCATCGGCGTGATCCTTTACGAGGTGATTACGGGTCGTTTGCCGTTCGACGAATCGGAGAACATCGGCAAGCTGCTCGTCTCGATTTGTACCGATCCGTTTCTTCCGCCCTCGGTGCTCGTGCCTGCGTTGAGCATCGAGTTGGATCGCTTCTTTGAAAAAGCGCTCTCGCGGGACATGAACGGGCGCTTTCAGAGCGTGACTGAGTTGGTGGAAGCATTCGGTGTCGCAGTGGGTGTTGTTCCCACGCGAGCGGGTTTGTTATTGGCTCCCGAGGCCAAAGGGTCGCGTGCTTCTTCGCCCGATCGTTCGATCGCGATGGAGAAGACGCTGCTCGAGGATCCTGTTGCGGCCAAGAGCGCCGATCGCGGAGCGTCGACGCGCGTGGAACCGGTGGAATCGCGCAGCTCGTTGTCGCCTTCGGAGAGTGGCGAGCGTGGGGGTTCGTCTCGGAAGAGGTTTGTCCCGGTGTTACTTGCGGCGGTGGGTCTTGCAGGGATGCTGGGGGTGATCTTCACGCTGCGCACTCCTGAAGCGCCGAAGACGTCGGTGGTGGACGAAGCGGTGGCGAAGCCGGCTCCACAGCTTGCGAATGCGCCAGCGGTGTCCAATGCGGGTGCGCTGCGTGAAGTGCGGGTGACGATCGAGCCTGCGGATGCATCGGTCGAGGTCAACGGTCGCATCGTGACGGTGAATGCCGGCGGGTACATCACGATCAGCGGCGACCTTGGCAGCAAGCATGCGGTGAAGGTTTTCAAAGACAAACTCGAGCAACGCGGCGACGTGGCGATTACGGCGGACGGCGCGTTCCCGGACAAACTTTCGCTTGCAAAGGACGTAAAGGTTGATGCGCCCACGGTGCCCGCCGGAACGACCGCGGCGGGAGTGAAGACGAAAGATCCAGCGACACCTGTGACGACGCCGGCACCATTGCCGACGGCGCTTCCGACGACTGCGAAGACAGCAACCAAACCACCTAATGGCGATCCTGGACCGGATCGTGAATTCAACTGATGAGCCCACGGAAATACACGCTTCCGATGGCGGAAAAAAGCATGCTCAAGAAAGCATTTCGTTTTGGTGCTGGATCGCAATTGGCCATGGGGGTTTTGGCGGCGCTATTCGTCGCGACGCCTGCGCTAGCGCAGCCCAAAGCACCGGTCAAACCCAAGCCTCCGCCTGTCGAGGCCTCGCCGCCTCCTCCCGTTGATCCAGCGGCTGCAGCGGAAGCGACGGCGAAGGAAGAAGCGCGCAAGCATTTCGATCAGGGCTTGGCGCTTTTCGATCGCGGATCGCTCGAAACAGCGTTTCCAGAATTCGAGCGCTCGATAGCGATTTATCCCACGCGTGCGGCCATTAAAAATGCGGCATTGTGTTTGCGCCGATTGAATCGCTTCGCAGAAGCGGTCGAGATGAACGAGCGGCTGCTCGCAACTCCCAATGTGAGCGCGGAGGAAAAAGCGATTGCCGAAGGAGAATTGACGCAGCTTCGGCCGGTCGTGGGCAATATCATCATCGATGGGATTCAGTCGGGTGCGACGATTACCATCGATGGTAAACCCGTGGGGACGACGCCATTAAAGGGGCCGCTGCACGTGTCGGTCGGTACGCGCACGGTGCGTATTCTCAAAGCGGGATTCGAGACGTTCGAGAAGCGTATCGAGGCGCCTGGCGGCAAAGAAGTCACGGTTCGTGCGGTGCTTGCGCCGCTCGAGCTTTCGGGTTGGCTTTCGGTCGAAGAAGCCTCTGGCTATAACGTCGACGTGGTTTTGGACGGGGTGGTCGTCGGAAAAACCCCATGGCGTGGTCTCATTTCAACGGGCGAGCATCTCGTCGTGCTTCGAGGCGACAAACGCAAAGGCACGCAGCCAGCGCGTATCGAGGTTCGTCAGAGCCAGGTGACGAATATGCTCGTCATTGCGGAAGAGCTTGGGTCGGATTTGCGTGTGGAGTCGCAAGTCAAAGGCGGCGAAATCTATTTGGACGGCGTATTCCTCGGGCGTGATGCGTGGGAGGGGCAGGTTCGGACGGGATCGCATCGCGTCGAAATCGGCGCCGCTGGGTATGTCAAGGTAGAGAAGCGTATCGAGGTTGGTCCGGGCAAACGTGAGCTGATTGCATTTGCCCCGGGCGATCCGGTGCCGCAAACGTTTTGGGACGAAAACCCTGCGTTTATCGAATTGGGTGGGGCGTTTGCCATTGGTCCGACGTTCGGAGGCGATCTCGGTAACGATTGCGGTACAAGCTGTGCATCGTCGGTGGTCATGGGTGGCATGGGCACGGTGCGCGGCGGCATTTGGGCTCGCAATCGATGGACAATTGGATTCGATCTCGGATTTCTCCATGCGCAGCAGACGATTACCGATCGCACCGAGTCTATTACTCCTGTGGGCCTTGGCTCGGCTGAGGGAATGGTGACGGATGCGTTGACGATGACAGGAGTCACCGCCGGCGTAGGGGTAGGGGTCAAATTCGGGGAACGTTTCCCGATTAGCTTTCGACTTGGCGTGGGTGGCTTTTTCGGCTCGTTCAGCGACCATAGGTATACGAAGGATAAAGATAGCGGTTTCATGACCCAGCCGCCGTCGACCGCATTCTCGTCGCCTGGCGTGCCAATTATGCCGGCGCCCTATGGCGTAGACGTCAAACAATCCTCTTCGCTCACAGCGTTTTATGCAGCTCCTGAAGTGCGAGTGGGCGTACGAGCGCGCAAGAATCTCGATGTCATGTTATCGCTTGGCGGAACGCTCTTAATATTCCGCGATGCAGTCACGTGGCGTGCGGATGATACGGTCGTCGACGCCAAGTCGGACGGACTGGCGAAGTTCGAGGACGAGGTCGATTTGGTGGGCGGGGAGTCCATCACAATCAAGGAGAAACTGATGGGTAGCGCGATTTTCGTGGCCACCCCTGGTATCCTGGTGAATTATCGATTCTAAGCTTGGAGGAAGCGCTTATGAAAAGGTCGACTGGTCGATTGGGAGTTGGTTTTGCTTTCTTGTCGTTGCTTGCGGGAGCATGCTTGACGGAACAAGAAAAGGACGGCGCAGCGAATGGGCCGTTGGCGGCGCCCGAGGCTGTTTTGCCGGACGCGCGAGAGGCCAAAGACGTGGTGTTTGCCGTTCGCGGACAGCTCGAGCGCGCGTTTGGCACGGCAAACTTCCAGCTACCGGGCACAACTTCGAATCGTGGCGTCCTGGGCAATTTCGACCAGGTGCGCACGACGGTGCCTTCCGATATCGAGATCCTTTCGCCGAGCGGTATTGCTGCGGAAATGCCCCCAACCCCTGCCGACGTCGTTTTGCCGGTGCGGGCGGACGGCGCATTCCGATTGCGTGATGAAAAGAGCGGAGTGTCCGTCGAAGTGGGGCTTGTGGGGGCGACGGCGGCGGCGCGCGAGGATTCGAATGGATACGTCGTGTATCGATCGGCGTATGCGCAAGGCGCGCATATCGTGCATCGCCCGACCTCGCAGGGCACCGAGGACTATGTGTATTTCCCGGAAAAACTTCCGGAGACGCCTGAGTTGCGGTACGAAATGGCGTTGGGCGAAGGCGTAGCGGGTTTGCGCCTCGTGTCAAGCACGCTCGAAATGCTCGACAAGGCAGGCGCACCGCGGTTGCGTATGGCGCCGCCGTATGCTGTGGATGGCGATGGCCGTCGTTTGGCGTTGAATGTGGGGATTGAAGGCTGCGCTTATGATACGTCGGGAGTGATGCCTTGGGGGCGTCCGACGGTGGATCCGGGAGCCAGGCATTGCACGGTGCATTTGACGTGGGATGCGAGCGCCAAGGCGCCGCTGGTTGTGGACCCCCAATGGCAGCTCACGGGCAGTATGAATTTTGCCCGTATGAACGCGACGGCGACGCTGCTCCCGAAGGATCGCGTATTTGTCATGGGTGGAGATACCGGCCCCATGTCGCAGGCCATGGATAACCCGGAATTCTATGACCCGGACACGAATGTTTGGGCGATGGCGCCATTGCCATTCAAGCCGCGTACGGAGCACGCTGCGGTATGGATTCCGGAGCAGGTCATCCCTGGCGGGGCGGTCGTCGTCATCTCGGGTCGTACATCACCTTCGACGCACCGATTCAATCTGTCCAATGGTACTTGGTCACCGCTCATCAACCTGAATGTGCA
>CAZETM010000440.1:5468-8032 GCA_964514885.1 uncultured Polyangium sp. | reverse complement strand
TCGACATGAGCCGCGAAAAAGGCAAAACGCATGCGCGTGCTTGGCTCGGATCGCGGATTGCAGAACGTGCGGTTGCAACGGGAGGCACGACGGCGTCAGGGGAAACCGACGTTCTTTATTACGAGGGTTATCTTCGATACGACTTGGTAAAACACATCAAGGGGCCGTTTTCGTTGCAGCTCCAAGGGTTTCATCGCAATCGGTATTTGCCGGGCGCGCATCCGCGTCCCTGGAATGAAGGCGAAAACTACACGGCGCTGCATTGGTCGCCGCATTTGTCGGCGATTGTCGGATACGAATATTCGACGCGCCCCGGATGCGACCCGGGAAGGTCGACGAACAACCAATTCGAGGTCGTGCTTTGCCATTACGTAAGCGGCGGGCTTACGTATCGATCGGGAAGCACCGCCAAGGTGCTCGATCAGATCTTCAATACGGTGAACGTATTCGTAGGTCAGCGGCGCGGAGCCATTCGATGCGTTTCTGGCGTGTGCCGTTTGTTTCCGCCATTCGAAGGCGCGAGGGTCGAATTGGTGTCGCGGTTTTGATCAAATGAAGGGGTTCACGATGCGCTTGCTCCTCGGTTTGTCGGCTGGGATGTTGCTTTCTTTGGTCGGTGGGGTGGCGGTTGCTGCACCTCCAATTGCCGTCTTCGACGTCGGTTCATTTTCATCGGCAGTGATTGCGCCAGGCGCTGATCCGGCGGCGATCGACATGGCCGCACGGATTGCCTTGGCAGAACGCGTGCCGGCGGTGAAGAGCCTCGTCTTTGGCTCATCGCGTGCGACTTTGCTGCGTGATGGGCGGCGTATCGTCAAGCTGCCGCAGATGCATGCCGGTCTTCCGGTCGTGAATCGTAGCGCGACGGTCACGTTTGATGCCAATGGCGTACCTCACATCGTTGCAGTGAAACTCGCAAATGATTTTCCTACCGATGTCACGCCTCTCGTGGATGCGGCGACGGCGGCGGCGACGGCGACTCGAACCGCAAGTGCCTTTGCGGATCCGAATGCGGCGCAACTCGTCATTTGGCCTGGCGGCGATGGCGAGCGTTTGGCGTGGCAATTCTATACGCCCTCGACGGGTTTGCCCTACGCTCCGGTGACGGTCGTCGACGCGAAAAACGGGGCCGTCTTGTCACATTACAATGCGGTGCTCAGCGTGCACCAGGCGGAAGTCTTTCCTTCCAATCCAGTGAAATCGCCGCAACTCGTGATGGTCACGTTGCCCCTGCCAAACGGCGCGACAACGCTGTCCGACGAGTTCGTTACGGCCAAGAATTGCATCGACACGAAAAAACTCACGCCGATTCCTAGTGCGCCCGAGGGTTTGCATATTTGCGAGTTGCAACAAACCGCCAATGCAAATGCGATGACGCTCGATTTCGACGACAAACCCGCCGCGGACGATAAGCCTGAGGATCCTTTCGCGGAACTGCACATCTATCACCACACCCGCATCGCCTACGATTACTTCCGGGCTTTCGACCCCACGTTCAAAGCGCAGCAGGCGCCGCTCGATGTGTTTGCGAATTACATGATAGCTGATGAGTTTGTGGCCGATCCGAACATCCCCTTGGAACCGGTCCAGAATGCGTTTTTTTACCCAGGTTATCTATCGGCCTATGGGATCGCGGGCGCAGCCATGGCGTTCGGTCAGGGCCCCATCAAGGACTACGCATACGACGCCGACATCATCTACCACGAATTCACGCATGCAGTCGTCTGGAACATCATTTGGTTCCTCGGCCAAGCACACCACGACAAATACGGCATCACTTTATCGCCCGGCGCCATGAACGAAGGCATTGCCGATTATTTTGCCGCTGCCATCACTGGAGACCCAGACATTGGTGAATACGCGGTTCTCGACACGGATCCGACCGCAAAAGCCTTTCGCAGTCTTGCCAATCCCGATGCTTGCCCCTCGGCCATTGGTGGCCAGGTGCATCAAGATGCCACGCTTTTTTCGGGAAGCTTGTGGGACGTGCGTTCAAAATTGCCTGTCGAGGTTCGACTTGATTTCGATCTCGCCATCTTCAGTGCGCTGAACGCGGCCCCCTCGGGCGATATGGGGTATGAAGATTTCGCCAACATCATCATCGAGCAAGTCAAAATGGGCACGACGCTCGGTGCGCAAGTCGCCGCGCAACTCACGACAGCATTCACGAACCGCGGCGTTTTGCCACAATGTGCGCGCATTCTCGAATACCAAGGAAAACCAATGAAGGGGCCCTCGTCGATGCCTGGCGTCGATGATGTGTGGTGGAGCATCGGCCAATGGCGCGCAAACCTTGGCGACAGTGAAATTGGTTATGCACCCGGCGTAATGCAGGTGCATGTGCCGCTTCCCAAAAACACCGATTCGATCACGTTGGAATTCGTCGGCGGCGGACCAAACATTGAATTTGCGCCGCAAGCGCTCGTGCGGGTCGGGGACGCCCCCATTGAGTTCACGCTGTCGCCGCTCGCAACGACCGCCGACGTGCTCAGGGTCTCTCCCACGTCGGGCAGCAAGGTCAATGAAGACTTCAGGACGTATTCGGTAAAAATCGAAATCATGCC
>CAZETM010000440.1:0-5368 GCA_964514885.1 uncultured Polyangium sp. | reverse complement strand
GCAGCAAGGTCAATGAAGACTTCAGGACGTATTCGGTAAAAATCGAAATCATGCCGGGCGCGAAAAACGCCTACGTCATGATCGTCAATAGCACTGACTTCAATGGCGCTTACACGGACCTGAACTTTACGATGACCCAAGCCGCTGGTCCGGATGATGGCTGCGGTTGCAAGGTTCCGGGCTCCTCCGAAGCCCCCCTTGGTTTCTCGCTCGTCTCGCTCGTCTCGCTCGCCGCATTGGCCGGTTTACTCGGACGACGACGCCGCAACTAATACCACGTCGACAAACTCCGGCATTGTCAACTCCCAGACGGCCACGTCACATCCGGCCGAATACGCACGAAGGACGGAAACCGCGGAACCCCCGCGTCGGTCAGTTCTTGGTATCGAAACGTAATGATCGATCCGATCGGTGGTGGTGATTGTCGTTCTTTATCGGATAGCCCCGTTCCAACGGAAAACCGAGTGCCATTCGGTAACTCCACCACCAGCGCTCCGGTGCGGCCCTTATGTTTTCCCGCGCCCGCTGCGTATTCGATCACGCGCGCTTCCGCATCGAAAAACGATTTCACCTTCAGCAGCGACGACGAGCGTCCCACTTCGTATTTCGATCCGGGACGACGCAGCATCAATCCTTCCCCGCCGAGCGACTCAATCCGAGCAAGCTCCGCCCGCAAATGATCCATTCCTCGACATCGCTGCTGCTCCAATACATAAGCGTATGCCGAAGGACGCACCCGCAAGATGTTTTGGCAAAACGATTGCCGCTCCTCGAAATGCGCATCCATCTTTGGTGCATCGAAAACCACGTAGGAAACCGATTTCCAATGGTCGCTTCGGTCCTGACGTCTCACGATCCCCACCGTTTGCTGGAATTTCTTGCGACCGCTCCATAATTCACCATCGAGCGGCACGTCGGGCAAGTTGGCCGTGAACCAATCGGGCGCAAAGTATTCATTGCCCAAACGCGAAATGAATTTGCTCCCGTCCCAATATGCGCGCACTCCATCCAGCTTTTCGCTCAGCCACCAATTCGACAAATCCTCGACATTGTCCCACGTATGGGCCAGCAAAAGCGGAGGAACAGCTTTCCCGGCCGGTTCACCAGTTTCCTGGTCGCCCTCGGTCGTTCCAGACGATGTTTTGGGGGCGGCCAGAGGTCTCGGTGCCGATCTCGCCGCGGTCGTCGTGGCGCCGACTGCTGCAAGGCGCGCCATTTCTGCATCGTCGCCACGGAGCCGCTTGATGTGTTTGCACGTTCGGCGTTCGATGCCCAGCGATTGATTACGCCACGCCGGGCACGAGCACGAATACACACCGCCGACGTTTTTTATGGTGTATCGCGCAGAGCCCGAGCCCTGCACCTCAGTGGATTCACCGTCGTTCAAATCAGGCATGAGTTTCCCCGCTCGTGAGCATTGACCAGGACATTAGGTGATCTCGAATTTCAGCCGTCTTTCGGCGTCTTCTCTTTCGCCGGCGGTTTCCACTTCGATGCTTTTCGCTCGATGGCCAACAGTTCGGCCTCAGATTGCCGCGTCGGATCTTCCCACCAAGCGTCGAAAGCGGTCGTCCCGTACGAACTGCCGACTTTGAGACCTTCGAGCCATTTCTTATCCGTGACTTGTACGACCAGCCGGAATCTGTGCAATGGGTAATCCGTCTCATTCTCGAGTTCGAACCGTCCGTGTCTCCAAGCCGCTTCGTTTTTGATGATCCCGATGCGCTCGACCAGCTTCGCCGACTTGATGAACTTGTCCAGGTGCTTCTGGTGAAAACTCGCTTCCCACATTGGAAACGCATCCGATCCAAATAGCTTGTGCAGCTCGAGTTGCAGCGCAGTCCCCTTGCCTCCCGACATGTACGGCATGCCGTCTTCGATGATCGTCAGGGCAAACGATCGCGTGAACGCACAATCGTTCAGACCTCCCGCGGTACCCGTGGTGCAAAGGAACGCGGCCTGATCCTCTTCGATATCCAAGACATCGATGGTGAATGTATCGCTCGACATGGAGCGCGACGATATCACACGACGCAAGCGTGTCGTCAGCTTTCGAGCCGGCCCCGAGGTTTTGTGGGCTGCTCCCGCGGTTGTCAAGCCAACGTAAATGAAGGCGCGCCAAACGTCAGACATTGCGATAACGGAATGGTAACGGTTCCCAATTCTGGCACCGTTACGGCCGCTTTCCTCCCACCGATGACGACGGCGCCACGGCCGATGGCGACGGCGCTGCGGCCGATGACCCTGATGACGACGGCGCTGCGGCGGATGACGCTGATGACAATGACGCTGCGACGGATGACACTGTGCTCGCACTTTGCGAAGGCGCGGACTTGAGTGAGCCTGAAGTCGCCCCCGTATTCGATACTGCCTTGGTCTTGTTTCCGGCGCGATGCGACGACGTGGATACCGCGGGCGATACCGATGCTTGCAATGCCGCCGTTTCGGAGGTGGCCGGTGGTGCATTCGAGGAAGCTACCGCAGTGGCGGACGGCAGTCCCAAGACGCCCCTGAAAGCGGCCCGCCATTTCGGCAGGTTCCATTCCAAGTCGTACACCATTTTGCAGCCGATCAATGCCCCTACGGCCAGCACCGCGATGGCCATTTTTTTTGCCAATTCACGACGACGCTTGATTCGTTGGGTCTCGAGCTTTTCTTTGTGATCGCGAAGAAATCGTTGCGCATGAGAGCTTGCAGCGTTGTTTGCTTGCCCTTCGGAAGCTGCTGTCGAAATTGCAGATTCGAGCGTGTTCGGGGCCACCTTCAACGTTTCTTTTGCTTCGTCGACGTGCGAAGGAACCGTAATGGTGGCCGTGGCTTTATCGACATCTACTTCCGCATCCACGTGCACCTTGGTCGGACCCATGAATGCCGGATTGCTTGCGACATCTGCACCAACCTCAGCAGTTGCGAGCGGTTGCAGCGCCGCCGTCAATTCGCCAATGGATTGGTATCGCATGTCGGGAAACTTTTCCAGGCACCGAGATACGACGTAATCGAAGTCCGGGGGAATGCCTGGTCGCAATTGGCTTGGAGGAATGGGTTGGCCATTGACGACCCCTGTAGAGATGTCAAAGAAGTTTTCGCCTCCGAAGGGGACTGTACCCGTCGCGAATTCGTAAAGAATGACCCCCAATGCCCAGATATCGCCACGGTGATCTGTCGCTTTGCTATTTCGCACTTGCTCTGGCGACATGTAATACGCGGTTCCCATCACCGTGTTGGTCGCCGTCAATTTCGGAGCAGAACTCGTGGTTTCATCGAGCGCTTTTGAAATACCGAAATCGAGCACTTTGACACACGGCGTTCCATTGGAGCGACGAGTCAAAAACAGATTCGATGGCTTGAGGTCTCGATGCACGATGCCCAGCGCATGCGCCTCGGCTAGGGCGTCGCAAGCTTGCAGCACGTACAACGCCGCTTCCTGAAAAGAGAATACCTGTCGGTGATCCAAAACGTTTTGGAGATCTTCACCGTCGAGATGCTCCATTGCAATAAAGGGCGCACCATTCTCGAGACGGCCGAAATCGTGAACTCGCACTGCATGATCGCTCTTGAGCCGCGCATAGGCTCTTGCTTCACGCATGAATCGTTCGACGGCATCAGGACTCTTCAGCGCTTCGGGCTGCATCAGCTTCAGCGCATGAAGTTCCCCGAGAAACTCATGGCGTGCAGCCACGACATACCCCATCGCACCCTCGCCGAGGAGTTTCTCGACGTGGTACTTCCCCATCAAGATCGTGCCTGCTTCAACTATCGGCGTCATGGCGGTGTGCTCACGATCAAGGGTCTGTGGCGATTGAGCCGAGCGTAAGTCTACTCGGACTGCTTCGTGGTGTCCATGGCCGACTCGTTTCCTAGTACCAAGTCCGCATAGAACAAGAACTGCGCCGTTTGGTCTTTGCGATGATCTGCGAGCATGTCCGCGAGCTTTCCGTGCATTTTCTTCGGCATACGAGCATCGAAGCCTTGCTCCAGCGCTTCTTTGGTCAGCGTTGATCGATTCTGCAGTTCGGCCCATTTCCAGAAATCATCGATCATCGCCACTTCTTTGGCTGTGAGATGATTGAACAGGGCCGAAGATGCATAATGACCTCGCGGCGGATTCACGGTGTACATGAGCGAGCGTAGAATCTCGTCGAGGAAGTAGTTACGTGCTTTGAGGTCTTCGATGCGTCGTTTTAGCGCTTTTTTTCTCACGGTTTCGACTCCGGCTCAGTCATTTCATCATCGGTCGCAATGATTTCTTCGTCTTTATCCACAATGCTGGGATCCTCATCCAGGACGATTTTGGACAACAGGTGGAATACGCCCATGTCGCCGTCGGCGCGATCTACTTTGAGGATTTCCTCCAGTTTGCCGGCTCGCGTCGGAATTCGATCGTTGAACCTATCCATGACCGATTGTCTCGTAACAGGATAAATGCCCCTTCCTCCTGCTGAATCGCACCAGCGGCACACGTCGCGCCAGAATGTTTCCATTCCGTAGAATTCTTTGGCGGTAAATCCTTCGTTTACCACGTACATCAGGTAATTGAAGCGAAACCCAATGGGCTTAACCGCATGTGCAAGAGCCACAACGGCTGCTTTGCGGAATTCTGCCTCAATTTCGAGATCGTCAATCATTCGCAGTAGTTTTTTTTTCTTCATCACCACACCGTGCAGTCACATTCCCCAATCAAGCAGTTTCTCCACCCAAAACCCAACCCGTGATGCATCGACCTGTGTCGCGCGGAAGTGTTTCACGAGGTTCGCCTCCACCTGCCCGCGCACGAAGGCTAGCGACGCCTGGTCAACCTTGGTAAAGGTCTGCAAAATTTTGGCCGTTGCGGCAGAATACCGTACCATCACGCCGATTTGCTCTTCCGTCGCTTGGTATTTCGTTAGCGATTGCAGAAGATTGTTCAGCCCGGGCGATTTCAGCGCCCTAATAAGGATACGAAGTGCCTTCTGACTGAGTGTCCCCACGCCCTTCCGCGTTTCGGAATGTCCTGCCCCGTACCCATCTCGCGCTGGCGACGCATGAGCCGGCACCACCACGATCGCCGCCGTCGCCAAAGCCACCGCCCCCGCCGCCCAACTCCGCAATTTTCTGAGCATCATCATCACGTTTTACCTCCCAGCTCGCGGAGTTTAGGTTTGCCTCCAGGGACAGGCCAAGAAGTCGGCGTCGAATCATCCTGCAAACGCTCCGCTTCCCTTTGACCTCCACCATTCTGCCTTGACACCGTTATATCAGTTATGTGGTGCTCGACCGCGTCCATGTCCTGCCACCAGTAATGGACCGACGCGTCATCGACATCGGCAAACATTCTTCTTGACCCGTCCGGGTTGGTCTCGTACAGCACAGCCGAGTATGGCCGAGAAAA
>CAZETM010000439.1:0-8052 GCA_964514885.1 uncultured Polyangium sp. | reverse complement strand
TCAATCGATCGATACGTTCCGCGCGATCACTGCCATGCGCGGCATCGTTGCGTACCCAAGCAAGACGAACGCGGGAGGGGGCTCCGCTCAGCGGTACGAGGTCCCTATCCAGTTTCATCACTTCCTCAAGATTTTTTCGCCACTTTTGAGTCTTGTGCTGTGCAAATAGCACTGCATCATCCCCGGCCTTTCCCAGTATTTCTCTTATGATGAAGAACGCCGTGCCAATAGGAACATGGCGACGATCCCTTTGTGCAAAGTATTGGTATGTCTGAGACGCATCAGGTCTCCTCTGTCGCCGTTCTTTATAGGCGTCGTAGAGCGGCACGAACAACCGCTCGCGAAGCTCCCTTTCCACCACGATGGCAATCAACAACGCGCTGCGCGGCAATTCGTCAACAACGCCCTGATATAACATGTCCGCCATCACGAGGTCATCTTGGCTTTGTTTTTCCAGCCGCTCAAATCCATTGGGTGACATGAGTTTCTTCCACCGAGCGACACTTTCGTCGCGAATACGTCTTTGCCATTTATTGACTGGCTCAACGGCGGAAGTTTGGGGGAAATCGTCGATGGTTTTGCCTGTAATATCCTTGATCAAGGTCCGGACATCGTTCAATTCGCTGCTTTCCCGTTCGACTCGCCGAGCTTCATCGAGCAACTTTACAGCGACGTCCTCGAGCTCGGCCAGACGCGCGTGGGCCATTCCCACGATATGCTTGCTCCGCTCAAGTGGCGCGTATTGCACACTGTGAATTCGTGCAGCTTCTCGAAACCAATACAGCGATTCTCCGTGCAGAGCGAACTCCTGGCAAAATCGTGCGAGTGCGAGACTCGACTGCGCCTGACGATACTGATGGTTGCATGCACGGCTGAGGTCCCGAGCTTTTTTCCATGCCCCATACGCATCCGCCCATTTCTCTCGGGCCTCGTATAAACAACCCCGATGGTGCAGAATGTCAGCCATTCGCGATTGATGTCCTTTTTCATCGAACAGCGCGTATGCACGCTCCAGCTCTGTCGCCGCGGTCATGAAGTGGTCATCAGGCTTCTCCCCTCGCGCTTTCGCTTGCAGCGCCAACGCTAAATGAATTTTTCCGCGGTGAAAAATGGCATTCCGTAAACGAAGCTGGTCCTTCGATTCGTGCGCCAGCCTGAATTCGTCGTCGTGTTTTTTCTTGGCGGTGTCCAAATCGCCACGACGCAGCGCCGATCGCGCCGCCAATGCCCGAGCATTCGCGAGCCGTGCCTTATCATCCGTATCCCCGGAAGCGACCAACAATTCAATCAGCTCTTCAGCTCGCCCATAGCAATCATCGGACCCGCGTTCGTTCCCGATTTCGTCGAGAAACGCACCGAGGTTCGCGAGCAGACGGGCTTTCGCTTCAAGATCCTCGGGAGGGCGAACCTGATCGAGTGCCGTGCGGAATATGTCGTACGCTTCGTCCAGCCTGCCCAGGCGACGTACCGTGGCTCCGAGGTGATTCGCGATATATAGGTCCTGTTGACGCAGTGCGGATGCGCGCGCCAGCTCGCGCGCTTGTAAAAGCAGCTCTTCCGATTGCGGGTATCGTTCGCGTCGATATTCACACACGCCAGCAAAACGCAAACCAATCACTTCCCCGAGGGCACAATTCTCGTCGCGACTCGTTTTGGCGAGCAGCAGGTTGTGTTCGCGCGATGCCGTGTAATTCGAGTCGCGAGCGTATTGTTTTGCTTGCTGCCGCAACCGTTCCAATTTTTCTGGAAGATTGATGGGAACCGGGACGAATGACATGATTGAACCTCGATCGAGGGTAGGAAATGTCGTTTAGTCACCATCGAGAACGTGCTCGTATCCCTGATAAACCACGTGCACCCCGCCATCGGTTTGCTGAAAGAAAGCACCTTCCAGAAACCACGGCCAATCGCTCTTGCTGAGCCGCTTTCCGAGCGTTCGCGCTGCCGTGGCCGCGACCAGCGAGTCGTGCGAAACGAAGACGTGCAACCCTGTTTCGTTTGCCGCAATCGCCAGCATATGGCGCACGAGAAACCGCGCAGCTTCGTCAGGCTGCGCCATTCCCGGTAATGGATCCGATACGCTGACCAAATGCTCGATGACGCCTTCGTGCCCCAGCCGCTCCCAATTGGACCATGCAAGCTGCGCATCGACAACGTAAACACCTGGATCCCCGAGCAATCGGTCGGCAACGATTTCGAGGTTTGTCCCGGCTCCTGCGTTCAGTAATTCTGCGGTTTGCACGCAGCGCAAAACGGGACTCGTGTGCAGCCGTCGGAGTCGTCCGCGTAATCGCTCACCAAATTGAAAAGCTAGGCGCCTCCCAATATCGTTGAGCGCTACTGCATTGCCCGCTTCGTTAGGTGGCAACTCATCACGCACCGAATGCCGCAAAAGAACCGCGACGGGTTTGCCCGGAGGAACCTGGTCAAGATGCGCCAACATCGACCGTGGAATCCGCCCATCGATGACGGTCATATCGCCACCCCCACCACGATCGAAGGCAACGCCGGAATCCGACGCACCTCCGCCAATTTGAATCCGGTCGCGCCCAAGAGCCGCTCGAATTCGACTGCCAACCGCTCGCGTCCGCCTGTCGCTACGAGCAGATGCAAATCGCACAGTGCTCCCGCCATGCTTCCTTCGAGGATGAGCATTTCAACGATGAATACTCGTCCGCCTGTCGGCAAAGCAGCTCGCGCCTGGGTGAGAATGCGTAACGCCGCAGCGTCATCCCAGTCGTGCAGCACGCGCGACAGAATCAATGCGTCGGCTTGCAACCCCCATGGCTCGAAAATATCTGCGGAGTGCCAACCAATGCGACTTGTCGAACCAGCTTCACGCCGAGCTTGCTCGATCACCTCGGGGCGATCGAGAACCGTCATTTGAACCGACGGAAACGTATCGAGCACCATTGCTGCCAGGGTTCCCAGCCCGCCGCCTGCATCGATGATTCGCTCGTTTCCACCCAATTCCAGTGCTCGGATGACTTCAGGATAATCATGCCGCGCATAACTTCGCAGCATTCGATGATGTCCTTCGCGTCGTCGTTCGTCTCGAGCAACCTCGTCGAATACGTCCGGCGGAGTCCAATTCGATCCGAGACGAAGCGCATCGGGCAAACTTTCCCACATGCGCGAGAATGGTTCCGCATACTCCAGCGCCGCGTCCGCGAGCGTCCAGGGGTGACTTCGGCGCAGGTACGTGCCCCGTGGCGTTACGTCCCATAAGCCGTTTTCACCACGCACCAGGTGCAATTCTCCCAATGCACGCAAAAGCCTTCGCGCACCCTCCGGACGCAATCCACAACGCTCGGCGATGTCGTTTTCCGTTGCTGGTAAAGCTTCGATGACTCGCAGCCGTACGGCCGCAGCAATGGTCTGTGTGCGCCAAAAGCCAACCATGTCGGCCGACAGCGCTGCAAACTCCGACCGCCGCGCAGGCCGAATCTCAACGAGCATTCTGCCCAATTCGTCAATGACCTCGAGCGCTCCGTCGAATCGTTCGACACGAGCTTGGCCATTGTAAAATGGTTCAACCGCGGCAAATCGTTGCGTATAGATGGGTTTGCCGCGGACATCCACGTGCATCCAGCCGTCTTCGTCTCGCGCACGAGCAAACCCCTTGTGAAAGACGTCAAGGTCCACGAACCATTGCTCATGAAGCAAACGTCCGTGAAGATCGATATGCGTCGATCGACCGTTTCTCGCCTGCACGACCGCAATGCCATCTCGATAGTCGCCCGCGTAATGCCATTGTCGATCGTATGCCGCTCGTCCGTAAGTATCGATATGCAAGTAGGTGCCATCTGCGTTTCGTACCGGACACCGGCCGCCTTGGAAATTGCCACACCATGCATAACGCTGAGCGTATACGTCTTGTCCTTCCTGCGTGATATGGTGCCAGCCGTCTTTTCCTACAACGGCTGCGAATCCCTCGTAAAACCCCAACGTACGCACAAATCGCCGGGCGTACGCAGGCGATCCATCCGCGTGAATGTGCCACGCTTCGCCGCGTCGAAGTGCCGGTGCGAGCCCGGGCGCATGAAACTTGAGCACCGCGTCGAAACGCTCGGAATACGCTGGAGCGTCGGTTTCCGTCACGTGATGAGACGCGTCTGCAGCTACTTTGAGCAGGGCCCAATTCATGACACACCTCCCGCCGGCTTGCGCATATTGCACCCCAAGCACAAGCTGCGATTGCGATACGTCGACGTTAGCTCGCGGTAAACCTCGCCGTTCCAGATCTCCATGAAACCGCGCTCATGCAGATTGCCGAATTCACCCAACGTTCTTCGTTGAGCATCCGGTGCGCAACAGGGATCGAATCGTCCCAGCGCGCTCACCCACGCTTCCTGCCCAAGGAATGGACACGGTCCGCCGGGCGCAAGATCTTCGGTGGCTGTCTCGTCGAGCATAAAAATGTTTTCGAGCAGCACGTGCTTGCCATTCGGAAGCAACCGATTACCCGCCACCTCGCGTGCTTCGATAACCGCCGCATTCCACCGTTTGATCGCTTCTGGACTACGACGCATGGACTGTTCGCGAATCTCATCAAAATGCGCCCATAGGTGATGACCCTTCACGCGATCCACGCCGAGGTCGATTGCCAAGCGCACCATGTCCGCCAATTCGTGCACATTGGCTTCGAGAAACGTGAGCTGAAACGTGACCCGACAACGATTTCCACCCGCTGCCGCAAAAGCATCGCGAACCGCAATGAACGTGCGCGCATTTTCGAGCACCTTTTCCCAGTTCGCACCCAACATGATCGCTTCGTGCGTCGCTTTCGTCGCGCCATTCCACGATATCTTGACGTCGGAGGTCACGGGCACGATACGTTTGGCCCATTCTTCCACGCCGAGTCGTGGGAACGTCCCGTTCGTCGTGAGATTGAGCTTGACGCCGTACCGTTGACACAATTCGATAATGCCCTCGAACTGGTCGTACAGCAATGGCTCGCCCATTGTCGACGGGATGATCTCGCGCAGCCCATGCGGAGCCGCGTCTGCAATGACTTTTTCGATCATTTCAAAAGGCATCACGCGTCGTGGACGCTCCTCTGCCTTGCGCCGAATCTGGAGCGGACTGTGCGGCGAATGCTCCTCGCACATGACGCACTTGAGATTGCACGTGTCCGGATTCGTATCGAACGTAATGCGCCAAGGCCCAGGGTTGCGCGAAATCCGCGACGAAGCGTGCCGGTTGAGCACCTGTTCGTAAAGGCGTTCGATTTCGCGCACGTGACTATCCACGTCCGGAATATCGCCCGTTTCGCTGAATGCATAGCCGCGAGCACCGAGACGCTTTGCAAGTGCCGGATCATCGACGAGTCGCTGCATTTGCTGCGCTAGCGATTCGACCGATCGATGCTCGAAAAGCAATCCATTCTTTTCATGGTGCACATATTCGGCCATTCCGCCTGCGTTCGCCGTAATCACCGGAACCCGCGCTTGCTGCGCTTCGTGAATGACCAGCGGCGAATTCTCGACCCAAATCGAAGGCACGACAATCGCGTCGCAACGGCTGAACACGTCGCGGGCGATTTCTTGATTCTTGTATTCCGTGAGCCATTCGACTCGTTCGGCAACTCCTGCGGGAAGTGACGCCGCAATGCCTTTGAGCGCTTCCGTGTCTTGACCTCGCGGACGACCCCAAATGCGCAATTTTGCGTCGCCCGAAAGTTTTCCGAACGCTCGGATCAAGTCATGAACGCCTTTCGCCGGAATGTGCGTTCCGATGTACCCGAACGTGAAGGGCTCGCCTGGCGTGCGATTACGACACGCCATCCGTTCACGAGCGAAGCCATAATCGAGGTACACCATTTTGCGCTCGGGCAGTCCGAACGCATCACGATAACGATCATGCAGATACCGCGCCGGAGCAATGAACAAATCCACCAGCTCCGTCATTTCCCGGACATGACCCATTCGTCGATTGACCCAATCGGTCCAATACGAAACGTCCGCTTCGTATTCGTCCGATGCGCCGCTGAAGTACCGCGAATAGCATCGCTCGGCGCATTTACGATCTTCTTGGCCGTCACACGCCGCCCAGAGGACATTCGGATCCTCGGGTTGCATCTGCATGAACTGGCCTCGAGGACACATGAGCCAATAATCGTGCAGCGTGAAGACGATCGGAATCTCGCGCAAGGCTGCTTCGCGGAGGAGCGACGTAGACAAATGGTTCAAGTGCCCCACGTGTACCAGGTCGGGTTTTACGCGGTCGAGCACCTCGGCGAAACGTTGATCAATGCCCGTGGCTCGATAACGATCCCGCAGACGCGGATTGTTGACCACATGCACCGTGATACGCGGATCATCTTCGTCGTGCTCAGTGCGTAGGCGAAAATCGGGGGCGAATGCATCTTCCTCGCGCGTGAACACGTGTACTTCGTGCCGCTCTGCAAGGCCGTGGCACAGCGTTTGGCTGTACACTTCGGAGCCTGCATTGTAGCGCATCGGATAACCGTGAATGACCTTGAGGATTTTCATGACGTCACCTCCTGAACACGAACCGAGCTTTGCAAGCTGCCGAATTCGTGAATCAATCGCGTGAGACCTTGTTCCAGCGAGACCTGCGGTTGCCAGCCGAGCAGTTCCTTGGCTCGGGCAAAGCTGCCGTAAAACCTAGCGACGTCGAAATCACGAGGCGGCGCTTCTCGGACGCTGCCACCATTGCCTGCGATGCGAATCGCCATGGCCGCAAGCTCGCCGAGCGTGGTAGGGACACCGCTGACGAAATGAATGGGCTCGGGAGCTGTTTTTCCTGACGTCATGAGTTCCGTCAATGCCACGATGCCTCGTGCAACGTCATCGATATGCGTAAAGTCGAACGTGTGGTCGGCTCCGTCAACGCGCAATGTCTGGCCCAGCGCTGCTCCACGAGCAAACGCAGGCACGACGCGGTCAACGTGATCGTTCGTCGAACCAAACACATTTGACAAGCGAATCGTGCAGGCTCGCAATCCATTACGACGAGCTTCTTCGACGAGGTTTTCTCCTTCGACTTTGGAGCGCCCGTACACGTTGACCGCGTGCACGGGACACGTTTCAATGACGGGCAATTGATCCGGCTGCCCGTAGACTTCGCGACTGCTCGCGAAAATGACCCAAGGTCGCAATGGCGAGGACGCGGCGAGTTCCAAGACATTGCGCAATCCGCCGACGTTGGTAGACCAGCAAAGATCGGGATCTTGTTCGCCCCAAATGACGCGGGAAACCGCTGCCAGATGGACGATTCCGCTTGCTCCATCGATAGCGCGTTGCATTCGTTCGCGGTCACGAACGTCGCCCCGCGCGGCGCCGTTTGCTTGAATATCGATGTGCGCGACATCGACGCCTCGGGTCATGAGCGCGGGCGCAAGTGCGCTGCCGACGAGTCCGGACGAGCCGGTGATCAGGATTCGATTGTTCATAATGGGCCTCCTGCAACGGAAGTCTGGACGGCGCGAGGAGCATGGCGCGTGCCACGCGTGCAAATCGTAGCAATGCCGCGAATTGGCGCGAAAAACCAACGCCAATTGGCACTGCGAAGATGATCGCGATCAGATAGCGGATGCGAGGGCGTGATCGCGATCATGTGCGAGCCTCGCCACGAAACCAATGCATTCATGTTGCCCTCCAAAGACGACCGGCCGCCTCAGCGGTGAACGCCAAGACGGCCGGTGTCGGCTCAGATCACTTGGGTTTTACCAAGCGCGGGCTGATGACGATCGGCCAACCGGGCAGATGAACTACTGGCGACGGCTGGGTTACGATCGGCTTCTCAGGCGGCAACGGGCGTTCTACCACGCGCTGCGGAGCTTCCGCTGGGGCAGCTCCTCGCGATTGGTGGTAAGCTGGATGGATGGGGTTGAGCTGATTGGCGCGGTTGTCCCGCGCGCTCTTCGACGACTTCGACATGATCTACTCGGTTCTCCACCATCTTCGACGACATCCCCTCCGTCGGGTCGCGGAGGCTGCTTGAGTATGGGCATGCGCGAGGAGCGCAGATGCGTCAAAAATAGCTGGTTCAGTGCGTTTGCGAGTATACCTCTTGATGCGGCAAGCT
>CAZETM010000438.1:0-8063 GCA_964514885.1 uncultured Polyangium sp. | reverse complement strand
CTCGACCTACTTGCAGGATTGATTGGCCCCGGTCATCCGCTCTATGAGCACTTGATTGAGCATGGCGTGACCGAGGAAGAGCTGGCGTCGTTTCGGAATGAGGCGTGCGTACCAGAGGTCATCGGGATCAACTATTATGTCACGAGCGATCGGTTCCTGGACGAACGATTCGAGGCATATCCTGAATGCTATCACGGTGGAAATGGCCGCCATCGTTATGCCGATGTCGAGGCCGCAAGGGTAGCGGGTCAATCGCTCATGGGTCACCTGGAGCTTTTGAAAATGGTTTGGCAGCGGTATCATATTCCGCTCGCCATTACCGAGGCGCATCTCGGTGGCACTCGTGAAGAACAATTGCGATGGTTTGTCGAGGCATATCGTGCGGCGGAAATGGCGCGCGCCGACGGGGTGGCGATTCAATCGGTCACGCTTTGGGCTGTCCTCGGCTCATTCGATTGGAATCGACTCGTCACGTGCGACGCTGGGCATTACGAGCCTGGAGCGTTCGACGTACGGGGACCCGTGCCACGTCCTACGGCGCTTGCGGCAATGATCCGGACGTTGGTGGACGGGGGCCAGCCCAATCACCCGGTGCTCGATGTACCTGGGTGGTGGCGTCGCCCCGAACGAGCGCTCTATCCATTGGATACGGCGCGACCTATCGTGAGCATATCGAATGACGAGCAGCCAAAGTCGGATGCGCGAAAAATCCTTGTTACCGGTGCTTCGGGGACGCTGGGCGCAGCCTTTGGGCGCATTGCAGCGGCGCGCGGTTTGCCCTGCAAACTGGTCAGTCGCAACGAAATGGACATTGCGGATCCGGTATCGGTGCAGCGATTGATTGACGAACATCGCCCCTGGGCGGTCATCAATGCCGCGGGATATGTGCGAGTGGACGATGCCGAGCGTGAGCCTGCACGTTGCGAGCGGGAAAATGTCATTGGTCCAAGCGTTCTTGGGCAGGCATGTCGCGAGCGCAGCATTCGTATGGTTACGTTTTCCTCGGACCTCGTATTCGATGGGACAAATGGGCGTCCGTACGTAGAGAGCGACGAGGTCGGGCCGTTAGGTATTTACGGAAAAACCAAAGCTCTGGCGGAGCGGTTGATCATCGCGACAAACCCGGATGCGCTCGTGATCCGTACGGCTGCGTTCTTTGGGCCGTGGGACGATCAAAATTTCGTGTTTCATGCGCTTCGTGCGCTTGCTGAAACGGGTCGTTTTCGCGCTGCCTCCGATTCAATCGTTTCGCCAACCTACGTGCCCGATCTCGTGAATGCCGCGCTCGATTTGCTGATTGACGGAGAATCGGGATTGTGGCACGTGGCGAATCAGGGAGCCATTTCCTGGTTGGAGCTGGCTCGGAGGAGCGCCGAGATTGCTGGAATCGACGCGGGCGGCCTCGTGGGTTGTCCATCGAGCGCGCTGGGCCTTGCTGCTCCGCGTCCTGCCTATTGCGTGCTCGGAAGTGAGCGAGCCATTCTCTTGTCATCGCTCGAGGATTCATTGAACCGGTATGTATCGGAGCGGATCGTTCCTCTTGTTGGGGGCGGTGCTGCTCGAGGGAGAGGCGCATGCGCGTTATGGTGACCGGCGGCGCCGGGTACATCGGCAGTGTCGTGACGGAAGAATTGCTCGTGGATGGCCACGAAGTCGTCGTTTATGATGATTTGTCGAAAGGTCATCGCGATGCGGTCATGTCCGAGGCTGCGTTTGTCCAGGCTGACTTGCTCGATGGCAATGCATTGAAGTGGGCGCTCAAGACCTACGACGTACAGGCAGTCGTGCACATGGCCGCGCGTTCGCTCGTCGGAGAATCCGTCACGGATCCCGCGTCGTATTTCAAGACAAACGTTCTTGGAGGTCTGGTGCTCCTCGATGCAATGCGCGCGACGGGAGTTCGCCCGCTCGTGTTTTCGTCCACCGCCGCAGTGTATGGCGAGCCGGAAAAGCAGCCGATCGAAGAAGGAGATCCCATTGCTCCGACGAATCCCTATGGGGAGACCAAGCTCGCGTTCGAGCGAGCATTACATTGGTATGCCCAAGCGTATGGCCTGCGCTACGTGAGCCTTCGTTATTTTAATGCCGCCGGAGCCAGCGACAAGTTTGGCGAGCTTCATGATCCGGAGACGCACCTCATTCCGCTCGTGCTCCAGGCGGTTCTCGGGCAACGTAGCGAGGTTGTCATTTTCGGTGCGGATTATCCTACGCCGGATGGGACGTGCGTGCGTGATTATATTCACGTGTCGGATCTTGCGCGCGCCCATATCCTCGCTCTGGATTCGCTCGTGCGCGGTGGCGAAAGCAGGATTTTCAATTTGGGGTGCGGCGGCGCAGGTTATTCAGTGCGTCAAGTCATAAACGTGGCACGTGAGGTGAGTGGCAAAGAGATTCCCGTGCGGATGGGCGCGCGTCGTCCTGGCGATCCCGCGGTGCTCGTGGCTAGCTCCGAGCGCATATCTCGCGAGCTTGGTTTTCGTCCTAAACAAGCGGATTTGCGTACGATCGTCGAATCGGCATGGCGCTGGATGCGTTTGCGAGGTGGTGGATCCGGCGAAATCATAGAAACGGCAGCGGGGGAGCAAGCGGACGGGAAGCAAGCTGGCAAGTAACCTGGGCCAAAGTTCGCGGTTGCTGTGAAGTTTCATGTTGCGAGCCGGGTAGCCCCTGTGCTATTGCGCGGCGCTCCATGATCACGCTCGAAAAGCTCTCCAAACGTTTCGGCCCCAAAATCCTCTTCGAGAACGTTTCCATGCGGTTCGATCCAGGCAAGCGCTACGCGCTCGTCGGGGCCAACGGTGCTGGGAAATCGACGCTTCTCAAGGTCTGTTCGGGCGAGCTGGAATCTGACCAAGGCTCGGTTGAAATTCCGAGCAAGCTCAAGGTCGGGGTCCTGAAGCAGGATCACTTTGCGTACGAGTCCGTTCGGGTTCTCGATGCGGTGCTGATGGGCAATCGTGTTTTATGGAACGCGATGCAGGAGAAGGATCGGCTTTACGCGGGCGAGATGGATGACGAGATTGGCATGCAACTGGCCGAGCTCGAGGGGACCATTGGCGAGGAAGACGGGTATACGGCGGAAGCTCGGGCGGCGGAAATCCTCGAGGGGCTAGGAATTCTCGCGGCGAGGCATTTGGATACCGTCAGTATGCTGGCGGGTGGCTATAAATTGCGCGTGCTCATTGCGCAAACGTTGTTTGCCGGGGCGGACGTATTGCTGCTGGACGAGCCGACGAACCACCTGGACCTTGATTCGATTCGGTGGCTCGAGAATTACCTCACGTATGACTTTCGAGGCACGTTGCTCGTCGTGAGTCACGACCGGCATTTCATGAATTCGATTGCGACGCACGTGGCGGACGTCGATTACCAGACGGTGACGTTATACACGGGCGATTACGACGATTTCGTGGAGCAGAAAACGACTGGAAAGCGTCAAACGGAGTCCGATGCGGCGCAAAAGCGCAAGAAGATTTCCGAGCTCAAGGACTTCGTAGCGCGATTCGGGGCGAGTGCGAGCCGTTCGAGCCAGGCGCAATCGCGCGTGAAGGAAATGGAGAAGCTCGAAAGCAGCATTCAAACGAAGCGTACGAGTGTCGTCCGGCCGTACATCAAATTCGAGATTGTGAAGCCTTCGGGGCGGGACGTGCTTCGGGTCGCGGGGCTCGAGAAGAGCTTTGGCGACGTGAAGGTGATTCGCGGCATCGATTTCAACTTGAATCGCGGCGACAAACTAGCCGTGATTGGGCCGAGCGGAATTGGAAAGTCCACGTTGCTCAAGCTGCTCGTGAATGAATATGCTCCCGATGCGGGAACGGTGATTTGGGGGCACGATACGAACGTTGGGTATTTCGCCCAGGATCATCACGAGGCGCTAGAGGCGGGGTATTCGGCTTATGAATGGCTGCATCGGTTCGACCCGGATGCGCAGATCGAACGAGTGCGTGGGGTATTGGGCAAACTGTTGTTCAGCGGCGAAGCTGGGATGAAGAAGACGGAGAGTTTGTCCGGAGGTGAAGCCGCGCGGTTGGTCCTGGCGAAGCTGATTTTGCTGGCAAACAACGTGGTTGTTCTGGACGAACCGACGAACCATCTCGACGTCGAGAGCATTGATGCGCTGCTTCAGGCGCTGGTGGAGTACAAGGGGACGGTGATTGTGACGAGTCACGATCGCCATTTCGTTGGGAAGTTGGCGACACGGATCCTGGAGCTGTCGGCGGCGGGTCCGCGGCTGTACAACGGGACGTACGACGAGTTTTTGGAGCGGTTTGGGATGGAGCAGCCGAAGCGCTAGAGCGTGTTTACCAGGCTGCTGCGCGAACCTGCTTCGGTCGGCCTCACTCAGCGTACTGAAGTACGCTTCGTATCGGCCTTCCTAGCCCCGATTCGCTCGCAACGCCTGGTAAAACACGCTCTTTGAGCTGTTAGGCCTCGCGACCAACCCATCGATCGTCTGTTCGAACTCCCCCAAAATTCTCCTTGACGCTCGGGCAAACCTGATCCAGGCGCGCTTGCGCGCGGTGGTGTGCGCGCGCGTGCGAATAATCGAACTGGTTTGGCGCGTGTAGCTGTTTGGTTTGCAAAACGATCTGGTAGACAAACGATTGTCTAGGCCAACGTTTTTCCATGGAAATGCAGGCGAACGACGGGGGCAAACTTGGTGCTTGTCATGACGTACGGAATTGTGGAAACATCCGAACACCATGAGGGCAGGCGAGATCCTTGGAGATCGGTACAAGCTCGAACGAGTGCTTGGACAAGGCGGAATGGGCGTCGTTTGGGCCGCGCGTGACTTGAGCGAGGGCAGGCGTGTGGCGCTCAAGCTGATCCTCGATGACGAAAAGTCAGAGCGTAAGGTTGCTGAAGACAAACTCATGAAGGAGTTGCGGCAGCGTCTCAAGCGCGAGGCCGAAGCGTGCATGAAGATCGCGCATCATCCGAACGTCGTGCAGGTGCTCGGTCTGTCGATGGAAGAGACCGAGCGGCATGGGCCGTTCATGGTGATGGAGCTGCTCGAGGGGCAGTCTTTGTCGGAGCATATCAAGCACAAGCGGCGCATCGATCCGATGATCGCTGCGCGCATCGCGGCCGATGTTGCGAGCTGTTTGATGGCGGCGCATGCGGCGAAATTGATCCATCGCGATCTGAAGCCGGCGAACATTTTTCTGCATCGCGAGCCAGGCATGGCCGAGGACGAATTCATCACGAAGGTGCTGGATTTTGGCGTGTGCAAGGATGGCGACTCGGTCGAGATCGTGGACAACATGCCGACGATGACGGGGATGATTCTCGGGTCGGTTGCGTACATGAGCCCGCAGCAAGCGTTGATGTCGAAGAGCGTCGATCACCGGTCGGATCTTTGGTCGCTGGGCGTCGTGCTGTACGAAATGCTCACGGGGTTGCGAGCGTTCAGCGGCGGGGTGAATGAGGTTCTTGCGGTCTATGCGCCGATGGTTGTTGGGCGCGGCTTGGCGGCTCCGGTGCCGGCGCCTTCGAGCAAAGTGCGCGGCATTCCGGCCACGCTCGATGCCGTCGTCGAGCGGTGCACGAAGCCGAAGCCTGCGGATCGTTATGCGAGCGCGGAGGAGCTAGCGCGCGAGTTGTATGCGTTTGCGGGTCTGCCGATGCCTGTGCCGGTGGCCAGGTCTTCGTCGGCTCAGGCGTCGCCGCTTGCGGGGGGCGAGCTGATCGACATTTACGCGCCGGCGATCATCGCGTCGAAGGCGATTCCGGAACCGGGGGACGATCGACGATTCAATCAGTTTGCGCAGACGATTCCGTTGCGGCGGATGGCTGAACAGCTTGCCGCGGCGCCTCCGGTTCTCGAAGAGGTTTTACCGGAGACGAAGCTGCCGCCTACGTTCGGTGCGTCGATCGTTGGAGGACAAACGAATGTGCCAACGTACGGTGCGTCGATCGTTGGAGGACAAACGAATGTGCCAACGTACGGTGCGCCGATCGTTGCAGGTCGAACGAATGTGCCAACGTACGGTGCGCCGATCGTTGGAGGACAAACGAATGTGCCAACGGACCTGAGCGATTTGGAGTCGACGGTGCGTATGGCGCCGAAGCCTGCGCCGGCTGTGTTGGTGCGTCCTGTGGTGCTC
This sequence comes from uncultured Polyangium sp., assembly GCA_964514885.1. GTDB lineage: Bacteria > Myxococcota_A > Polyangia > Polyangiales > Polyangiaceae > Polyangium. Next base: position 1,956 of record CAZETM010000438.1, on the reverse strand, counting down.
GATCAGGCGGCTGGTACGACGGATGTGATGCGTACGCAGTTTTTGGCGCCGAACGCGCCGATTGCGTCACCGGCGCCGGATTTCACGGAGATGAACCGGTGGCTGGAGGAGCGGAAGTCATCGACGACGATACCGATTCCGGACTTGTCGGACCTGGATCCGGCAGGCGGTACGCAGATGCTGATGACGGAGCCTGCGGCGCCGGATAGGCGCGCGGAGCCTTCGGTGACGACCACGTTGTCGCAGTCGGTGGCGACCTCGACGCCGCGAGCGGATCCGGTGGTGAGGACGGGGCGTCGTCGGCGTCGGAGCAAAGTGTTGATGTTTGTCGCGGCGGGGTTTGGCGCGGTGGCAGTGGTGGTGTTGGTGTTTGTCGTTGTAAATCGGCCGAAGCCCACCCATGCCGGTCCGTCGGTGCCTTCTGTGCAGACGTCCTCGCCTGCGCCAACGTTCTTGCCTGCGCCTCCGATGACGAGTGACGCCAACGTACCAATGCCCGAGCCGCAGAAGGCTCCGGTGCCGCCACAGATCGTGCCGGTGAGTTCGGTGAATACGCCATCGGGCGCGCCGACGAGTGCACCGGTGGCCGTGCCCGCGCCGGTCAAAACGCCGACGATCAAAACGCAGCCGAAGACGCAGACGATCAAAACGCAGCCGAAGTGCAACAGCAAGGTTCTTTTCGGCAAGTGTTTCGAAAAGAAAACCGTGAACCCAACGAGCCCTTGAGACTATGAAAAACCTAACGGTCATGCTTGGACGAACGTTCGTCGTGGCGATGTTTGTCGTGGCCACGCCTGCCGCCGCAGAGGAGCCGAAGCTCACTCCAGCCGAGGTGTTGATCAAAGCTGGCAAGGACTCGAGTGACGCAGGGCAATGGGTCGATGCGGCGAAGTTTTTCGATCAGTCGTATGCGATCGAGCCGCTGCCGAGAACGGCGGCGTTGCTTGGGCGCGCGCAGATCATGGCTGGGAACGAACTCGTTGGCGCAGCGAACCTGGAACTGTTTCTTCGCGAGGAAAAACAATTTCCTCCGGGCTTGAAGGAAGCAGCGCTGGAGCTGTTGGCGCGTGCGAAGCTGAAGATCGTGACGGTGACGCTGCAGGTGAATCAACCGGGGGCCGAGCTATTCGTCGACGGTACACGCATTGAGGACAAACGTTCGTCGTGGCCGTTGTATTTGCCGGTCGGTGAGCATTCGTTCGAGGCGAAAAAGGCTGGGTTTGTCCCGGCGAATTTTCGCGGGGGATTCGTGGCGGGCGAAGCGGTGAAGGTGCCGATGGTGCTCTCGCCCATCGGGTCTGGGTCGCGGGACGACGAATCGAAAGGGATGAATCCGCGACAAGTCACGGCTTATGCGGTTGGCGGCGGTTTGCTCTTGGGAGCCATTGGCACTGGGATATACGCCGGGGTTACGTACGGACCGACGTTGAAGTCGAGGACTGCATATGAGGTTGCAAACCGCGAATTGTGCGACCCTTTATGCCTAAAGCATTACAACGCGTATCGGAATGGCGCGGCGAGATTGCAGGGTTTGACGATTACGACGGCGGTGCTCGCGGCGGCAGGGCTTGGGACGTTGGGGTTTGCGGCGCTCAACAAGTGGTCGGCTGCAACGCCACCGCAAACCGGAAGAGTGTCGTGGGTGGTCGTGCCGAGTCTCGGGGGCATGGTTGTCCAGGGGTCGTGGTAGTGGTTTGTCGGTAATGAGGTGAAGATCATGAAGCAGACGTACGCATTGCCTGGAGTTCTCGGTGCCGCAATGGTCTTGGCGATTGTTGCTGACGGTTGCTCGATCAATCCTTTCAATCCAGCGGATCTCCCCGCGCCAAACAAGACGACCGGCTCGGGAGCGGGCGGGAGTGCCGGGGCTGGGGGAATTGGCGGTGCTGGAGGCCAAGGTGGAAGTGCCGGCGCAGGTGGAATGGCCGGCGCAGGTGGAATCATCGATGCGGGACC
>CAZETM010000437.1:1563-8114 GCA_964514885.1 uncultured Polyangium sp. | reverse complement strand
AGAGCCGGGCGATCGACATGCTTGGATTGCATTTCCGGGCGATGGGGCGACGGATTTATTTGGCCGAAGAGATGTCCGTTTTGTATCCGGAGACTCCGGGTTTCACGCCGGATGTAATGGCGGTGCTGGACGTCGAAGAGCCCGATGACGATCAGCGCATGGCGTGGGTCGTTCAAGACGAAGGCAAAGGTCTCGATTGGGTGCTCGAGGTGTTATGGGCCGGCGATCGAAAAAAAGATTTGATCGATAATGTCGAGCGTTATGCGTCGATGGGCATTCCAGAATATTTTGTTTATGACCGACGCCAGCAACGCATTCTTGGATATCGATTGCAGCCCGAATTGAAACGATATCAACCCATCGTGGGGCAAGCGGGGCTTTATCGATCGAATGTGCTCAGCATTGATTTGGGCATTGTCGACGGCTCGCTTCGGTTTTACCAGGGAACGGCCGAGCTTTACGACACAGCGCATCTGATTCGACGGCTCGAAACAATGGTTTCGAATCTCCAAGATAAGGCCGAGCAGGATGCTCGCGAGATCGAGCTATCGAGACGCGAAGCAGACATGGGACGCGCAGGCATGCGCAAAGCCATCATCTCGCTCCTGTCGGTGCGAGGGATCAAGTTGTCCTTGCAGGGGCAAGCTCGGCTCGACGCATGCGCAGAGAATGAACAACTCGATCGATGGCTCGCTCGCGCGCTCGTGGCCGCATCCGAAGCCGACGTGTTTTCGGTCGGCGCCACCTGAAGCCATGTCGTTTGTCCTCAAACGAGTTCCATCCGCCCAACAATCTCCCCGCACCTCATGCAGCGCTCTTCTCTGCGTCCTTCATCGGCGCCAGTTGTGGTCAGTCGTCGCTCGCCGTCATGCCCGGCATCGTCAACAACCCCGACAACTTGTCACTCCGACGCGGCACTTGCCACCCAGCATGCGTTGGGGCACGCTTCGAACAACATGAGCCCAATGCACGGAAACGCAGCTCTATCGATGACAGTGACTCACGTGCATGTCGATGATTCCGGAGTTGCCTGGATCGAGGGGACCCAGGTCAAAGTCATCGAAGTTGTGCTCGAACGGTTTGCCCATGGGTGGAGCCCCGAAGAGACACACCTTCAACATCCCGATTTGTCCCTCGCACAGATTCATTCCGCACTTGCGTGGTATTACGATCACCAAGCAGACTTGGATGTCGAAATCGAGCGACGATTGCGTGACGTCGAATTGCGAATGGCTCGGGCGGGCGATTCTCCATTGCGACAAAGGCTGCGTGCAATGGGGCGTATCCCTTGAGCATTCAGTTTTACATGGACGTACCTGCCCCTTCGCTAGATGGTAACTTCGTTGCTGTTCAAACGAATTGGCGAACCGCACGGTGAGCTGACCAAGTTCGCGAGGACAAACTTTACTGGTGGTCGGTCGTCTGGGCACAGGCCACAACAATCTCCCCGCACCCGCGCACCTCATGCAGTAGTATCTCCTCCGCATGCAGCGCTCTTCTCTGCTCGCGCGGCTCTTTTCTCTCGCCTTCGCCGCGTCTTTCATCGGTGCCAGTTGCGGTCAGTCGTCGCTCGCCATCATGCCCGGCGTCGTCAACAACCCCGGCAACTTGTCACTCCGACGTGGCATCTTCGGCTTCGCACAAAGTCAGATCTGCACCGAGCTGAAGAAGCGCAGCGTGCCTCTACAACTGCGTCAAGAAGACCCCGCCACCGGCCGCTTCTTCCCAAGCTCGTGCGCCACCCAAGAGCTGGCCAACGGCAACATGTTCGTCCAGTTCGGCGGCTACGGTTACGCTTGGACAAACCTCACCAAACGCATCACCTTCGATGCCAACGCCGCCGTCGAATACCAACACGACTTCCTCATGCACGACGGCAGCATGTACGTGTACTTCCGCGAGAAAGCGACGAGCGCGACGACCTTCACCACACGCCTCGTCGAACAACCTCCGCAGTCGCCCGTCGTGGGTTTGCCCGGGGGCAGCACGCAAGGGTTCCTCGACATCGTCGGCGCCGAAGTGCTGAAAAAAGAGCTTGGCAAAGGCTTCACGATCATCCGCGATGACGATGGACACGTCGCTTTCGGTACCGGGATCATCGAGAAGGGCAAACGGCCATCATCTTCGCCGTACGCGCGTTCTGACAACGGGCGGCTCGAGCTCGCCAACGAACGCGTCGAAGTGCATCAAAACCAACGCGACTTCGTAGGGCCGTTCGAAGTCACCGGAAGCGGCAAAGCGCTGTACTTGAGCGTCGCGATCGATGGTGCCCAGAACGTCGACGTGCTCGTCGTCCACCGCGGAATCGGCGAAGCATGGCTGGTCAACTACGCAACCCAAGTGGCTCTTGGCGCGCCTCCTGCGCCCCCCGTTCTGGACGAACCCGTCACGAGTGGCATGGTTTGGCGAAGGACACTGCCGCTTCCGGTAGGCCAATACTATGTGGTCTTCGATAACTCACCGGCAGCCGGACGCTCTGCTCCTCCGGTCGTGCCTGGCGATGACCGTGCAGTGCTCGTCAGTTACGCCGTGGAGATTGGGTCCGCTCCCTGACGCCACGTCATCGCGCGGCCTTGCCCCAACGCGAGCCGACGTATAGAAAGGCTACCCTTGGCACACCCGCCGGAAGATACGCCGCCCCCGAGTTCACCCGCACCAGCCAACGACACGCCCGGCGCACCACCGAAAGATGGACCTGCAGCGGCGTCAGGCTCGAATGGACTTCGCGCGCTCTTCTACATCGTTTGGATTTTCGGGCTGCCGTTTGTCTTGGCCATCCTCACCGTCTGGCTGCTCACGCCGGCCCCAGGAGATCACTCCGCGGGGGGTCTGCGCGTGTTTGTCGCGGAACAAGGGATTCCAACGGGCATCGTGCTGTTCACGCTCTTTGCGATGGTTGCCTGGCACTTCCGGTTCGAGCTGCCGCTTTCAGGAGCGCTCGGAGTTGGACGCAAAGACATCCCGGCAACGATGCGCGCACGCTTCGAAGAAGCTCAGGTGCTCATCGAAGAAGCACGGCGAATCATGCGCAGTTACGAGCGAGAAATCGGCAAGGCGCTACGCAAGGCCGACCGTGAAGCGCTCGAAGCTGCTCTGACGACGCTCGAGAAGACCATGGCGGCCGAGCGATTCGAGCCGACCGAATTCGATAACGCACACGCACGAGCGGATCGTCTCGTGGGTGAGCATCTGTCGCGATGGCGCAAAGGCGAGATGCGCGAGTATGCGGAGTCGATCGGCGTGGCGGTCGCGGTGGCGCTCATCTTGCGCGCGCTCGTGATCGAAGCGTTCAAGATTCCGAGCGGTTCGATGATCCCCAGTCTGATGATTGGTGATCATATCTTCGTGAACAAATTGACCTACGGTCCGCTGATTCCGTGGACCAACAAACGGCTCTGGTCGAGCATGCCTCCGTCGCGTGGTGACGTGATGGTGTTCAAGTTCCCGGAGAACAAAGAGCAGGACTTCATCAAGCGTGTGATCGCGGGGCCTAACGACACGCTCGAAGCGATCAACGGTCGACCGATCATCAACGGGTGGCTCGTTCCGCACTGCTACGTGGGACGATTCGGCAAAGACGACGCGCGGCTGTATGTCGAGTTTCTCGAGGACGAGTCGTATTTCACGCTCTTCTCGCCGGGCGACATGCATCCGAGGGGCCCGGACGAACCCACGTGTCGAGTGCAAGACGACTGTGGTCTTGGACAAACCTGCCGAGCGGGCATCTGCGGTCATCATCAAGGCCCGTACAAAGTGGGACCGAAGGAAGTGTGGGTGATGGGGGACAACCGCTACAACAGCCACGACTCGCGCAGTTGGCGTGGAGGTCAAGGCGGCGGTGTTCCATTCGAGAACATCAAGGGCCGTGCGATGTTCGTGTGGATGAGTTTTCGCCCCGGTGGAGGCATCGCGACCGATCGGCTTTTCGTGAACGTGATGGGCCGGCCGAAGCTGCCGACGCTTCCGGATTTCGACAATCCGACGCTGCAACCAGCGCTCGACAAGTGCATGCGCGAACGTCCTGCCGTTTCGCAAACGATGCCGCCCGGCCGCAAATAACACTGACCCATTGCGTCAATCGATTGGTGCTTGCGCCCGGCGAATTGCCGACGACACTTGGCGAGCGCGTGTCTTTGGCGTGTATTTGAGGAGGCGCTTTTCATGACCGACGGTATGTGGGCTTTGACGTACGACCGCGAATCCGACCCGTGGGATTGCTCGACGGGGCTTCGGAAAACCGAGGTAAATCTGCCGCGCATCGACGAAGCGAGCGATTACCACGACCGATCGATGGTGCTGATCAAGCCCATCATGACGGGGTTTTGCGGTTCGGACCGGGGCATTTGGTTTCGATCATCGTTCAAGGACATGATTTTCAAGTCGCTCGACCGCGACAAGAAAAACACGCGCGTGATTGGTCACGAGCTGCTGGGGCGAGTGGTCGAGGTCGGAATCGATGCGAAACGCCAATATGGGCTCGAGGTGGGCGACGTGGTGTCGACGGAGAGTCACATCGTGTGCGGTCAATGTTATCAATGCCGGATTGGTGACACGCATGTTTGTGCCGACGACAAGATCATTGGCATTAGTGAAGATGGTTGTTTCGCGGACTATGTGAAGCTTCCGGCGCAAGGTTTGTGGCGTACGGACATCACGAAGATACGTCCCGAGGTCGCGGCGATTCAGGAGCCGTTTGGCAATGCGGTTCATGCGTGCACGAAGGTGAACCTGCGAGGCAAACGCGTAGCGATCGTTGGATGTGGAACGATTGGGCTCTTTGCAGTGGCGATCGCGCGAGCCATGGGCGCGAATTACATCATTGGTGTCGAGCCGATGGAAAGCCACGCCGAAATGGCTCGAAGGCTCGGGGCGGACGTGGTGCTTCGGCCGCAACCAGGCTCGCCGGACAAACCGCATGCGAGCGACCCGGAGCTTTGCGATCGGATTCGCAAATTGACGGACGGCGTGGGAGTGGACGTGGCGCTGGAGATGAGCGGCGTCAATTCGAGCGTGAACAATGCGATTCACGCTGTGCGTCGTGGTGGTGACGTGATTCTTTTCGGATTGAAGAGTGGCGATGCGATCATCGAAAACTTCGATCGATTGATTGTCGACGGCATCAGCCTGCACAGCGTCATTGGCCGCCGCATTTTCGAGACGTGGCACGTGACTCGGCATTTGCTCGAATCGCGCGATCCGAACATTCACGATCTCATTTGGGAAGTGATTTTGCGGCGCGGCGAAGGAACGATGTTCGATTTCCGTGATTACGATCCGGCATCGTTCGAGAAGGCGATCAGGACGTACCCAAAGGTAATTATTCGGTATTGACGCACGTCACTTCAAAATACTTAGCTTCTTCCCGGCCTTGGTAAACGCTTCAATCGCTCGCTCGACGTGTTCGGGCGTGTGCGCTGCGGAAAGCTGCACGCGAATGCGCGCTTCGCCCTTCGGCACGACTGGGAACGAAAACCCAATCACGTAAATGCCTTCTTCCAGCATGGCTGAGGCCAGATCAGCGGCGAGGCGCGCATCACCGAGCATGATCGGCGCAATGGGGTGAATGCCCGGCTTGATCGTGAAACCAGCTTTCGTCATTCCCTCGCGGAATTGCTTTGCGTTTTGCATGACGCGCTCACGCAATCCGCCTTCCTTGTCGAGCAATTCGAATACGGCAAGCGACGCACCAACAATCGCCGGTGCCACCGTATTCGAGAAAAGATACGGCCGCGACCGCTGACGCAATAGATCGATGATTTCTTGTCGGCCCGTCGTGAAGCCACCACTGGCTCCACCAAGCGCTTTGCCCAGCGTCGAAGTCATCACGTCGATGCGATGGAGAACTCCACATTCTTCCGGCGTTCCGCGTCCAGTTTTACCAATGAAACCCGTGGCGTGCGAATCGTCGACCATCACCATTGCGCGGTACTTTTCGGCCAAGTCGCAAATCAGATCGAGTTTGGCAAGGTACCCATCCATGGAAAAGACGCCATCGGTCGCAATCATTCGAATGCGTTTGCCTTGGGTTTTCTGGAGCGCTTCTTCAAGCGCTACCATGTCGCCGTTCGGATATCGATGCCGCTCGGCTTTGCACAGGCGAATGCCGTCGATGATCGAGGCGTGGTTCAACGCATCGGAAATGATGGCGTCTTCTTCGCCGAGCAGCGTTTCGAAGAGGCCTCCGTTGGCGTCGAAACAAGACGAGTAGAGGATCGTGTCGTCCGTGCCGAAGAATCGGCTGACGGTGGCTTCGAGCTGCTTGTGCAGGTCTTGTGTGCCGCAGATGAAACGCACGCTCGACAAGCCGAAGCCGTGGGAGTCAATCGCTTTTTTGGCTGCTTCGATGACCACGGGATGCGAGGACAAACCGAGGTAGTTGTTGGCGCAGAAGTTCAGGACCTCGCGGCCTTCGGCGGCCCCGAGCGCGGTCGATGCGCGGATCGAAGCGCCTTGCGGCGTGGTGATGACGCGCTCGTTCTTGTAGAGACCGGCGGCGCGAATTTCATCGAGGGTTTGGGCATAGATGAGTTTGGCGTTGTCGAACATGTCGC
>CAZETM010000437.1:0-1463 GCA_964514885.1 uncultured Polyangium sp. | reverse complement strand
CTAATACAGTTGCCCATTTGTGGGCATTTACTGGTTGCTCAACCATACCCGTAGCTCCCTGAATTCGTAGCATAGCAGCATTCGGACGTAGCGCGAAAGTCAAGGGCGGGGCTGGGTGGTGACCATAAGGAGGAAATATATGAGGGAATTGAGGCACTTACGCCTCATCGCCGCAACGGGACTTTTGGTCACGTGCTTTGCCGCCATCGGCTGCGAAGACGAGAAAGTTCCCGTAACCAGCACCGGCTCAACCGGATCTGGCGCTGGCGGTAGCGGCGGTAGCGGAGGCACAGGTGGCATGTCCGGCAAGGTCCAATTGGACACTGCCGTAATGGACATGATCCCCTTCGATGCGACACCTGACGGCACCGGCGATAACGTCTATGTCGTCGGCCTCGATAAAGACGGCAATGCCGTCATTTCGGCGGCGAAAATGGATGGCTCGTTGACGTCGAAAGCCTTGTGGACGGGCACTCCACTGGTCTCGCCGCTCAATATTGCCACGAGCACAGATGGCAAAACGCTGTTCATCACGGATCCTGGAGCTGAAGATCCGAGCGGCAATCCGGGTCGGATTTTCACCATTCCGGCCGATGGCGGTGGAATCGATATCGTCACGGGCGCCGATGGATATCGTCCCCGTGGCCTGGAGATCATGTCCGCCGATGGCAAAGACGTGATTTATTTCGCGGGCACGGATACCGATGGGAAAAGCGGCGTATTCAAAGTGGCAGCCGATAACAGTGGGCCGGCCACTGCAGTGGCCACCGGAGCGCCATTCAATGACCCGAGCGGCGTGGTCGTGAGCGCCAATGGCGACGTTTACGCTTGCGACACGGCACAGGATGCAGACGCATTGGGTAGTGTCATTGCCATCAAAGGTGGCACCGCCACGACGCTCATGGCTGGCGTTCGCGCCGGATTCCCCTGCGGAATCGCCCTCACGGCCGATGAATCGACACTCATGGTTTCCGCGCTCGATCCCCTCGAGCAAACGGATGTCGTGATCATGGTCGATTTGGCCACGAAGGAAACCTCGTACTTCTCGGACGGCATTAGCACGTTCGTCGAATCGGCGGGGTTACATCGCGCCAAACAGGGCGGCAATACGTTCGCGTGGGCCGATGGCTCGGCCAACGGCGGCAGGGTGTTCCGGGTCATTCTCCCGTGAGCCCATTACGATAGAAAGAGGTTTGTCTTACCATGATGAAAAGAACAGCTTGGACGACTGCCGCGGTTACGGCAATCGCAGTGATGGCAACGACGAGTGGGGCATTGGCATCGAGCCATCGCGAAGCGCCCATGATTGCCGAGGATCCGTCAGCGGACAATACGGATCTGTATGCTTGGGTCGACGGTGGCAATCTGGTCATTCTGGCCAATTACATTCCGTTGCAAGAGCCCGCGGGAACGTGTCTGATTTGCTGTTGGACCTGCAAGACGAAGAAACAGGACAACGCGGG
>CAZETM010000436.1:0-8117 GCA_964514885.1 uncultured Polyangium sp. | reverse complement strand
GCGGACCGCCAGCAATCCTCAAAACTCTGGCTAGGCCTGCGCCCAGCGGCCGCGCCGCCCGGCAGGCCTACGCCACCCGGGATCTTGCCGCCGCAATCGATGAGCATCGGCGACGCGATTCCGAGCACGAACACGGGCATAGAAAACAACTTCCAACGATTGACGCTCATCTGAAAATCCTCCGGCACCCGACGGGCGCCTCATCAAGGCGGCGAATATGTTTGCGCCGCTTATTCAAGCCTTATGGCGTGCCCGCACAGGTCCCCCGATTTCATGTCGAGCCAAATGCACGACAACGAGCCCGCCCGGCACTGGCGCCCTTCTGCATCAGGCGAGCGGGGCTGTAAATAGATATTTTGATCCAGTGACGAGCCTGGAATTCATTATCGTTTACGCGTCGATTTGCTGCGCGAAGGTGCTTCAACTGATGCAGCTTCATCTTCACGCTCGACGATTCTTTCGGGCACGAACGAAAGTTGTTTGGGTTGCGGAACGATTCGCTCCGGCATCGATACGACTGGCGCGCGCGACGGTGCGTCCACTTCGAAGGGAAGCGAAAGTTGCGCAAGAGGTCGCGCACCAACACTCGGTCCGCCTTGCTTGTCGAACAGGGCTTGCTCGCGATCGATGTCCACTTGGATCAGCTCTTGGTTGTCGTACGCGAACGCAAGCGCATCGAGGATGCGCGCGGCACCCAAGTTCGGATAACGCCGAAGCAGCGTCTCTACCGATGCGCCTCCTCGATGCCACGCCCACAAGCGACGAACGGGCACGCGCGAGCCTTCGACATGTGGACTGCCGCCAAGAATCCTTCCGTCACAACGGACATGCGGATGGGGCACGAGAACACGCGGAAGGGCTGCGTTGGTCATACGTTGCGGCAGGGTAGTCAGCAGAAGCTCCATCGCCAAAATATCGGCGAGCTCCGATCGGACGAGCACACCCCGATTGCCCGATCGCTCTGATAACTTCGTGCATACGACGCGCATCAGACGCGCAGCATCGAGGAGCAGGATGAACAGCAATCAACATCGGAGTGGGCGATGAAGGGCTGGGAGACAAACCCGCTGCGCGAAGGAATGCCGGATGAACACACGGTAAAACCCACCGCGCTCATCATCTTCGGCGCCTCTGGAGACCTCACCCGACGCAAGCTTCTGCCGGCGATTTACAACCTCGCTTTGAGTCGCTTGCTGCCAGGTGGCTTTGCGCTCGTGGGTGTCGCACGACGCCCCAAGCCCGACTTCGCTCGCGAGATGCACGACGCAGTCGCAAAGTTCTCGAGACGCAAACCGCTCGACGACGCCACGTGGGCCGAGCTCGAGAAAGGCGTAGCGTACGTGCAGGGGGACTTCACTGATCCGGCCACGTACGCGCGCCTCGCCGGAGAGCTTGGACGCCTCGAACGCGAGCGCGGCACAACGCAAAACCGAGTGTTTTACTTGGCGGTTGCTCCGTCCGAAGTTCCTTCGATCGTAAAAGGTTTATGCGCAGCGAAGCTCGTCGTGCCTCAATCATCCGAGCCCGATGCGAGCTACCAACGCGTCGTCGTGGAAAAGCCGTTTGGTGAAGATCTCGCGAGCGCCCGAGCACTCAACCGTGAGCTCTTGTCGTGCCTCGACGAACGACAGATCTATCGAATCGATCACTACTTGGGGAAAGAGACCGTTCAGAATCTGCTCGTTTTCCGCTTCGGAAATACGATCTTCGAACCGCTCTGGTCACGTCAACACATCAGCCACGTGCAGCTCACGGTGGCCGAAGACATCGGCGTGGAAGGACGCGGGAAGTTCTACGACAAGATCGGGATCACCCGCGACATCGTGCAAAATCACGCGCTGCAAATCCTAACCATGATGGCGATGGATCCACCTGCATCGTGGGATGCCGACGCCGTACGCGACGAGAAGGTCAAGGTGCTCCGCGCGTTGCGTCCAATCCGTGGACCCGAAGTGCTCGACCGAACCGTACGCGCTCAGTACGCACCCGGAACGGTTCGTGGAGACAAAGTCGCCGGGTACCGAGACGAACCCGATGTCGACCCGCATTCAAAGACGGAAACGTTTGTCGCGATGTCCCTGCGTATCGACAACTTTCGTTGGGGCGGCGTGCCGTTTTACCTGCGCTCCGGTAAACGTTTGGCCAAACGATCCGCTGAAGTTGCTCTGCATTTCAAGCCGTTGCCGCATCGGTTGTTCCGCGACGCACCTGGAGGACAGGACGAGCCCAACGTGCTCGTCGTACGCATTCAGCCGGACGAAGGCATCGCTTTGCGCTTCGCCACGAAAGTCCCCGGTGGAGGCATGTCCATGCGCAACGTCGCCATGGATTTTCGTTACGGCACGGCGTTCGGATCGAGCACTCCCGAAGCTTACGAACGGCTCATTTTGGACGCGATGCGTGGCGAAGCGACGCTCTTCACGCGTGCCGACGAAGTGGAAGCGCAGTGGGGTTTCATCGATCCCATCATCGAAGGATGGAGAGCGCACGACGCACCCGTAGCGAGTTACGAATCCGGGAGCTGGGGACCGCGTGAAGCCGATCGCCTGCTCGACTCAGGAGACTCGTGGAGGCGCCCGTGACGGCGCTGCCCGTAAACGAAGCCCTCGGGCGCATCGAGGCGGAGTTGACAGCGTTCTGGTCCACTCCGGACGAACAGTCGGGCACGCCCATGACCAAGGTGCGTTCGTCGACGATGACCTACGCCATCGTGACGACCCAAGCCGATGTCGAGCGCGCGCGCGAAACGACTGGCGAGCTTGCAGAGACACATCCTGGACGCGCGTTTGTCCTGACCGTCGATGGTCGTTTGGCACCGTGGGATCTCGATCACGACGTGCGTATGGCGTGTCGTCTCGACGGTGGCTCCGAACCGATTTGTCACGACTGGGTGGAGCTTGTGTTCGGAGCGATGGCTTGCGAGCGTGCAGGCTCGATCGTGGGAGCTTTGTCGTTGCCTGAAGTGCCGCTCATCGTCGAGGTTGGTCGCGCAGCTCCGCGCACTCTCGTGAGCGCGCTCGTCCCACGAGCAGATCGACTCATTGTCGACACCGCACATACGAGCGTCACCCGCATCGCCGAGCTTGCTGCTTTGGCCAAGTGCCCCCTTGGCGATCGCCAGTTCGTCCGGACGTACACCTGGCGCGAGCTGGTAGCGCGGTTCTTCGACGATGCACTGGGCGCGCTCGACGGCATCCGTCGAGTTACAGTTGGACGAACCCCGGGAGGTGCCACGGAACCCGCGGCGCTTCTGCTCGGCTGGCTCGGAGCGAGGCTCGGATGGGCGTTCGATACACGTCTGGAAGCTCGAGATCGCCACGACAACCCCGTAGCGATCGAGCTGAAGGACGAGCCTCATGAAGAGCTTCAACCGGGCGAATTGACTGGCGTATGGATCGACGCGTTCTTGGGTGACGTGCCCTTGTCGCTAGCCTGCACGCGTCGCAAGGAGAACTTGAGTCAGGTGTGTTGGCATCGCAGCGGAGCGCGCGAGTCGGCGCATGAGCACGCAATGGGTCGCAGGGGTGCGGACTGGGTGCTCGTCAAAGCCATCGACGCAACGGAGAGTGATCGCATCTATCGCGAATCGCTGGTGATGGCAGCCGAATGGAGCGGTCGATGAGTTTGCAGTCGAGCGGGTGGGACGTCGTGACGGCGGAAAGCGAAGCGGAGCATGCGGCGCTGGGCGCAGAGCTTTTAGCGCGCGCGATCGATGAAGCCGTACGGACGCGAGGACGAGCGTACGTAGCGCTTTCTGGAGGCACGACGCCCGGGCCGGTGTATCGCAAATTGGCGCAGTACTCGCTGCCGCTCGATCGAATCGATTGGTTTTGGGTGGACGAACGAGCGGTCGCTTTGGATCATTTGCGCTCAAACTTTCGCGTCGTGAGTGAGGACTTGCAGCTCGTGCGGGTCGATGCGGATCGGATCCATCGCATGGAGGCGGACGCGACGGATCTTGGCGCCGCAGCCGCACGATACGAGCGCCTGCTTCGCCGCACGTTTGGTGTCGCAAGTGCCGTGGCATTCGATGTGCTCACCTTGGGGATTGGCGATGACGGCCATACGGCGTCGCTGTTTCCAGGCACCGGTACGGTGGCGATCGATGATCGATTGGTGGTGGCGATCGAGCCTCAGCCGGAGCGTGGCATCGAAGCGCGTTTGAGTTTGACGGCGCCGGTGCTTTGCGAAGCTCGGTTTGTCCTGGTACTGGCACGCGGGGCGCAAAAGCGCGCGCCCGTAGCCGCGGCATTCATGGATGGCCCGGAGGACGCTGTGCCTGCGCGGCTTTTGCGCCGTGCACGAGGCAAGATCACGTGGCTTTTCGATCGGCACGTACAACAAGCTTCCTAAGGCACTGTCTAGCGCTTGCATTCTGGGCCTTTTCTTCGTACGGCAGACGACGACATGAATAAGCGTTCCGCACCTTCCTCCATTCTCGTCGGGGACATCGGGGGCACTCGAACTCGGTTATCGCTCTATGATGGCCAGGGCAAACGGCTGCTGGTCGAGGCCGTGCTTCCGAGTCGCGAGTATGCGACGTTTGACGACATTGCATTGCAATTTTTGGCCGGAGCGGATCATCCGCATCCGGCCATCGCCGTGCTCGGTGTGGCAGGACCGATTCGAGGTCAAACGGCGACCGTGACGAACTTGCCTTGGCGCCTCGATGCGACGCGTCTGGCACGAAGTTTGTCCGTATCGCAGGTGGTGCTCGCGAACGATTTAGCGATGGCAGCGCGTGGGTGTTTACATTTGTCAGCGGATATCGCCGTGCCGCTCGCAGGAAAGAATGCGTCTCCCGCGGGGCAAGACTTGGCGGTCATTGCGGCAGGAACGGGGCTCGGCGAAGCGCTGCTCGTGTGGAATGGCGACAAGCATTTGGTGGTTCCGACCGAGGGAGGACACACGGACTTTGCGCCGCGAAATGCGCTCGAAGTGGAATTGTGGCAATTTTTATCGCACAGGTACCCGGAGCACATCAGCTACGAGCGAGTGTTATCGGGAGACGGCCTGGGCGCATTGTACGATTTCTTTTCGTCGAAGGCGGGACGAGAACCGAAAACGGTGGCGCGCAAGCTGGCTGAAGGCGATCGCAATGCCGCCATTGCTGAATTGGGTTTGTCCGATGCGCACCGCCCGGCGACGAAGGCCGTGGACTTGTTTGCAACGTTGTATGGAGCCGAGGCGGGCAATTTGGCGCTGAAAGGTTTGGCGCTCGGCGGAGTCTTCGTGGCGGGCAATATTGCGCGGCATATCGTATCGGCCCGGCGTGAGTTGTTCCTGGAGGGATTTCGATCGAAGGGCCGTTTTTCGGCTTTGATGTCTCAAATTCCCATCGTACTGGTCACCGATCCGCTCATTGGCGTGCGCGGCGCATTGGCGGTAGCGAAGGAAGTATTGGTGGAGCGCACCGGTGGGGCGAAACCATCCGCGAAAAAGAAAACAACGAAGCGGCGAACAGCTTGATCCAAGCAGGCCCGCAATTCCAGAAATTCTATGACTTCCAAGATTACCGGGCACTTTACGTTTGCCCCGTAACTAATTTTTCCAAAAAAACACTTCGATATCGGCACTCCTGAACAAGACCGGGGGCATGACCCGGAAACCTCGTGAAGTCAGTGGAGTGCAGGGTGACGATTGGGAGCTCGACGAGGGGTTTTACGTCTACCATGTCGATCATGTTCGGCGGCGTTTGCGGAAGCTTGGCATTGCTGGCGCGGATGCGGACGATTTGGTGCAGCAGACGTTTTTCGTGGCACAGCAGTGCTGGCAGCAGCGTCCTGCGGGTGATGGGCGACAGCGCTCGTGGCTCGTGGGAATTGCGTGGCGCGTGGGAATGAACTTTCGCCGTTTGGATCAAGGTCGCCAAGAGATCCGTCAGCTTTTCCCCATACTCACACTCGACGCGGACGAGCCCACGCCGGAAGATGCCGTGCAGCGGCGTCAAATCTGTGTCGCTGTATTAGCGGAAATGACTACCGCGGAACGAGAGATGTTATGCGATTACTTGATCGATGGCGCAACCGTCGACGAAGTCGCCATGCGGCATGGTCTGGCGCGTAGCACCGCTTGGTCCAAGCTCCAAAGGCTGCGACGTAATGCTGAGGAACGAATGGCTTTGCTCACGGCGTAAATCGAAGCGAATAACTCACCATCGTTTTCTTGGCACCTTTCGGCTTGAGAAATTCGATGGCCTCGAATACCGCCACGACACACGCCTCGAAGCCAGCGCCTTTGAGCGCCGTACGCGGGTGCGTGATCTTTGCCTTGCCTCCCGCACCTTCAATGAGTACATCCACGCCGAAATCCCCACCTTTTTCGGCATCGTCCACTTTCGCGAAACATCGACGGAACGCATCGAAATGCGGCTCCACCGATCGCTTGATTGGCTCCTTGGTCACATCGTCATTCGGGCCACCGCCAATGTGCATGCCAATGTTTTTCACTTTTACTTTCGGCAGCGGTGCTTCTTCAGGCGCAGGAGCAGCCGCCGCGGAAGCACTCGGTAATGGCACGGGCGGCGCTTCGGCTGACGCAGATGTGGAAGGCGCAGGCGGCAATGCCGAATTTACCGTCGCCGGTGTTGCTGCAAGCGGTACAACTGCCACGCTCGGAGTCGCTCCTGCATTCGAAGCTGCCGCGGATCCATCGGGCGCGGATGCACCAGAACAAGCGCTCGCGAGCACCACCACGACCAACGCACCAATTCCTCGACAAACCATAGCCATATTCTTCATGTCTTTGTTCATTCTGTTTTTTCTGGACTCGTCGGCGTCGCGCGAAGTTTGCGCACCGCTTCATTGTGCTGCTCGAACGCCTCGCTGAAGGTATGCCGGCCACCGCCTTTGGCCACGAAGTATAGATATTTGGTCACGGCCGGCGCAAGAACCGCATCGACCGCTGACTCGCCAGGGTTTCCAATCGGTCCCGGCGGCAGCCCGTCGATCACGTACGTACTGTAACGATTGCGCGGATCACGGTTGATGGCTGGCGAGGCTTTTCCCGTAAAACCCGCACACGCAGGAACGACATCCGGTTCGGCAAAACACGCATACATCGCCGTCGGATCCGACTGCAATCGTTTGGGTTTGAACAATGGATCCTGCAATCGGTTGAGAAACACGCTGGCAATGATGGGACGCTCTTCCGCCGCCGCTGCTTCTTTTTCGACAATCGACGCCAATATCAGAATCTCACGACGACCAAAACCCAAATTGGCTTGAAGTTGCGTCAGTCCCTGGGCACGCTCTTTCGATAACGTCGCGAAACGACGATCCGACTCGCCCACCATTCGGCGCACGACCTCGCGAGCATCGCTATCTACGGGAAGGTCATAGGTTGCTGGAAACAAATATCCTTCGGCGCTCTCGGCAACTCCACCGCCCGTTTTGACGATTCCTAGCTCGCCAAGCAATTGCGCGTCCGTGCTGGCACGCAAAAACGCATCTTTGGGCACGATGCCGAGTTTTTCAAGTCGCGCGGCAATATCGAATCGGTGAAATCCCTCGGGAATCGGCACCCGTACGGTCGGCCGCCGGGGCGAACGTTCGAGAATCCTCACCAGATCCCATGGATCGTACCGTTCTGGAAGCAGATGCGGTCCCGGGACAAACCCACCTGTGCCTCCAGTGATGCGCAGGAACATCGCCATCGCGCCTTCGCTGTGCACGAGCCCGAGACCGGAAAGAATTGCCGCCGCACGAGCACTATCGACATCCGCGGGCCAATCCACCTCCACTGCCCCGCCGCGAGCCGGCCCATCGAGGGAACCGAAGCCCAAAACGAGGCCCAACAGCACCGCCACCGCTGCACCGCCTGCACCTGCCAGCGCGAACAAGACCGCGCGAGGATGCTGCTGAAGACGACGCAAACGACGGCTCGAAGTCCCGGGCGCCGACTTGCTCGCGCGCCGCCGAGGCGACTTCGTCGGGCCAGAAGGCGTGCGCGTGGACGGTCCCGAGGACATGGCGAAGTGCAAAGCCTGAAAGCTCGGCGAGCGTCAAGCGGTGGATGAAACTCCCTTGCGATCGCTACGCGCAGCGAAGTTGCATCGTGGGAACGCGGGGGTGATATTGACGCACGAACAGGAGCCCCATCCGCATGGCATCCAAGGC
>CAZETM010000435.1:0-8118 GCA_964514885.1 uncultured Polyangium sp. | reverse complement strand
CATCCGAGGCGCTCCAAATGATGGGCGACGCGGCATCGATGATGAGGGCGCAGACGGCTCCGGCGCGTCCTGCGAGGGCATTGAGTTCGGCTTTGAGCGCTTCGGCTGGCTCGGGGCGGCGAGTGGGCACATCAGCGGCGACGTCGGCGAACAGATCTGCGAATGAATCGACGAGTGTGGCGAGTCGCTGGCGTTTTTCCGCGAGGTCGACGGGCAGCGATTCGAAGGTCACGACGAGTTTTTTTCCGCGGCCGATGTCCCAGGACAGGCCTGCATTGTCGTCGGAATACTCATCGGCGCGGATGATGTCGACATTCGAGGCGCCGAGTTCGCGCTTCAGGATGGTCGCTAGTCGCTGCGGGGTCGATGTTTGCATCTCGAGTGGAACTGTACCCGAGAGCGTCTCATCGTCCAATGGGGATTGCTGATTTTCGTGATGAACGGGGGCTCGCTGGCGCAAGCAGTGTCGTGGAGAACGATCGGGCGTGCGTTCTGGGCGCAGTTGGTGGAAGGCGGGCGGCTGGTTGGCTCACTTCACGATTGTCGCGGTCTTAAAAAATTCCGCTTCGAAGGCTGGGATGTCGAGTTGTTCTGGGTTGGGGACTCGGGCGGCGGAGATTTGTTTGCCACGGAGGTAGCGCCAGCCCACGTGATCGTGACGAAAATCGCTCAATTCGATGAACGAGCGATTCTGCCCTTTCTCGAAGACTCGAGCAAAAAACAACACTTGTGCAACGCCGTGTTCATTGGCATCTCGTTTGTCCAGGACTGCGAGGCGCATGAATCGAAGCGTTGAAGTAGCTTCGCGGATTTCGCGTAGGAGGTCTGGTTCGGGTCGCCGATGATCGTCGTGTTCGGGATGAATGGTGCGCTGGATATAAGGGGCGAGCTTTTTGCAGTACGCGGCGTAGCGCGAGCGCATCAAGGCTTCGGGGTTGGGGGCTTCCTGGTCGCCTCGGTGATAAGGGGCGCAGCAGTTGGCGTATGGGAGACCGGAGCAGCAGGGACAATCGCGCGGGTTGGACATTACGCGGCGGAAGATAGCAGAGCGGTGAGCTGTTTGGCGAGCGTTGAATGGGTGGAATAAACTGAACGTATTAGCAGTATCAATGTTGGTGGATAGCGGATAGATTGAGAGAGCGGGCGTGGTCCGCGAGAGCTACGTGTTGAGGAGAAGGAATATGCATAAGCGTCTTTGGATGGGAATCAGTTTGCTTGGGGCATTGGCCATTACGGTTGGCGTGGGGTGTGAAACCAAGGTCGAGGGTGGTGGTGGAGGAAGCGGTGGTGCTGGTGGAAGTGGCGGAAGCGGAATGTTGCAATGGTACACGACGTGTGGGGATCCGGTGTGTATGGAGCCCGACGGTGGACCCATGGCTCCGGCTGGGGTGATGCCGTGTACGACGGAGACGGCTGGAACAGCGTGCACGACGGCGGAAGTGACGTGTTGGCCGTCGGGTAGTACGTGTGGGGAATTGTTGATTTGCGCGACGAGCGATCCGAAGGACAATCCTGGTGGTTGTCCGATATCGCGGGTGAGTCACAAGAAAAACCTGCAATACCTATCGGATGTCGAGGTTGCGGCGATTGCGGAGGAGGCGACGACGATGCGGCTATCGAGCTGGCATTACAAGGCGGAGGGTGATTCGTCGCGGCGGCATGTGGGGTTCTTGATTGACGACATGCCGGAGAGCATCGCGGTATCGGAGAGCGGGGAGCGAGTGGACTTGTACGGGTACACGAGCATGGCGATCGCGGCGCTTCAGGTGCAGGACAAGCGTCTGGAGACGCTGGAGCGGGAGCTTTCGGCGATGCGTTCGGAGGTAGTGCGGCTACGTGCCGACGCAGGTCGGTGTGATGCATCTACGGGGCAGAAGCCGTAGCGAAGCTGGCCGAGGTTGCATCGAGCGCTGGGGCGTGGATTCCTGGCGGGGGGGCGATGCTGCTGGATGTGTAATCGGTAACGTTCGTGTGTGGAAGGTTAGATGGCATTCGATCAAATGTTACGATTTGGTGGAATGTGGTGGGCTTGGTGGGTTGGGGTGGTGGATCAAGCGATCCTGGACACCAAAAATAGTTAAAAAAAGGACTTGCGCGTTTGCGGAACCGGGGCTAGTTTCGGCGCCCGTTCAGCAAGACGTTCGTCCCCATCGTCTAGCCCGGCCCAGGACTCAGCCCTTTCAAGGCTGCTACGCGGGTTCGAATCCCGCTGGGGACGCTTAGTTGCCAACCCTAACCCCGAACGCTCTGTTCGGGGTGGCAACTCCTTCAAGTAGAACGCCTCGACTCGGCCGGTCGAGGCGAGTAACGGTGAGGCCCTCTGCGAAGAGGGCCTTCATCATTTCACGGGTCGCAATCGGATTACTCTCTCCACCAGCTCTTGCAGCTCTTCCAGCCGCTCGCGCGCTAAGGGCGAACAAAGTGCCATTTTCGAACTTGGCGTGTCAAGCGCGTCTCGTGAGATCCAGCTTTCCGTATCCTTACCCGCGTTCTGATGCCTCGTTGCACCGTCGTTGACAAAGTCGTACCCAGGGGGTCAGTCCGGTCAGAGGCACCCCTGCAACCTTGACCTGTCGCCATCGGACCGAGCTGAGTGCCATAGGTCACGTTGACCTGTCCCCCTAAGTCCGCACTTACCCCCACAGGTCACGTTGACCTGCCCCCCTAAGCTCGCACTTACCCCCACAGGTCACGTTGACCTGACACACTCAGCTCGCTCGGACCCCCACATGTCACGCTTGCAAGAGCACCTAAGTTCGGTCGTACCCCCTTGGTCGACATGTTTGTTAAGGAAATTCAACAAAACGAGAGCCTCCTGACTATCGCTTTCCGAGCCAAAAGAGGCCTCTATGAGAAAATGCCGTAACAGAGCTGACTCCCCACTCGCATCGACTACGGCATCGAACGGCTAAACCCATCGACGCACACGTGTGTCTGCGTAGTGACCTCTCGAACGCCGACTTCACGGATGCGATCTTCGACAAAGCAGTCTCAACGCCGACACCATGAATCTTGAACGTTGGAGAATGCAACCCGCGGGTCGTTGAAATGTTGACTTGTTCATCAAGACTAGCATTCTGCCCGCCATGCGTACCTCGATCGGAACAGCATGGTTGACTCCGACCTCCATTGAACCTCGGCTATTCGCGAACGGGGACAATGAATCCAAGCAACTCGATGAGATGCTCGAGGATCTGTTCCAAAGCAATGCTCGGCGTTACCGCCTGGTCGTTTTCGGCGATAGGGGCGTGGGCAAGTCGATTCTGACCAGCGTTGCTTCGAAGAATTTTGCGCAGCGGCACAAGGACCGCGTCATCCGTGTCGAGGTCAACGGCCGCTCGATTGGATTTCGTCGTTTTTTGAAGTCACTTGCCAGCGGTTTGGTCGAGAATGCCAAACCGCTTTTGCCGAGCCTCGGGGATAAAGGCGGAATGTTGGCGAAGTGGCTGGATGAGCTTGCTTTATTGGCGACGAACGATCAAATCTCCGAAGGACAGGTCAATACGCTCAATACAAAATATGGTATTGGGGCGTCATTGGGCGTCGATTTATTCGCAGCTCTCAAATCATCCTCGTCGTTTTCTTGGGAGGAAAGTCGGCAACACGCAGCGACATCGGGTCGAACGCAAAACGTCACGGATGACCTTTTGCACACGGCGCTCAAAACGACGCTACAAAAAATTCACGATACGACGCCGTGGATGGTCTTGGTTTTTTTCGACGATTTGGATCAAGCGTACACGTCCGACTTGGCGAACATGAAGCCTGCACTGAAGGCCATTTTGGATGTCGAGCCTTGCGTGGGCCTTGTCCACATGCGTACCGAAATGTTATTCGATGATTTACGGCGCGAAATGGATGCTGCTTTCACGGTACGCCCGCTCGATGAAAAAGGACTGCTCGCCATTGTCGAGCGGCGTTTGGATGCGGCCAGCACCGACGATCGGGGGCGATTTCGCCGGCCCGAAGTGCAAAATGCGCTGAGCAAGCTCACGACAGTCACCGGCAATCCTTTGGTGCTTTTGCGCTGGATTCAAGGGTTTCTGCGTTCTGGCCATTGGCCAGCAGAAAACGCCAACGATTGGTGTACGGACGCGGCACTGATCGAAGTCGTACAGCGAGCGGCCATCGTTCCCGGTGTGGACGACGAATTGCTCGTGCGTTTGGCGCACATCGTGGATCGCTGTTCGACACGCGGAAAAAACGAAGTGCAACGCTCGGATCTGCTCACTGGGCGGCTCAAGACGGATACGATACGCGACGGTAAAACCATTGCCGAAGACGAATTCGAACTGTTCGTGAGAATCGGACTACTCATCCCGGTCGATCGTTTTCGTGAAGAAGCTGGCTATCGCCTGGACCCGCTGATCGATCTGTTACGCCCGACCATGGCTGCTCGATTGCGAGGTTCCTGAGCCGTGCGTCCGCTGCACTTACTCGGATTGATGGCTCCCGAGTATCGCTTTTACGCGCCGGATGGAGCGCCGTTGGTTTTACCTGGAGCCATTGCCTCGGGGGACCACGAAATCATTTTGGCGTTTTATCATCAGGTCATGACAGATCGCCTCGTGCCGCGCGTGGAGGTCGATTGGTACACGATGCTGCTCGATCCAAGCCGACGCTATTTGGAGCATATCCTCGGGCAGCGCGGATCCAGTGGTGTTCTTTTGGTGGTGAAGGTACGGGAAAAAGGTGTCGATTTACGCGAAATCGTCGAGCATCCCGTGATTCGATCGTTCGAGTATGTTGCTGTTTCCAATGTGCATCCTGGGGGTGGTGAAGAATTGCGAACGTTGCTCGCGCTCACGCGCGACGTGACGGATAGGGCCGAAGATCTTTACGACGAAGTAGCGGATCGGCTCGCGCTCCGCATGGACGGTTGGCGACTCATTGGGGATTTCGTGCAGACGTTGCAAAACCCGATCGATGTGTTGGAAACCGTGAATGCGCTCATCGAGATACAGCTCGAGAAAAACCCGCCCGAAGAACAACGGAAACGAATCTTGCAACGCATGTTGATCCGGCAGCTCGAATTGCGCCCAGCCGCGGAATTATGTGCATTGACCTGGATGGCGACGAAAGGATTTGACATTGCCCAATCGAAGCTCGGGACCGACGCGACGATCATTTTGAGTGGCCTCCAAGCTCAGGGTTTGCTTCGGGAGAAAAAATTGCAGCAATGGGCCAAGTATCTCGAGCATAACGTTTTGTGGGAGGGGATTTTTGCGACGGGAGCTCGATTGCCCACGGACGCGCAACTTACCGTGGCGTGGGCCGATCGGGTTCGTGAAGCAATTCGAGAAACTGGGCAACGTGCCCTTTTTCAGGAAAATGATCGCGAGAACGAGATTGCACTTTGGAACGAGCTCAACGGGGTATTTCAGGATGCCGAGGAAGGCAAACTGGCGCGAGCACGAGAGCGTCTTCAAACAGCCGAGCGCCGCATCAACGTGGGCTTTTTCAGCGCGTCAATGCATGCGGCCTATTGGTATGCCCGCGGAAGCTTAGAGCTTTCGGAAGGTGCACTGGAGCGTGCGGAGGCCTCGTTGCGGGATGCTCTGCAATTTGCGCAACGAGGAAAGGTGAACGCCGTGAACCGCGGCAGGATTACCCATGGACTAGGGGAAATCTTATTTACGCGCAAAAAATACGAAGAAGCAGAATCGACGGTTCGCGAAGCTTTACGGCTATTGGAAGAGGGTGGCGAGACCTCAGCGCAACGCGGCATCACGATGCACACGCTGGGCCGTGTATTGCTCGAACGTCAGAAATACGAAGAAGCGGAATCGACGTTCCGCGAGGCGTTGCGGCTTGGCGAGGAGGGGGGCGATCCTCCGGAGAGCCTCGACATGACCAAGGACTTGCTGAACAAAGTTCTCCAGAAGCTCGGAAAGAGCGCCAAGGAGCATTTAAACGTTTCCCATGCGTGCACTCACCATCAATGCCAGCGTCGCGAACGTAGACGTGCGCCATGCGCGCCGCAAGCCATGCGCGAGCTGTTCGGATTCGTCTTCGCGCACCGATGGGCGAGCTTCGACGCAGCGACACGCCTAACTTCTTGCCGTGACATGCGACTACCGGCTATCCTTCCTCGACTTGATGCACCGGCCAGACAAGCTCCACGAAGTCCTGAAGAACCTGCATCGCGATCGACTCGAACTGCGGCTCGCCGAGCGCAACGATACGGCGCTGACCTGGGCCGTCAGCGAGGGGTATCACGACATCGCCGTGACGCTGATCGAAGCCGGCGCGGACTTGAACGCGCAGAACGGCGACGGCAATACGCCACTCATCCGCGCAGCGTGCGAAGGCCGTGCCGAACTCGCGAGCGTGCTCATCAAGGTCGGCGCAGAACTCGACATCCAGAACTCCGACGGCTACTCGGCGTTGATCCTCGCGCAGCGTCGCGGGCAAATCGAGATCGTCGAACGGCTCCTCGATGCTGGCGCCGATCGCAACCTCGTCACCGAGCTCGGCACCACGTACGACGACCCGGGCTACTCTCCGAAGACATCGCTGACCGGCCGGCGTGATGCAGAGCTCGAGGCCAAGATCATCGACGCGATCACGCAGTGCCGCGACGGCCGGATGGCGGGTCGCACGCTCGAAAAGTACATCAACCTCGAGGCAGACGATCGCTTCGTTTCCACCGCGGTCTTACGCGACGCGTACGTGCGATACGCAGGCTCGGTTGCACCCACGCAGCCCAATTACGTCGCGCTTCACGACAACATGGAACTCGGCATCGTCTCGAGTGCCGTGCCGGAGATCGCACGTGCGATCTCGTCACTGCTCTGTCGCTCGCTCGAAGACGCGCGCAACGATCTTGGCGGGCATCTCCCGATCGATGTCGTGCGCCGCGTGCAACTCGAGATCATCTCGCCCTACGGTGTCGCGCATATCTGGGGTGTTACCGGGCATCGTTTCGTTCTTTCGCGCCGCATCGGCGATAAGAGCGAGATCCTCGCGACGATCCTCGTCGGTCGCAGCAAAGACACCGTCTTCTTTTTTACCGGCCGATACAACAACCTCCGGCACTCTACAATCGAAGAGACCGTCGATTTCGAGCAACCCGACCGCGACAACCCCGCTCACAAGTGGTTCGACAGATTCCGCTTCCCCGAGATCGATCGCTTCAAGCCGCGCGGTTATCACCATATCGCGAACTTTGTCGTCGCCAAGGAAGAACGCGGGGCTAAATTATCGCGCCTCCTCCTCGACTCCATCGTGCAAAAATATTCTCGTTATCACATTGACCAGCACGGCAGCGCTGTCGAACACTCCCAACATCTCTTGTGCGGTCGCGGCTTCTGGCAGATCGGTGATCCGCCCTGGCTCCCTCGCATGGAGAAGCTCGGCTTCTATCTCCGTTGGGGCGCGGAGAGCTTCTTCATCGAGCACGATTGGGCGCGTCTACCACCGGTGCTCGACAAAGTCGGCGCCGTAATCGATAACGTCGTATACAATCAAGCGGCCGGACTCACGAAACGATATTCGTCGACGCAGCCGACGGGTAATCAATCCGAACATTTGCTCGATCGTGTCGACGAGGTCATTCGACTCTCGAAAGATCCGCGCAACAAACTGCAATACTTCCAAGCAATGTTCGAATTCCTATGAACGATCTCATCCATCTTCGACGCGAGCACACGGTCGACACTCAAAAGGTGGTTCCGTTCACCGGCGAAGGTGCCTATCACGGCTCGACCCGTCGCCGAACATCGGCAAAAGTTGCGATTGCGCCGCCACCCGTCGTCGATGAAATGGCGCCCAAGACGCTCGAGTCATATCCGGCCGACGGTTCGCGGCCGATTGCCCAATTCGAAGCCACGTTCCCGAACGTGTATATCGTCGAGCGGGTCTTGCCGGTTCCCACGCAAGAAGAGGTCCGCACCGATAGCGTCGTATTCTGTTGGTGTCCGCTCGACGAGGCCATTGCTGAAGCGGGTCCGCTCACCAAGCGCGTGCTTGAAGCGATGAAGGAACTCGTCATTGGCGACAAGCGTTATGTCTATGTCGACTCGAAGATCCAATACTTCGAGCCTGGTGATGTTCCTGTCGATAGCCAGCATTGGCACGTTGACGGCAGTATCGTTGCGCGTGGTCCTGTCGTCGAAG
>CAZETM010000434.1:0-8134 GCA_964514885.1 uncultured Polyangium sp. | reverse complement strand
CGAAACGAACGTGCCCGAACTCTTCGTCGCGAACATTCTAAGCGTCGCCACCGAAGGCAAAGACTTGCGGTACGGCGCCATTCGCATGCCGGTGAATCTTTGGGGCCCGTGGCGCACGGACGATGCCCCGGCTACCGGGACGCTGGCGGATGTGGCGAAAGCGGCTCGCGGGCTGCTCGATCCGCGGGTGCTCTTGGATATCCTCGCCAACTTCACCCTATTCGCGACGGACAAGAAAAAACGTCGCATCAAGGTGGTTTGCCGATACCAGCAATACGAAGGCGCAAACGCCATCGTGGATCGAGTTGTCGCGGGCAAACCGCGCAAAGGGCTCTTGTGGCACTTTCAAGGGTCGGGCAAATCGTTGCTGATGGTCTTCGCCGCGCAAAAACTGCGGATGACGCCCGACCTGAAAAACCCGACGGTGATCATCATCGTCGACCGAATCGACCTCGACGCGCAAATCAGCTCGACGTTCCACGCTTCCGACATTCCCAACCTGGTCAAAGCGGAAACGCGCAGCGAACTCCAGCGGATGCTCACGCAAGATACGCGCAAGATCATCATCACGACGATCTTTAGGTTTGGCGAGGCCGAAGGGGTGCTGAATCCGCGGGACAACATCGTCGCGTTGGTCGACGAAGCGCACCGGACGCAAGAGGGCGATCTGGGCATCAAAATGCGTGCAGCGCTGCCGAATGCCTTCTTGTTTGGCCTCACGGGCACGCCGATCAACCGGCGGGACCGAAATACGTATTACGCGTTCGGCGCCAAGGAAGACACGCACGGGTACATGAGCCGATACGGATTTGAAGATGCGCTTCGCGACGGAGCGACGCTGAAACTGCACTTCGAGCCGCGGCTCGTGGAATTGCACATCGACAAAGCAGCCATCGACCAGGCGTACGCAGAATTGACGGGCAGCCTATCCGACCTCGACAAGGATAACCTGGCCAAAGCCGGGGCGAAAATGGCGGTGTTCGTAAAAGTGCCCGAACGCATATCGGGCATTTGTGCGGACATCGCGCAGCATTACAAAACGAAAGTGGCGCCGCACGGTTTCAAGGCGATGGTCGTGACGTTCGACCAAGAATGCTGCTTGCTCTACAAGGCGGAACTGGACAAACACTTTCCGCCCGAAGCGAGCGAGGTTATCATTTCCGCGACGGGCAAAGGCGAAAAATACAAGCCGTACGACCGGACGCGCGACGAGGAAGAAAAGATCCTCGATCGGTTCCGCGACGCAAACGATCCGCTGCAAATCCTGATTGTCACGGCACGCTTGCTGACAGGTTTCGATGCACCGATTTTACAAGCGATGTACCTGGACAAGCCCATGCGTGATCACACGCTGCTCCAGGCGATTTGCCGGACGAATCGGCCGTACGGAGATCGCAAAACGCTCGGGCTCGTGGTGGATTACCTAGGCGTATTCGACGATGTGGCGAAGGCGCTGGAATTCGATGAGAAAGGCTTTCAGTCGGTCGTGTCGAGCATCGTGGGCGTAGCGGACAAACTGCCCGCGGCGATGCAGAAATGCTTGGCGTTTTTCCCGGGCGTGGACCGAACGAAAACGGGCTACGAGGGGTTGATGGCGGCGCAGGATTGCTTGCCGAACAACGACGTGCGCGACGCATTCGCGGCGGAGTACAGCGTGCTCGGAAGGATCTGGGAGGCGCTTTCGCCGGATCCCATGCTCCAAGCGTACGAAGTGGACTACCGTTGGTTGTCGCAGGTGTACGTGTCGGTGCAGCCGACGAGCGGCACGGGCCGGCTCATTTGGCATGCGCTTGGAGCCAAAACGATCGAGCTGATTCACCAAAACGTGCACGTGGACGCGATTCGCGACGACCTGGAGACGCTTGTGCTGGACGAGAGCGTGCTCGAAGTTGTGCTTGGGTCGCCGAAGAAGGTACGCGAGGTGGAGATCAAACTGACGACCAGGCTGCGCAAGCATGCTCAGAACCCGACGTTCCGGCCTCTGTCGGAACGGCTCGAGGCGTTGAAGGACCGCTTCGACAAGGGGCTCGCCGACAGTGTCGAGTTCCTGAAGGAGCTGCTCGCGATTGCGCGCGACGTGGTCGCCGCCGAACGCGACATGCCTCCGAGTGAGGACGAAGATTTGGGGAAAGCGGCGCTGACGCAGCTCTTCGAGCAGGTCCAGAGCGAAAAGACGCCCGTGGTTGTGGAGCGAATCGTAGCGGACATCGACGGAATCGTACGGCTCGTAAGGTTCCCCGGGTGGCAGAAGACGAGCGCTGGGGAGCGCGAGGTGAAACAAGCGCTGCGGAAGACGCTGCTCAAGTATCAGCTTCACCAGGATGTGGAGCTGTTCGAGAAGGCGTATGGGTACGTGAAGCAGTATTATTGAGGGGATTCTTTGCTGGGACAAGGCCAATGACTGAAGAGAACCGAACATCGTGGTCAGAGTTTGGGTGCAAACCGGAAGATTATTCTAAGCTTGACGAGATATGTCATGTTACGCACATCCGGCACGCGGTCGCGATCCTGGACGACGGCCTAATCCGCGCACGTCCCGTATATGATAAGAGCCGTCTCAACGAAACACGAATCCATGTGGTGTGGCTTTCACCAAACGACTGGGATGGGGCCGAAGGGTCGCGTTATGGAAACGTAGAATTTCGTTATAACTGGCGCGATCTAATCGAGGGTATGCGGTATTATTGGGTCGGCACAATGAGCTACACGAAGACGACAGCCTGCCGGATACTGCTGACAAAGAATGACCCAACGACGTGGTATCGCGTCTGCAATGGTAAATCCGAACCAATGGATCTAACTGAATATGATCCAACCACAGGTGGCGGCCCTTGGTGGCATGACAAAATTAACGATACGCACCACTGGAATGGCAACTATTGCCTTGAAGTCCTTTACGAAGGCGACCTGCTACCAGCGGATGCATGCGATCTTGGATTCGTTCGACATGCCAAGTACCTATGTACGCTTGAGCCTGGCGGCGCGTGCCGCGATTCGGATCTCCGTGCGAACAATGCCGCTCGCGAATTCCTGGCAGCAGCAGCATGCACATTCGACAATGGCGGAACCCCGCCATCGATGACGAAGGGTATAAATAGCGCTTTCAAGCAGCTCAAGGCTTCCTTTGAAGACTATCACTTCGGGGGGGAAACAACCCACAACGATCCGATGGCACCAGTCTTCGCCCGCGCGATGCTATCTGCAATTTCCCGACGAAATGATAGCGAACAGAAAATGATAGCGGAACGATTCAAGAGCCAAGAGGATATCGTCAGTGCATTGAGGGCAGTCATCGACAGACTGCAAATCGCGCCGCGTGAATTCATCAAGGTAAAACGGGATGAGGAGACGTTGGGGGAACGTGAGTGGGGGTAACTCTCTTCTCGGCTTTTTCGAGGATTTGCAACACCTACCCCAAGCACTGTTATCTCGCGTAGTGCGCATTGCTCTGTGCTATTCTCGAAACTCATGCTCCCCATACGGCTTCCATTGCTCAATTCTCCTCCGGCAATAGCAGATCACGCGCGCTCGACTTCTCCAGGCTCTACCGTAGTAGATCTTGCCAACCAGAGTTGAGCTGCAGCCGAATTCACCCTAGGTCGGACAGCGTATGTCCTAGTGCATTCGTTGGTTGCTTGACGCGTCCAACCCTACGCGCCATCGTGGCTCGCGTTCGTCCGACTCATACATAACCAGTGGAGATCCCATGAATATCCTTCTCGTCATCGAGGGGGATCGATGAGTGTGGGGACCCCATTGCCGTTACTTCAACCCACAAGGAGAATCCAATGGTCCGAAAGTTTATCGCGCAGCGGGTCGCCGCTGTTGCATTGATTGGCGCCTTGACCGTAACGTTTTTCGCTCCAGTCGAGGCACCTGCGCAGTCGGCAAACGATCTACCTCCGCCGGGTCGTTGCACCAAGGAACGGCATAGAGAACTGCAGGACGCGATGGAAGCGGCGTGGAGCCTGGTAAGGAAATGCAGCTCGCCGCCAGATACAATCGAGATCATGGCCGAAAAAGTTGTACGGTTCAGGGACGCCATCATCGCGCGCGAGAAGGTCAATATGGAGTGTTTCGACGGAGGGAACAAAACACACAAGGACCAAATAACCGGCCTCGAGAACGGAATGGCTTTCTGTAAGGACAGGATTCAGGCAAAAAGAAAGCATCAAGATCGCTGTCCCGGCAAATGACGCAAACTAGCCCGCTCGCGCCGCCCAATAACTCGCGATTGCCTCATCAATATACGGCTTCTTGATGTCATCAAGGCTGGCCTCGTAGAGCAGGTAGGCCATGATGGCTGCGCATTGGCGAGTTGTGAACACCGAAAATCGGTGGAGTGCCTCGTCATGCCACGTGCGTTCGCCATAACGCCGTGGATTCACTTTTTTATCGCGTGATTCGTTGTCGAGACCATTGCAAAGAGCGAACACTGGGTCGACGCGTACAAACTTGCCTTCCGCAGCCGCAATTATATACGCCTGGATATAATAGCGGAATGCCTCATCCGAAAAGAAACTCAAAGCTGCCCCACCTGGCCCAAGGTCCAGCCACTCGGCGTCTATCTTCGTCCAGTCAGTCTTTCCCTGAAAGGCGTCTTCAATCTCTTGAGGTTCAGATCCTTCTTTACTATCGACGATCGCCCAATGCGGCGGCGGTTCGACATCTGCAAAGGCCTCGATGATCAACTTGCGTAGATTCTCCAATTCGGCCATGGACCGTTTCTCCGCGCGTATTTTCAAAAGCCCCAGTAATGCCTGGGACGTTCCGTTTGACATTTCCAGTGATGCAGTATGTGAGCCTAGACCACGCGACTTGAGAAATCAAGCGCTGCGGCGTGGTCGGTCCGGGCAAAGAAGAATTGCACACCGATCAGCACGGCCGCGTGAAAGTGCAGTTTCATTGGGATCGTCCAAAAGACGATCGTGGGAGCCTAGGACGAACAACCTGTCATTTTCGAACGCGGCGGATCGGGGGCATGGCAGGGTTGGGCTTGTGGATTGGAAGGGCAAACATCCGTTCAATGGTTCCGCGAACGGAATGCGCAGCGACCACAAAGAGCGTTGGAGCTGGCCGAATACGATAGGACCTAAACCAACAATTCACTCCCCCACATCAAAAACAACTCGTACACCAAAAACGGCGCATGTTCCGGGATATTCGGATTCGCATATTGCAGACAATACTCACGAGCATCAGCCTCTTGTGCCAATAGCCCAAACTCATTCACGCATCCCGCCCATCGTTGACACAGAGGGACGCCACGCCTCGCGGTCTTTCGGATCGACAATGCCGCAATCACACACGGCACTGATTTCACCCATGTCCGCAACGTCGTAACCAAGGTGCGCCCAATCCGTCGAGGGGGTCGCGGGACTACGGGGCACATTGAGCACCGCACATAGCCAATCGTCCGTCATGGCGGTTTTCATCGCGGCATCGCCTTCGGGTGACACGACGCAAATGGCAATACCACAATCGCGACCTCGACTTGACCCCAACACTGTCAGCATCTCTTCGAGATCGTTCCAATAACCGAATGCATCAAAGTACCAATCATGCCCCGGTTCAATACGAATTGCCTTCGTGGGATCGAGCAGTTCATCATCGGTTCCCCCGAAAATGGAAGGCCACACGCGCGTCGATGCTGCCAATGGAAACTTCGTTTCCGGTCGCAGGAGATACCGTTCGCGACTTTCGAGACTCCAGCGAGTGTCCACAACGCTTTTCGGAGCTGCGCGAACGTCATAACCAAGCAGATGGCGCGTCCCAATCATGCGCAGCGTATACCACCTCGGGCAACCGTCATCAGGTCGACCACGCACCGACCCCAAAGACTCAACCTACACTTGACAACATGCGCATTTTATGTCTGGCGCCGAGGATCAATTCTGCATCGCACTGTTCCAGACTCGAGGCGCAGAGAAAAATCTCTCCGGCACAGGTACGCAACTCGCGGATGCCTGAGAAAAAACTCACGCGTGAAGCTCGTGAACACTCGCGACGCAGAGAAAAAACTCACCACCACCGCTCGCGAAGACACGCCACGCTGAGAAAAAACTCAGCTCGATGGCTGGCACGCACGTGTATCTCGAAAGGTAAACTCAGCACCACGGTGAATGCGGCGGTCAGCGGATCACGCCGCCCTCGCCAGGTTGAACTTCTCGCACTGACCAGCCGAATAGAACCGACGCAAAGCCCGCAACAGTCAAGTTTGGCCAGCCGACAGGTCGTCCAATCACTGCCGGGCTGCTTGCTAGGCTCGTTCCAAGGCGGATACCCTACGGCGAGAGGTTGTCTATGATCAACAACATCACGCTCCGCGGACGAACACCGGGCGATCAGAAGGAACGCGATCTGGATCTGTTTCCGGCTGAGCCGTCCGAAGATCAAGAGTGGATTGGGTTGTCCATCCGACAGCCGAGCAAAAGCAAGGATGAAGCATTTGCGACGATTTGGGTGCTCAAGCGGGACCTCTTGAGCGCGCTTGCGGCGATCTCGGAATCGCTACCTGAACAAACGGGACACATCGATTGGCTGATCGAACAAGTTCGAAAGCGCCGTCTGAGCTACGGGAAAGCAGCAGAGCTTGCGGGTATTCCCAAAGCTCGCTTCATCCAATTGATGGGCGAACGTCACGTGTCCTCGCTCGATTATGACGACGCCGATCTTGCCGATGAGATCCGTGCCGCCGAGGACCAGCCGCAATGACCGTGGTGTCGAACTCGGGTCCGATCATTCATCTGAGCATGGGAGGGCAAATCGAGCTTCTGCCGCAGCTTTTCGGAGAGATATTGGTGCCACGAATGGTTTATGAAGAGGTCGTCATCGACGGCCGCGGTCTGCCCGGAAGCGAAGAATTACGCCGCGCGACGTGGGTACGCATCGTAGACGAGGTGGACGCATCCGAGATTGCACGGTTTCTGGCTGAACAACTCGATCCGGGGGAAGCGCATGCACTCGCCTTGTCTGTGCAAACGAAGGCAGAACGTCTGCTGCTCGATGACCGGGAAGCTCGGCACATTGCGAACAACCGAAATATTCCGATCATCGGCACGATGGGCATCCTGCTGAAAGCGCTGCGCCAGGGTGCAATTGCCCGAATCGCCCCGGTACTCGGCGAGATGAAACGAAAAGGTTTTTGGTTATCGCCTAAATTGGAGCACGACGTGCTGGTTCAGGCTGGAGAACGAAGAACCAAGTAGTTTACTCAGGACCCCCTTGACAACTCACGCACACCGTGGCTGCCACCACGAAGGCAAAGAAATTCGATTCCCACGCCGGATCACGCCGCCCTCGCCAAGTTGATCTTCTCGCACTGACCGGCCGAGTAAAACCGGCGCAAGTCGTAGCAAATGTTGTCAGGGCTCGTTCACCACGAGTGCCGCTTAAAGCAGCGAATTGACGTGCTAAGGTTTTCGAGATGTCGTCACGAACGTTGGAGTGGGTAGGCGGTCGAGTACAAAGTCATGCAGATGTGGATGCGGCCGATGAACAATTTTGGGAAGATGCGGGTCCCTCCAAGAGATTCGAGGCATCCGTCGAACTCTCTTTCTCCCTTTGGAGCCTGAAGCATCCCGATGAGCCTGCCCCGCGATTTGGTGGAGCTGCTTTTGGCGTTCGGCGACGCCGAAGTCCGGTACCTCGTGATCGGCGGCCACGCCGTGTCGCTGCACGCACGACCGAGGTCAACGAAGGACCTAGACATTTGGTTGGACGCCGATCGTGAGAATATCGACCGCGTTTGCGGGGCATTGCAGTCATTCGGTGTACCCACAGAACTTGTCGATCAGCTTCGCACGGCAGATCCAGACGAAATTGTGTGGATGGGTCGC
The DNA here is from genome assembly GCA_964514885.1 of uncultured Polyangium sp. Classification (GTDB taxonomy): domain Bacteria; phylum Myxococcota_A; class Polyangia; order Polyangiales; family Polyangiaceae; genus Polyangium. The sequence continues at coordinate 296 of CAZETM010000434.1, read as the reverse complement.
GTCCCCGCGCGGATCGATTTTCTGCAAACGCTGGTAGGTGTCGATTTTGTTACCGCATGGCAGCGCCGTGTCATGGCGACGATTGATGGCGTGCGCGTGAACTTCATCGCGCGTGAGGACCTTATTGCCAACAAAAAAGCTGCTGGACGTCCGCAAGATCTTCGCGATGTACGAGCACTAGAGCGTGCCGCAGCTTCCCCCCGAAAAGCGGTTGCGACCGGACGGACGGCGCAAAAAAAACCGCGCACTCGAAGAAAGTAGTCGTCGAAAAACTCGCGGTCACGCCGCCCTCGCCA
>CAZETM010000433.1:5787-8145 GCA_964514885.1 uncultured Polyangium sp. | reverse complement strand
GTAATGACTGGTTGCTCATTGCCGAGGCCGAGATCGCTGCGGACTACGTGGTCGGGAAAAGCATCGAGGTGAGCATCGTCGAGGAAAAGCCGGACGTATTGCTCGACGGTAAAAAGGTGAACCATTGGCTTGCAGGCACCATGGTTCGCGTGCTTTGGCAGTGGTAATGAATTCAAGCCGTGCCGGCCGGTTGACAATCTAGGCAGTCGCGATTCATCATCCGGCCGGCTGATCCGCCATCAAGGAGATTTCCAGTGTCGCATCCCCCGCTCACGCATCTATCGGAAGAGGAGCGCCTTTTCCGTGATTCGGTGCTCGATTACGCAAAAAAGCGCGTCGCGCCGCTCGTGTCGTCCATGGACGAAAAAGGAGCCATCGAGCCCGAGCTTCTGCCGCCTCTTTTCGAGCTTGGTTTGATGGGTGTCGAGGTCCCCGAGGAGTACGGCGGGGCTGGTTCGAGCTTTTTCAATGCGATTTTGGCGGTCGAGGCGTTGGCCGTCGTCGATCCCAGTGTCAGCGTGCTCGTGGACGTGCAGAATACGCTGGTTGCGAATGCGGTATTGCGCTGGGCAACCGAGGCGCAAAAGCAGAAATACTTGCCGCGTTTGTGTCGTGATTGGGTCGGATCGTATGCGTTGAGCGAGGCGGGAAGCGGATCCGATGCATTTGCGCTAGCGACTCGAGCGACGTTGAAAGATGGTCGTTGGGTCCTTAATGGTCGCAAGTTGTGGATCACGAACGCCAACGAGAGTTCGATCTTTTTGGTGTTTGCGAACGTCGATCCGTCGAAAGGTTATCGAGGCATCACGGCGTTTTTGGTCGAGCGATCGTTCCCGGGTTTTTCCGTGGGCAAGAAGGAGCATAAACTCGGGATTCGCGCATCCAGCACGTGTGAATTGGTTCTCGAGGATTGCGAAGTTCCCGAGGAGAACGTGGTGGGCGAGATAGGCAAGGGCTACAAGATTGCCATCGAGACGCTGAACGAGGGACGAATTGGGATTGGCGCGCAGATGATCGGATTGGCGCAGGGCGCATTCGATCATGCGATGCGGTACATGGGTGAGCGCAAGCAATTTGGTCAATCGATTGCGATGTTCCAGGGCTTGCAATTCCAATATGCTCGCGTGGCCACGGAAATCGAAGCTGCGAAGCTGATGGTATACAATGCCGCGCGTCTCAAGGATGCCGGGCTGCCGTTCGTGAAGGAAGCGGCGATGGCGAAGCTATTTTCGTCGGAGGTTGCGGAGCGAACGGCGTCGATGTGTATCGAGTTCTTTGGCGGCGTAGGATTTACCAAGGAGTACCCCGCGGAGAAGTATTTCCGCGACGCGAAGATTGGGAAGATCTACGAGGGAACGTCGAATATGCAGCTTGGAACGATTGCGAAGTTGTTGCAGGCTGAATACGGGTTCAAGGGTTGATGGGCTGTGCGCAATGGGCATGATCATTGTGCCCATTGCGTAGTTACGCCTTTTGACTGGACGACTTTGCGCGTTCTAGGTTCGCTACGTCGAGAACGTCCTGCTCGCGTCCAGCGGATCGTTTTGCCGCAATCAGGTCGTCAAGCCCGATGACCGGGACGTTCATGTCGCCCCACTTGACGATGTTCCGTCGGGGCCACGCTTCTTCGAACTTCAAGCCGGGAAGGCTTTGGAGGAAATCGATCCGAAGAGGTGGAGTTCCCAGCCAAACGATTTCGTCTTCACGGGCAGTGCGAAATGCGCTTAAGACGTGTACTGGGGCGCCAAATTTCTCGAGTGCTCTCGATGCTGCCTCGAGGTTCGAAGCGGTCTGGCCAACCCAGAGATCAATGTCCTTGGTGTAGCGGGGCCGGTCGTAATGAGCGACGGCATAGCCCCCAATCACCATGAATTCAACATTCTCGTCGGCGAACTCCGCCAATAGATCGCGAAAGTCTGGATGAAGCTCCATCAGGTGTCCTCCCGAGAGCCATTTCGAGCACGGCGTTCCATCTCATCTCGTCTGGGCACTCGTGCCAAAATCGATAATCAGCGCTTTGACCTTCCAGCAACGGAACGACGCCCCCTTGGTAGTTAGCGCGCCGACGAGCTGCGCGTTCGGACCGACTGGAATCCATAAAAGTACGATAGCACAATCAGTGTCAAGCGTGAAGAAATCAGCCGTCCGCAGGGTTGATATCAAAAAATTTCATCACCCAAGCGCTCCCTCAGCGATTGCGCGGTCCATCTCTTCCAAGGAGAGTGCTCCGAGTCCGCTCGGCAATTTGATGCGCGATGCGAGAAGCTCATCAACGGTCAGCTTGTGTTCCTGGGCCGCTTCGGACGCAGCATCCCTCGTCTCGATCTTGATGGCGTGCATGTTGAGTATTATGCCTCA
>CAZETM010000433.1:0-5687 GCA_964514885.1 uncultured Polyangium sp. | reverse complement strand
ATGTTGAGTATTATGCCTCATTCGCAAGGATTTGCCCACCCTTGGTGACATCAACTTTTCATCTTCTTCACCGGCGGCGAAAACCTCGACGTCACCCACCGGGACAGCCGCGGAAACATATACGCAATTCCAAGCGACCCCGGATAAACCACCCGCGCCTTCTTTTTCTCCACCGCGCGCACCACCAAACGTGCCAGCTCCTCTGCATTTCCCAGCGGAGATAACTTCGACGCCAACGTCTCTTCGTATTTGGCAAGCCCGGTGCGCCCCATATCCGTCGCCACCGGTCCTGGATACACCGTCACCACGTGCACTCCCGTCCCGTATAGCTCGCCACGCAATCCCTCCGATGCATTCGCGAGCGCCCCCTTCGACGCATTGTAATAATACATTCCCGGCATCGGCGTGATGGCGACCATCGATGCAATGTCTACGATCGTGCCCCGGCGCCGTTCAATCATGCCCGGCAAAATCGCTCGCACCAAGCGCAACGGCGTAAACACATTCAGCCGTAGCAGTTTTTCTCCTTCCTCGGGAACCGCCAATTCAATCGGCTCGATGTGCTGCACGCCCGCATTGTTCACCAAAACATCGATTGGCCCGTGCGCTTTTTCCGCAGGAGCAATCCAATCCGTCGCACGCTCGGGAATCGACAAATCCGCTTCGTACACGAATACCTTCGCGCCAAGTTCCTTCGCCAGCGCGTCCAACCGGTCCTTGCGCCTCGCGATCAACGTCAGCGATGCTCCTTTGGCGGCCCAAACCCGAGCCAGCGCTTCTCCAATTCCCACCGAGGCACCTGTGATGGCGACGTGCATGCCCGAGCCTTACTACGACTGCTGCGCATTTGCACGTGCGATCGCCGCGCCTGCGAGTATGCTCCGCCGCGTGTCCGTCTCGTCGAACGATATCCAGCCTGCATCTAGCGCTTCACGTTTGTCACGATCCGCCAGTGAAATCATCGCCGCGGCGATCACTGTTCTGGCGGTCCTCGTGTACGTCCAAAGCGCTTGGGCGTATCGCAATCTCTTTCTCGGCAATGCCGTCGATGACGCGTACATATCGTTTCGATACCTCGAAAACCTCGCGACAGGACATGGCCTTACGTACAACCCTGGCGAACGAGTCGAGGGTTTTTCCAATTTGCTCTGGATTGTCGTTCTGTTGCCTTTTCGCCTTGCCGGCATCGATGTCGTGTTTGCTTCGCAAGCGCTTGGAGTGACGTTCGGCGTTTTGACGATCGCGCTCGGCGTGTTTTCCGCTCGCCGATTGTTTTCCATTCATTCGCCAATGGCCATAACGTTGGTTGCGTTTCTCCCGGCCTCGAGCGGATACTTTGCCGCGTGGTCGATTGGGGGGCTGGAAGGCTCGCTCTATGCATTTCTGCTCATTGCCGCTTGGTTTCGTTATCATCTGGAGGCCGAATCTCCAAACCGTCGACCGCTTTCGGCGCTGCTATTCGTCGCGCTAGCCATGACCCGTCCCGAGGGGGTCTTCGTTGCGTTGGCTGCGGTTGGTTATCATCTCGCAATCGCGCGGACGTCTGGAAAAACGTTGCGGGATCCCGCTGTGTGGCGATTTGTGGTCGTTTTGTTGGTTTTGATTGGGTTGTACGAGCTGTTTCGAGTCGTCCAATATGGACCGCATCTATTCCCTAATTCGGTGCGAGCCAAAGTGGGGTTGTCCCAGGCTTCGATCCTGCGCGGAATTACGTATGTGCACGAACGGTTTGCTTCGCCGTATCTGGTGCTCCTCGCGCCGCTTTTATTTATTTTGCGGCGAAATCGACATCCTGCTCTGCTGACTGCGTCGGTGATTGTGGGCGCATCGGTCGGGCTGGTCGTGGCTGCGGGTGGGGATTGGTCCGTGGGGCGGCTTTTTGCGCCAATCGTTCCGCTGGGCGCGATTGCTCTTGTGGGAGCTGCGGCCGAAGTGTCTCAGGCCGATTCTTCATGGAAAACGCTTCCTTCGCAAACCATCGTGGGTGCAGCGGTCGCGGCGTATTTGATTTTTGCGTCGCATGTCACGAATACGCTCGGGGAAGCACAATTCTTCCGCGACTATGCCCATTATGATGCCGAGCGTATCTTGATCGGCAAGTGGCTACGTGATCATGCCCCGAAAAATGCCAAAGTCGCCGTTTACGCGGCCGGACAAATTCCGTATTTCTCCGGCCTGTATGCGCATGACATGCTCGGCTTGAACGACGCGCACATTGCCGCGATCGACGTACGTACGCTAGGAAAAGGCATCGTCGGGCACGAGAAGTCCGATCCTGACTATACGTTGCGCGTGATCAAGCCGGATATCATCATCGACGGGCAACTGGTGCCTGGGCTTCTCGCGCATCCTGATTTTGAAGCCAAGTACGAATTGCTTTCAGGTTTTCGGCACAATTCGGTTTACGTCAAGGAAGAACTGGTCGAGGTTCTGACTCCGCCGGTTTCTCCGAAGCGTTGACCTCGTTCGGCAAAAATACCCGCACCACGCCAAAGCGAATGGCTTCTTGGTAATGGTCTTCCACCCATGCGCCGGCAGCAGGACACCATTCTGCCAAATCGCGCGGGCCGTCATCCCAATACGAAGTCATCGGCGCGTGCTCGATGAATACGAAAGCAGCAGGCGGGCGTTTATCGAGTCGAGTCGCGAGATCGCTGGCGTGCGCCCGCTGCATATCCAAGATGCGTCGTTTCGCTGGTTCGTCGGGTTTTGCGCCGGTTCCACCCGCCAGCGCCGCGCTCACATTGAGGTCGTACGCGTAAACGTAGGGCGTGGTGGACAAGCGTCGCGCGAGAAACCAGAAATACGGATCCAGTCCATAGACTTGAATTCGGTCAGTGGGTAACGTGTGCTCCTGAATGTATTGCGCCGCTTGACGCATTTCCCACGGGCGAAAATGCTCTTCGGTCCATAATGCGAAATATTGTTCCGTTTTCCCAGTGGTAGAGGAACGCACACGATCCATGACCGACGCGAACGCAACTTTGTGTGGGCTCGAGCGAATCTCTAGGGCAGACGCCGCTCCCATCATCAGCGCAAGCGCCAGTGCCGGTATTCGATAACGAAACGATTTTGCCGCGGTTGTTTCGGAGAGCCAAACCAAAATGACCAACCACACCACGTGCACTGCTATGGTGAGCGGCTGATAGTGGTACCAAAAGCCTTTGCGTTGCGCGATGACGTTTGCCAGCGCTCCGAGCGGCAAGAGCGCAATCGCGAGCAGCCGACGCGGCGCTTGACGCAATAAGATCAGCGTGACGAGAACCGCAGTTCCCGCCAGCCCGAGACCGACGTCCCACTGAATCGATTCCGCAACGAACAATTCAGGAATCGCACGAGCCCAGATGTATCGATAAAGAACGGGGGCATCGAAGATCGCAATCTGCACGAATGCGCGCAAATCAGCGAAAATAGCCAGGAGCCCGAGGTGAAGCAAACCGCCGACTACGCAGCCCGCGGTGAACGAGGTAAAACGACGACGCCTGGACATCGACGCTTCGTCGTCCCAGAGCAGGGTGATCAATTGAGCCGGAAAGAAGAAAATAAAGGTTGGCTTGCCAAATGACGCCGTAACGGCCAGCGCTCCCGCGGCGAAGACGAGGACGAACGGAGCGCGCAAAGATCGGTTTTCTGGCGTTTGCAGTGACGGAGACGCTCCGAGAAGCTGCGTTGCAAGCGACCCGAGCAAAAACCAAGTGGCAAATGTTTCGCGTTGCGAGATATCCCAATACGAATACCACAAATAGGCCGAGCTACAAATGGACCACCCGGCCAAACCCCAGAGCGCTCGTTCCGTTTTGGTTGCGCGGGTTTGTCTAAGCCCAGGAAGGCTCGCGCCCACGAAGGCGAACACGAGTCCAGTCACGATGAGATCGAGCACGCGGAAACGATGCTCGTCTTCACCGCCGAGAAGCTGAAAGATCAGATGAACGTACGTGGTCAGGGGGCCATTGACGTCGCGGATGTCGCGATAAAGGACGTCACCTTGGCGCACGGCCCAGGCAAAATATTGAAAAATGCCTTGGTCGCGCCCGAACGGCGAATACGACGCTGCGTAGGTTGCTTGGGCGAGCCAATACAGCCCTGGTATTGTGACCAGAAGCGCTGCAAGGACGGTCCAAATTCGAGCGGAGGGTTTGTCAGGCACCGAGCGTAATCGTAATTGTTTTGCCTTCGACGTGGCATCCGTCGGCCGTCTTGCCCACGGTTACATTCTGGGTTTTCGTATCGGCGCCTTTGGTGACGGTAATCGTGAAATCGCCTTCGATTTCATAGCCGCAGACATAGTCCGATCCTACGGGGAACAGTTCGCAATTTTGCGCGGCTGCTCCGTCGACCGAAAACGTCACGGTGGCATCGGTGACGGCTGCGCCGGCCGCGTCGACGACCTTTACGGTGACCGAAGAACGAGCTTCCAGACTGCAATTCGTGCCGGTGGTATCGCCGGTACCGTTGTCGTCACCGCAAGCGGCGAGCGTGAATAATGCAATGGCCACGAGTGGAACAAGGAAGTTGAGTGCTTTCATGTTGCGGCTCTCATTGCATAAAAGCGCGGAGGCTGTCAAGCGACTTCTCACGCCATGATGGTGACCATCGCGAAAATCGGATCGGCAAGCGAAACGTTGCCGGTGATGATCGCGCGATCTTTGGCCACGTTTGCATCGAGCCCCTTCGTCCACAATCGCCACGCGCTATCCGCATCAAGCTCGATGGTGGTGGTGGGTTTGTTTTGACAACCTGCCACGAGCGTCCAGCGATCGGCCTCCCCCACGAGATGCCATTTGCCGCCAGCTTCGCCGCTGATCACGATTTCGATCGTCGTGACATCTGGCGCTGGCGTGTTTCGATAAGCGTACGGCGCGCCGCGCAGAAACGTGTCGAGCACCGGGTGCAAAAGGCGCCGCTCCTTCAATCCTGGGCGTCCCGTTGCATCACGAATTTGCTGTTGATGATGCCACTTTTCCGTGTACTCGCACGCCATGTCGAACCAGCTCTCGGACCACTCTTCTCCGGCCCAAGTCACACCGAAAGGCGACGGCGAATGCGGATCGAGGCTCGAAAAGAGCGCTGCAACTTCTTCGTCCGCACGCATCATGAGATCCAAAAGCACTCGTGTGCTCAAGCGTTTCGCAGCGACGATCCATTCCGCGTTGAGCTGCTGCACGAACGCCACCATGTCTTCGAACGAGCGCATGTTTGGCGCTTGTAGGAACTGCCCATCGCGCTGGATGGACAGGCGCCTGAGCGATCCATCGAGCAAGTGCGCGACGAGATCCTTGACATTGCGCGAGGCATGTACTGTGGGTTTGGCCCAATCGTCCGGAGTAAGGGACGCGCAAAGATCGAGCAAACTCGCGTTGAGTTCGCGGAAGAGATGTCGGGTTTCGATGGCAGGCAAAGGCAACACGCTGCGATCCTACCGCGCTTGTTCGAGAAAAACCACCATTGTAAACGGCTTGCGATCAGCTCTTCGCAGTTTGCATGGAAGGGTGTAGGGTTTCGAAGAACCGAGGAGGAACGATGATGAAGCACGAAGGCAAACAGCTTCGAGGTTCGGCGATTGCGCCACGTTCATGCATGCCGCACGTGGTGCTTGGCGTTTTCACCGTCGCACTTTCGTTTCAGTCTTTCGCCTGCTTGGGGGATGTGCATGACGACCGCACTTCGGCAAGCGTTTCCGGGTCAGG
>CAZETM010000432.1:0-8156 GCA_964514885.1 uncultured Polyangium sp. | reverse complement strand
AGGCGACCGTGGTGGTGGCCAATTCGGCTCCCACCCTCGAAAGCGTGACGATGAAGCCCGGCGCGATCACCAATGACACGGACGATCTGACCTGCCAGGCGACCGGCGCCGACGTGGATGGGGACGCGGTCGTTTTCACCTATGCATGGACCGTGAATGGCGCGCCGTCTTCCTACACGGGCGCTGTCGTGCCGGCTGCGGCGACGAAACCCGGGGATCGCTGGGAATGCACGGCGACCGCGCACGACGACGTTGCCGACGGGACCAGCGCGAGCGTGGCCAGCGACGTTTACACGTTTCTCCCCGGCGGCGTGATCGCCTCGTCGACGATCTGGGCTGCTACGGGCTCGCCGTATTACCTGAATAACCCCGTCCAGGTCGGCGCCGCAGCGACGCTTCAAATCGAGGCGGGTGTGCGTATCGTGGCGCCGGTGGTCGTGCCGATCCTCGTCGCCGGGAAGCTTGACGTGGCCGGGACGTCTTCTGCCCGCGTGGTGCTCGAAAAGCTTTCTCTCGTGCCGGGAGGAACGCCGCAGAGTCCTGCGCAAATGCAGATTCGTTATGCTCATTTGATCGGGGGCGCGTTGTGGGCGCCGACGGGCAATGCGATCAACAGCAGCCTGCTTCTCGAGGATTCAATCGTGCAGGATACGATGCAGTACGTGTACATTTGGTATCCTGCGGCCAACTGCTCGATCCGGCGTAATGTCTTCGTGCGTGCCGGCGGTCTGAGCACGGGTACCAGCAATGGTGTTCAGGTGGCCATTGAGAACAACGTGTTTTTCCAGCAGAGCACGGTGTATGCGATCGAGAACTGGGCAACGCTCGACGTCTCGGCGACGGACGTGAAATACAATAGCTTCCTGTCTACGGATCGCGTGGCTCTGCGGCTACCGGCAAACTTTTCGAGCGTCAAGCTCGACGGGGCGAGCAACCATTGGGGCGGCGTCATGGACGCAATGGTCCCGCAGATGATTTTCGATGCGAACGACGACGTGCAAGTGACGGCGACCATTTCGTATCTACCGACGTTGCCCGCGGCCCATGCCGGCACGCCGGATCCGACCCCCTGGATTCAGTGATCCCTAGCAGCCCCTTGATTTACCCTGGGGACCGACGGCAAACACCGAATCGAGCCATCGCCGAGCGCGTTGCACGATGTTCCCCAGCTTTTCGCCTTCCCACATTGCCCGTGGTAGCGGCACCTCCCGGCGCGTCATCGTCTGGCGCGCCTCAGCCAGGTCGCAAAGCGTTGCCATCGCCAGGGCTTGATGAAATGGATCGGTCGTGCTGTTTCCAACTTCGCTTTCGCGCAAAAGGGCTTCGGCTAATCGCGCCATGCTCTGCACTTCCTGGGCATCCCAAACGATCGGCACATCGATGGCTTCCCTTGCCGCCCTCACATCTGCCCGCGCGAATGCTTCATCCGCCGTGACCACGTGACGCAGCCATTTGCGCAAAACCACCCATTCCGGCTTCCACGGAGTCGTGTCACCTTCCAGCGGTTTGCATAGCGCCATCAGCTCCTCCGGATCGCATGGCCCCTCGGTATACGTCATACATGAGGCGAATTCGGCCATTGCTAATTCCGGTTGGCCCAGCATCAGTTGGCAAATGCCGCGCATGTGGTGTAAATGTTTTGCATCGACCTCGTCAAATTTTTCCGGATCGATCGATTCGATTTCCGCCAATGTTTCGGCCCACCGTCCAACGGCCGCGAGGTGATAGCATGATACGAGCCTGACGCGGGGATGGTGAGCGAATTTCGCGCTCGTGTATGCATTGAGCTCGCCGGCCAACGATGGGTCGTGGAGGTTCAGGAGCGCACCTTCCAGATCCAACAGCTCCATCGGGTCACCACGTTTTTTTGCCACGCGCACTCGTTCCCGATAACGCGCTTTGCCCCATTTTCGCACTTCGTTTTCGATCACTGCCACACATCGAGCTCGTGCTCCCGAGGGCTGATGACAAACGAAGAATCTCGTGTTCAAGGAGCCGAGAGGAAGACTAGGCACCAAAAACGGTGCGCAACCGTCGCGCTGCTCGAATTTCGGTGCCGTCGCGCCAAGCTGCACGAATTCATGACGATCGGAATGGACGACCAACAAGACTGCTCGACTGCCATCGGGCGTCGAAACCAATGCCGAATATCGTGGCACCGGCGCGCGATAAACGATTTCGAATCCGCCTTCGTTCGGACGCAACCCTAATAGCTCGTTGCTCTGGCGCCCATTGATGAGCAAAAAGCACATATTGGCCGGGCGATGGGTCACCGCGGATATTTCGTAAACAGCCGTCGTGTCGAGCGAATAATCCAACGCAGCAGAACTGCTTTGCATGCTCATTTGACAGTAGCCCCACCGCACCGTCATGGGATCCTTGGGACCGTCCGGATCCGAAGTCGCTCCGAAGACGTGTGTGCCGTCAGGGTGAGCCGTCAGGGTCAATGGCGAGATCGACATGGGTTTGTCGAGCTTCCACAACAGTCTGCCTCGCGGGTCGTAGAAGTACGTCTGATTCCGCCCGTAGTCCTCAGCATTCTCGACGATCGCAATGCACGGCCGGTCGAGCCCGCCGAGCGCGCAGCAATACACGTTGCCGTGCGGATGGTCTCGCAACTCCCGCACAACGCGCGAGCTTTCGAGATCGATGATGTGCAAGACACGGCGATCACGGTCGCCCTGCACCCGGCTGGAAATCGTGTCGACCCATAAGTACCGACCATCCAGGGAAATGGTGCAATTATCGATCATCACGCCGGGAATCATCAACAGTGACAGCTCTGGCTCCCTGTCGAGTTTGGTCTTGGTTTCCGTGGGGCGCAGGATGTTCGGGCACCATTGCAATACGGCCCAATCGTGGACGTCGATCTCGAGCAAAGCGCCCATACGACCAATCAGGAATAGTCGTCCATTGCGCAAAAACAAGCGAAGCACTTCGAATATTATCGGCGTGCGCAATGTCACCCGCGTACGCACGACGCCGGTGGCCACTTCCAATACCCGTATGAAAACCCAGCCGGCTTTGACCTGCACCAGGACCAACAGTAAATCATCGGGACCGCCCTCGGGATCGGGCATGAGCGTTTCGAATTTCCACTTGGGTAAAATTCGCGCATCATAAAGAAGATTCCACTGCGGCGAAACGCGTTCTTTTTCCCCAGCGTGCTCGATACGTACCGAAAACGCGTGGCGGGTCTGCTCTCTCAATTCCTTGAACACTTCGTCCAGGCGTGCGACTTGCTCGCCTTCCGCTCGCGCGGCCAAGCGTTGGGCCAAGGCCAGCACGCGAAGCGGATTGCTTTGACGTTGATGCTCTTCGAGCGCCGTTTCGAACGCGCTGCGTTCGAGCGTTTTCTGAATTTGCATGCGCAAATCCGACAAGACCTGCGTATCTTGCTCCGACAAATGCTTGGGCACGATATCATTCGCGATCCGCTGCGCCCTTTGCGGATCCCCACTCATTAACACCTGCCGCGCCAACTCCAGCCGGTTCTGCGCCGTCCGCCGTTGTTGTTCCGCAATGGCATGTAGCGCCGCTCTACGCAATTCTTCCGCCGGCTTGAATCCGGAAAGCACTTTATCGTGTGCGGCGACGAGATCGAGGGCTTCCGCAGGATCGACCGAGAAAAGCTCCATGCCGCGTTCGAGCGCCACGATGGCCTCGACAATGGCGCTTGCTTTGCCGCTGTCCCGCGGCGAGCACAAATCGTCGAGCCAAGAAATCGCTCGCATGGAGATACGTTCGGCCACTTTGCGCCGGCTCGGCTCGGGAAGCAGCGCATACGCGCTCAATCCATCGCCCAGGCTTTGCGTACCGAGAAGTCGCAACGTATCGGCCACACGCGCTTCTTCAAAACGTTGCCGCTCCTGCATTTCAATGGCTGCAATGCGTGCTTCTGCCCATGCGGCACCGTCGGGAGCAAGTCCGGTGGCGAGCGCTGCGCGCACGAGCGTAATGCCGCGAGTATCGTCGCCGGTCTCGAGGGCATTGCGGGCTTCACCAAGGAGCTGCTCGGCCAAAGCGCGTTTCTTTTGGTCCTCGATAGCCCGCAAGATTCGCCGCGCCACTTCGCTGTCCCCGAAGCGCCCGAGCACCTGTCGAGCCAGCGCTTCGGCCTCGCGAAATTGGCCAACTGCAAAGAGCGCCGAAAGCTGGTTTTCCACCGGACCGCGAGCCGACGCGCGGGCTTTGGCCAATGCATCGGCCACCGTGACGATCTCTGGATGCGTTGCCATCTGCTCGGTGGCGCGTCCGAGGTCATTGGAAGCTTGGGGCAGATCTCCTTCGGCCAGGGCATTTTTCGCCAGCAGCACGAATATTTCAGCGACGTGCGCGGGCAATGGCTTGGACCCTCGTTCTTCGACGAGGCTGAGGGCGCGAGCGCGTTGTCCAGAGCGCGCCGCAGCAATGGCGAGCAGTCCGCGTAGAGCTGGATCGGTGCGTGCGGTGCCAGCTAGTTTGTCTTGCAATGCCAATGCTTCCTGGTCGGCGCCGAGCTGTTCGACGAAAAGCGAGAGCAAAGCGTGTGCGGCTTCTTTCCCGCCGCCGGTGGTATCGAACGCCTCTTCGAATCGTTGCCGAGCCAGATCGTAATCGTAAGCTTCCAGCGCAGCGTGACCCTCGGTAAGCGGCGTGGGCACGCCCAGCGGAATGGGGTTTGCCAGGGCGTGATCTTGGCGCGATTGCGCGGTTTTGGGGTGCGAGGCAGCGGGTTCGTCGGCGCCGCGGGTATCGAGCAAGTATTGGATTGTGGCCCGAGCATCGTCGTCCAGTTCGGCGAGCAATGCGTGACAGGCGTCGAGACCGAGCGAACGATGGCGTAACGAAATGACGCCGGCCTCATCGGCTTTGTCGAAGGCATCGATCTCGTCGGGAAAGGCGCGGACGAGCGCGCTTTGGAGGCGGCTTTTCAAAGCATATCGTGCCGTGGTTTCTTTGCGATCGAGGCCCAACCCGGTGGGGTTGACCTCCCGAATCAGGGCGATGAGGTCGCGGGCATCGAGGCGCACCCGGCCGGCGAGGACATCGGCCGGGGTCGGCAGGTTTCGGCTTGGTTTCTTGTGCTTACCCATGGGACGTCAGGCGAGCAAGAGATGATCTCGGGGCGCCATGACCTGATCGTACATGAAGCCTAAACTGCGAGCAAGATGTGTGCTGACTTCGGCGCACGCAAACCCGTGGCTCCTCCACGTTTTACCTGTACATCCAGTTGTTTCTTCCAGTACATCACGCATGTGACTTGGTATTCGCGGAGCAGCTCAAAAGTTACGTGTTGTCGACGACCTTATGCCCTCCGCAGCTCAAGCGTTACGTGTTGTTGACAACTTTATGCCCTCCGCAGCTCATACGTTTCCTCCTGCAATCGACCCGGAGCCCTCTGCAGCTCAAAACTTACGTGTTGTTGACAACCTTATGCCCTCCGCAGCTCAAAAGTTTCCTCCTGCAATCGACCCGGAGCCGTCGGCAGCTCAAGCGCTACGTGTTGTCGACAACCTTATGCCCTCCGCAGCTCAAGCGCTTCCTCCTGCAGACATTGAATCGGGTCGCTGAGTTACGCACACCAATGCTGGATCAGGCGGAGGTTCTGGCCCGGCTGGGTAAGCTCGACAAAGACGTCGTGGCGCAGATTCGAAAAGGACACGGCAAATACGATCGGGCGCGAGATGGATTGGATCTGGCTCGGGTCTACACGGAAAACGCCGCGGCGATTGCGGGTCTGCATCCCTTTTCATCGAGCGACATTGAATCGTTGCAACAGGACAGCGAATGGTTGCTCGAACATTTGCTGCCCAGCGGAGCGCGCAAAGAACTGACAACCAAGAGCGACGAGGCTGCCGTACGAGATCGATTGTGGACGCTGATTTCCGAGCGGTACGGGGATTTGCGCAAGATTGGGCATTACGTGTACGGTGACGAGCTGGAGCTGTACACGCCAAAGCTGCAATCGCGCGTGTCGCCGAAAGCGCTCGAAGAAGTCGAAAAGGAAACGCCGACGATGGCTGTCGTCGTGAATTGAGTCGCACATCGTCGTAGGAGCGAGTTCGCAAACCGAACGAATCGAGCTGGCGACAGAAAGTACGTGTATTGTCGTCAGCTCGATGATACTTGCTGCGCAAGCAACCGAGCAGACTCCTACAATCCATCCAACACAGCGGTACGATGAAGCTCCGACGTCTGTTGCCCGGCGCTTCACACAAAACAGGCCGTCACCCCGCGAGAGGTAGATGCTTTCCGATATACCCAATGAGGACCTGGCGAGCTGACGGTCGAGAAATAAAATGGATGCGCCACTTCTCGACGTTGATCTTGCTATGCCACTTGAACACGCGCATCTCGCCGTCGGGGCAAAGAAACGTCCTCGTATCGCCGTACATCTGGAGAGTCGGCCCGCTCTCTTCCGAACAGGGGAACGGGTAACCATCCGAAAATGGTGTTGTTACGTCCCATCCCCTGGCTCGCTCATTAAGAGCGAAAAGATGCCGCAACACGAACGGAAAAACTGGTTCATTACCAGTCAAACGATTGAGCTGCGTGAGTGCGTTATTGGTGAATTCCAGCCGCTCGAGAACCTCGGCGCAACGGTGGACGATTTCGCTTCCGTCACGTAGTCCCTGCTGCTGGCGTGACGTAATCCATGGCCCGTGTAGCTCGACCGCTCGATCCCCATAGAAGTTGCACACGGGCTCGATCGCTTCAGTATCGTCCGCATCGCTTATATACCGCATAGTCACGGAGAGCGGGTCCATGCAGAATCGGGGCGTGGAGAGGCTGACAACAGGGTCGTCACGCATCACTGCCAACCCAAGTCCAAGAGCACGTTGCCCCTCCCAAAGTGCCTCCACAGCCCCGGCACGCTGATCCTCGGCTGACCTGTGCAATGTCTCCAGAAACGGCGCCTTGCCGACTGCACTCCTCAGCTTTTGCTTGCGCTCACGCTCAATCGTTGGATCCGCAAGCCAATTGGCCAACGAGTAACCCATAGCGGTCTGCGCAGCCCAGAAGCCCTCGTGAATGCGAAGAGTCGAGGGAATCCCTCGAAGTACGGCAGCCTGGATGGTTTCTTGTAGAGAAAGGAACCAATCGCGGGCGGTGGCCTGATCGGGAGCCGTCGTGAGCATCGACAGCTCGTTGAACAGGAGTTCCAAGGCTTACCTCACCCCAGGCATGAGCAGTTTGTCGAGGGCAGCGTCCCACTCGTCGAAAAACCCCGCCGGCCACTGGTCGATCCGCCCGTCCCGGTCCATCCGAGGCGAGACCATTTGGTGAACCGCGCGATCCCCGGCATCTTTTCGCTCGAAAAAGTGAAGACACACCCTCTCGGGCATAAGCTTGCCGTCATGCACGGCCACACGCACACCATTCAGAACATGGTCGCTGTGCGTCTCCAGAACGACCTGCACCCCGGCACTCGCCGCGAGAGCGAGAAACTCCCCCATTCGGGCCTGTCCGCGTGGATGCAGGTGGGCCTCGGGGTTCTCCACGAGCAAGAGAGCACCGGGCGCCGCTGATAACACGGCGACAAGAATGGGCAACGTGTAGGTCAGGCCGAAGCCAACGTTGGTCGGCCGATAGACGTCTGTCACATCAGGACCGGAAACGAACTGAAAACCGAGTTGAACGGCGTCCATCGCCCGGTGCGACGTGAGCTGAATTCGAGTTCCCGGACTGATAAAATCGAGCCACGCCTCAACCTGGGAGAGCAAATCGGTGCTCGGAGCGTCGGAGCGAAGCAGAGGGCCCGGCGCCACACGCTGCTCCTTGCCGAACACGGAGAGGAAATGAGCCGTAAGTTCCCCGCGCGTACCAAGCTGACGTCGCTCGCGGACGAGAAAATCGGATGTCGCGAAGGACGCGCGAGGACCGAGGCGCTCGGCGCAAAGATACTGAAACGAATCACTGAACAGACTTATCCGCTGTGGTGCGTCGAAGACGTCGGGAACGGCCAACGCAGGCGTACGTGGAACTGCGTCTCCCTCGATTGCGAGCACATCCGCGTCTCGGTCGTAGAGGAACGTCCACGATTGTCGTACGTCTTCGTTCGCGGCGAGATCGAATCCGATACGCTCTTCTTCTGCATAACCGAAGAGTGCGTCCTGCGCCGTGCCAAGCTGGACCAGATCGCCATTGAGCGCCAATCGCCCCACGCTGAGAAG
>CAZETM010000431.1:0-8160 GCA_964514885.1 uncultured Polyangium sp. | reverse complement strand
CGTCACGCGTCGCTTGGTTAGATCGATGAACTGATCAGCAAGGACGAAGTGCCCAGGCTCGATCTCTTCGAGCATCGAACCGACAGCACTGACGCTGACCAAGTGGGTCGCACCAAGCATCTTGAGCGCACACACGTTCGCTCGATAGTTGACCTCGGTCGGCGACACGCGATGTCCGCGTCCATGACGCGGTAAGAACAACATCGGTACGCCGGAGAGTTTGTCGCGGCCACGAATGACCAAGTCACTCGGAGGACCATACGGAGTGTCGACGTCGACCTCTTCGACCGCCTCGAGATCGTCGAGCGCGTACACACCGCTGCCACCAATCACGCCAAGGACGTGCTGCATCTAATTACCGACCTTTCCTTCAACGAGCAGTTGCTCGCACAGGAGCGCATGCCGATCACGCTTGCATCGCTCCGCAAAAACGACGGCGCGCAAGTTGTCGTACCCGCGCTGTATCTCGTCGTTGACGATCACGTAGTCGAAGAAGCCGTAATGCTCGATCTCTTCCTTCGCCGCTTGCAGTCTGCGTAGCATCGTTGGCTCGTCTTCCGTGCCGCGTCCGCGTAAACGTCGCTCGAGCTCGGCGAGGGAAGGGGGCAAAATGAACACGCCGATCGCTTCAGGCATGCGCGCTTTGATCTGTCGCGCTCCCTGATAATCGACATCGAAGAGCACGCCGTTACCAGTTTGTCGCGCAACTTCGATCTCGGACAAACTCGTGCCGTACATGTTGCCGTGCACGTGTGCCCACTCGGCAAAAGCGTTCTCTTCGACCATGCGCGAGAACGTTTCCTTGTCCGTGAAGTGATACTCGCGGCCATCCACCTCGTTCGGCCGAGGCTTGCGCGTCGTATGCGAAACGGAGAAACGCAGCCGGGGAAACTCTTCCCGCAGGCGGTTGCAGAGCGTCGTCTTGCCAGCCCCAGAAGGGGACGAGACGATGAGTAGAAGAAAGTCGCTCATGTCGTTACGCCTTCGTAGCGCCCTCATTGTCGTCGGTCGTCGGTGATCGTCATTCGACGTTCTGCACTTGTTCGCGAAGCCGCTCGAGCTCGACCTTCATACCCACAACGATTTGCGAGATGGCAGCGTCCTGCGCTTTCGCGCCGAGTGTATTGGCCTCGCGTACCATTTCCTGAAGAAGGAAGTCGAGTCGTCTACCCACGGGATCGGTCGTTCCCGATGCAAGCACGCGTTCGGTCTGTTCGAGATGGCTGCGCAATCGAGTGACCTCTTCGCTGAAGTCGCTCTTGTCCACGAGCAACGCGACTTCGAGTTCGAGTCGTCCGCGATCGATCGCAATGTCGGTCGACGACAGAAGCCGTTCGACTCGTTCGTGCAGTTTGCGCTGCGCATTGTCGCGCGACGATGCCGCCATGCTCAACACTTCATCGAGCAGGCGCGTGAGGATCTGACAACGCGACGTGAGGTCCGCGAGCAGTGCTTCACCTTCGGCTCGACACATGGCCTCCATCGCCACAATCGACGCTTCGATCGCGCGACGAACTCCATCACGCATCGCTGCAAGCTCAGGCCCCGCTGGAGGAACGAACAAATCAGGAACGGCAGCAAGCACCGAAAGAGGAAGCTCCGTGCCCGGCGCAAGCTCGTCACGAAGCAACGAGAGCTGCTGGAACACGGCTCTCGCGCGCGACGTGTCGAGCGTTGCGGAGCTGAGAACTGGCCCTTCGGTACGCACCACCAACTCGATGCGACCTCGGCGCAAACGCTCGCGGATCACTTGTTCGGTGAAGAGCGACAACTCGGCCAAGTCGCGCGGAAGACGAGTGCGAATGTCGAGGAAACGTTGGTTGACGGAGCGGATTTCAGCGAGAACACGGCCCTGCCCAACAGGCACCTCGCCAATTCCAAATCCCGTCATGCTGCGCATGGATCGCCCGATTACGTCGCTTGCGAGCGGACTGCAACTTCGTTGACTGCCGCTGGGTTGCTACGCGCGGAAACAAGCGTCCGGCCCGCACGAGACGCAGCACTGCGACGAGCTGCAACAGAAAGCCCGTCCGCACGAAGAGCCTCGAGGAAACGAATCGTCGGCTCGAGACCGTCTTCCCAACGAACCAAAGGCTCGTACCCGATCAACTCCTTGGCGCGCGTGATGTCGGCGAGCGAATGACGAACATCGCCCGGCCGAGGAGCACCGTGCTCAACCGTCAAGTTTAACAGTTGGGGCTTCGAGTCGCCTTCGGCGCTCTTCGCCCCAAACCCCAAATCCCGGCCGAAAATGCGCCCGATTTCAACACACAACGCGTTGAGCGATACGCGGCGCCCACCCGCGATGTTGATGACTTGGCCCGTCAGTTTGCTCGAACAAGATGCAGCGAGCAGGTTCGCGCTCACCGCGTTGTCGACGAAGCAGAAGTCGCGCGTCTGTTCACCATCGCCAAAAATACGGATGGGCTGGCCCGCCAAAGCTGCATCGACGAAGCGCGGAATCGCGGCTGCATACGCGCCCGTAGGCGATTGATGCGGACCGAAGACGTTGAAGTACCGCAGGCACATTGTTTCGAGCCCGTAGATTCGGGCAAACACGCCGCAGTAGTGCTCGCACGTCAACTTCGTGACGGCATACGGCGACAGCGGCATCGGCTGCATGCTCTCGCGTTTCGGCAGCTCTTCCGTTTCGCCATAAGCCGACGACGACGCGGCGAAAATGACGCGACGCACCCCGCTCCTACGCGCCACGTCGAGCACGGTGACCGTGCCACCGACGTTGACCGAATCGCTCATGATGGGATCGTCGACACTTCGCGGGACGGAGCCAAGCGCCGCCTCGTGGAAGATGACTTCGACCCCCGCACAAGCTCGAGCAACCACCTCGGCGTTTCGAATGTCGCCCTCGATTCGCTCGATCGCATCCGAGTTTTCCAGGGCCGCGAGGTTTTCCCAGGAACCGGTGGACAAGTCATCGAGGATACGGACGCGTTCGCCCGCAGCAACGAGCGCGGAGACGATGTTGGTGCCGATGAAGCCAGCACCACCCGTGACGAGATAACGAGGTTTGGACATGCCTGCTTGGATGCTCGAGCCGTTGAGTCGGTCCGCTACTTCTTCTTGAAGAGGTCGTCGAGTCGAGTTTTCGACTTGGCGATTTGGGCGGACGTGTCTTCAGGAACGCCGTTTTTGAAGGTGAAGAACGTGCAGAAGTTCGCCTTCTCCCGATCCGGGATGTACTCGGCGATCCGTTCTTTGCACTGATTGTGCGCTGACGGATCCCAGTACTCGCAGTTCTTGCAGACCTGCATGTCCACACCGCAGTGTGGACACGTGTCGGCCCGCTGAAGCTTCACTTCGAAGATCAGCTCGTTTTTGCACTTGTAGCAAAAATGCCGTTTTTGTTCGACTTTGGGAATCCAGCCCATCTCACGCGCTCCTCAGCTCAGCCCTTTTCGGCGCTGAATGTCGCCCATGATCCGCTTGTACTCGACTTCCCACGTGCGCGTTCCCTCCTGCACATGCTTCAGCTTGCTGCGGACTTCAGCTTCGAGCTCTTCATCAGCAGCAAGGTACTTCTTCAGGATGGGGCGCATGCGTCGGCGCAAGTCATGGTCGCCGCCAAAGACTTCGCCGACGTTGTTCGAGTGCATCAGCATCTCGATACACTGGTCGAGCAAATGGTCGAGCATGTCGTCGCCAACCTTGATGCCCTTTTGTTCGGCCATGATCTTGCGGATCCTGCCGAACTCGGACTGAGGTAGGCCGCGCTGCTCGAGCGTGGTTTTCGCCTTGTCCATGACTTCGCGGTCGATGGCCAGGTAGTTGGAGAAGACGGATTCGATGTCGCGGACCACCTCTTTGCGGTCCTCAACCTCGACTTCCCCGCCGTCTGCCAGGGCCTTTACGATTTCTTCACTGAGGGGAGTAATTTTCCCACTAAAGAGGCGCATCGAACGATCCGTAATTGGGAAGGTGAGCGGGGCAGCAGCCCCCGCCGATAGGGTTCTCCGGCAACCCGGCTCCCCGAAAGGTACGAGCCAAGGTTCGGAGATGTCAACGCAACCGCGTTATTTTTAAGAGCCCGAACGGCAAAACATGCACCAGCACACTCAGGAGCAAACGTAAAATCATGATGGGTAAGGAAGCGATGGCACCGAATGCTGCGGCTCGCGCCGGAGCGGTTGGCAATGACGTTGGGCTCGATCCGGATGCGCGCAAGCGTCGGATTTTGCGGCGTGGAGCGGTGGGAAGCTCGGCTTCTCCCGCCTCGCAAACGATGCTCTCCGATTCTGGTACCGTTCAACGTGTGACGCGCGGCCGCCCGCTCGTTACGCAAGGTGACCCGGCCAACTCGATCGTCATGATCGGTGGCGGCCGTGTTCGGCTCGTCCGCGCGCTGAACGAAGGACACACGCTGTCGCTCGGTTACCGCGGCGCAGGCGACCTGCTCGGTGAAGCAGCTCTCGGCAGCGTCCCGAACCACCGCGAAAGCGCAATCGCCACCGAAGACGTCGAAGCTCTCGTCGTCCCGATGGCCACCGTGCGCTCTCTGATGGGTACCGACCTTGCTTTCGCCAACGCGCTTCTCACGTCGCTCGTCGAGCGCAACGCGGAAACCGAAGAGCGTCTCGCGTCGATGCTCTTCCGCAACGTCGAAGCACGTCTCGCCGAGTTCTTGCTCAAGGCAGCAGCTCGTTGGGGCATCCCGGATCCGCGTGGCGTGCTGATCTCAGCGCCCTTCACGCACCAGGAAATGGCCAGCATGATCGGCTCGACCCGCGAAACGGTGACCCTCACCTTGGGCGAGCTTCGTCGCAAGGGCATCATCGAGGTGGATCGACGCCGCATCGTGGTGCTCGATCGCGAAGGTCTCAAGACCCGCACCTGATCGCGAAAAGCCCGCAGCGAAAACTGCGGGCTTTACCTTTGTGAAGAGGGCGGTTTACCCAAGCCGCCCTCTTCACATTTTTTTCACATTTCTACCGCGCCGTTCGCTTCGACTGCGGCCTCGAAGGCGCCGACTTGCCCAGCTTCAAACGGCGCATCACGGCAATCTTTTGCCGCTCTTTATACTTCGCGTGACTCGCGTCCCCATGCTCATTGGCCGCCTCCGTCTCGCGATCGATGATCTGAAACTCGCACAACACGAACACGATAGGTCCCAATGACCACGCTTGCGGCGGCGCAAGCTCCATGATCTCGGGCGGAAGCCTCACCGGCATGTCCACCACGAAGTGGATCACGCGATAGTTCTGTGCACTGAACCGGTTGTCGTTCAACGTCAGGCCATCATCGACGCCCGGCTGAAGATCCTTCACCAACGTGCGTAAATACGCGTGGTTCTCGCAGTACGTCCGGAAATGGAACACCGTGTTCGTGCTCTGCCCAGGCACCACGTAGTTGAACGGAATGAGCCGCTCCGACAGGTAATTCAAGATCGGCAGCACATCGCTCGCGTCGCGCGTCACGATGCGAAACCGAAGCTTGTCGTAGATGGCCGATGCCGTCGTCTCCGTCTTCGAAAGCAGCTTCGTATAGAGCGAATCCTTGTTCTTTCGACCGCCCACGAACTCGGTGATCGGAAAGCCCGCCGCAAGCATCCCGCCGACGACGCGATACACCTTCTCCTCGACCAGATGAAAGACATCCTGGTCCGACATCGGGATCGAAAACAAAAGCTCGCGACCATCCAAGTGATGGATGATGTGCATCGCCTTCAAGATCGTGCACGCACACAACTGCCGATGCCCTTTGCCCGAAGCGAGAATGAGCATCTCCTCGACGGAAGCGCGCTCCACAGGCTTGGGAATCGGAAACTCGAAGTGCCGGCGTAAGTAGGCGATGGCTTCGTTCTTGATGGCCTCGAGACGCGACCTGTCCGCAGGTTCGTCCGGACGAAAGTCCTCAGCGACGAGCAGCGCGCGTGCTTGCTCTTCCGTCTGGATGTGCAGCCTGTGCCAGTCGACGACCGAGTCGCCTCGTAGAACAAGGCGCACAGCCTCGAGATCCATCAAGGAAAACTCATCGATGCCCTTCAGGGTACCGACGGTGTCGTAACTCATGATTCGTTGGCAATCAGGCCCGATGCACCGAGATCAACCGTGTGCATTCGGGGGCGAAGGGGGCGGTACGTTGGGCGCTCGGCCAAGCGACAGCGTGCCGTAAAAGATGCCAATCGTGAGAACCACGACGGCAGCATGTCCGAGATAGGCACCGCTGCAGCCAATGGCAGCAAAGGGAGCGAGCGCAGCCAAATACCAGGGCGTGATCTTCATCGGTTCTCCGTCTGTGCTGACGACCTGGTCATCCAGGCCGACTCCGCCGCGACACGCTGCTCCGAAGGAGACAAGGTGTGTGTGCCGCCGACAGATAAGAGCATGTAGGATAAGGTGACACACCCGAAGGCAACGGGCCAAGAAGTACGTGTGTTCTTGTTGCGGCATCAAGCGAATTCGTCACACGATCCGTTCCAAAGATCGTGGTGGGTTCGTGGTTCGACGAAAAGCTTAATTATTTCGTTTGGTTACTATCGAAAGCGAACGCTGATTCTAGGTGGCCTGGATGTGGCTTTTAAGCCGCAGGTGATGCTTTAAGGACGCATCGGATCAGCTCGCAGCGGAATGGCGATTCGATCGGCATCGCCAAGCGTGACGCGACGCTGGATCGAGTCGGCGTGATCGGATCGTTCGATCATGACGTCCAGTGCATACGATCCGTGCGGCAAACGCACGTTAACACTCACGATTTTAGGAGCGCTTCCGCGTTCGAAACGAAGCGAATTTCCGGCCACCACGTCGCCTTCGACGTCTCCATCCAGGCGGGTCCAGCTCACGTCGAAACGCTGAACGGAGGCAACGTCGTCTTCGATTCGGAAGTCGATTCGATGCTCGTGCGGCATCCGCTGGACGACCGGAGCGACACCGGCGATGAGCCCTGCGGCGAGCAGAAACGGCAGAAAGCGTTTGCGACGAGAAGGCTGTGCTTGCTCTGGCAACGGAGCGGAATCGGGCGGATCGGATCGCTCATCAGGGTTCATGGGCGACGCAGGGTGTGCAGGTGAGGCGGGGAAGTCAACCAAGGCAAACTCGAGCGTGAGGGGCGTTTGCCCGCGGCGTTTGTCCGGCCGGCGAGGTTTGACGCGGAGCGTTTTCAGCGCGGCGCACGGTTAGCGCGGATGCGCGCTACGAGGCCGGTGATCACTTGCGGCGGCAGAGTACCGAATGCAGGCATGCGGTTTCTTCCGTTCTTGATCACGTCGGCGATCTGAGCATCCGTCACTTGTTCGTGCCACTCGGCACGCGTGAGATCCTGCGCGCGGACCATGGCGCCTTGTGGTCCATCACCACGACCGATCGGACCATGGCAACTGGCGCAGTTACGCGCCCACGCAAGCTCGACAAGGCTCTTGTCGGACGAGCCAGCTTGTCCGGACGAACTCGGCTTGGCTGCGACCTGTCCTTGCTGAGGAGCTTGATCGTGATCGGAAGGTTGCCACTCGCGGATATCGGACTTGCCGCAACTGAGCGAGATCAGGGCGAGTGAGAAGGCGGCGAGGTTTCGAAGGCGTGCCGTCAGCTTCATGTCGAAGGGAGATGAAGTGCGCGACGAGGATTAGCCAGCGTTTTTCTTAGAGCGTGACGCCGACGATGAATCTGGTGGGCGTTGAGGAGTTGAGGGGGAGGCGGGAGACTTGGCTAAGCCCCCCGCATTTCAAGAATCACTGCGCGCAGGTGTCTTTGCTGATCGGGGCGCTGGCGTCGAGGGGCATGCCGCCAATCGCCTTGCCCTTGAGCTCTGCGTTGACGAAGTCGGTGCGGCGATTCTGCGCCTTGCCTTCGTCAGTGTCGTTCTTGGCAACGGGTTTCATGTCACCGAAGCCCGTGGCAACCAAGCGCTTGCAATCGACGCCCTTGGCAATGAGGTACTTGGCAACGGCGAGAGCACGCAAGCCAGACAGCTCGAGGTTCTTCTTGGCATCACCAACGTTGTCGGTGTTGCCTTCGATGCGGAGCTTGGTGATGTGCGGCTTGGCGTCGAGGTACGCCTTGACCATGTCCAGAATCACGAAGCTCTCGGACTTGATCTCGGCCTTGCCGGTCTCGTAGACGATGGAGCCGGGGAGCGCGAGCTTGTTGCCTTCGACCTTGAGCTCTGCGGCCGGCGCCGGGGGCGGCGGGGGCGGAGGAGGCGGGGGCG
>CAZETM010000430.1:0-8176 GCA_964514885.1 uncultured Polyangium sp. | reverse complement strand
CGATGTCTAGTTCGATGCCATTACGCGCAAGCCCTGGACCAAGGCTCAGGTTTTTTCGAATGGCACAGCGCCCGCGGAAGGCACGACAGCGAGCGGCGACAAGGTTGGGTTTGAGCTCGCCTTCGACTTGGGCGATGGCGAGCCCATCGAAATGCAGATCGCGATTTCGTTCAACTCCATCGAGAATGCGGCAGAAAACCGAGCAGAGGAATTGCCCGCGTGGGAGTTCGACCAAACCCATGAGCAGACGGCTTCAGAATGGCTCGATCTGGTCCGCCGGATGAAGATCTGGGGCGGCACCGAAGCCGAGCGCCGAATGTTTTATTCGTCTCTGTACCGGTCATTCTTGATGCCTACGCAATCCAGCGACGTCGACGGCACTTATAATTATGGTGGCCAAAACAAAGTCGCTTCGGGTTTTCGATTCTTGACCGATCAATCGTTGTGGGACACCTACCGCACGCTCACGCCCCTGTACGCACTCATGGCCCCGGAAGCGTCGAGAAATACTGTGCAATCACTTCACGCGATGGCCCAGATCTCGGGCTTTTTCCCCAAGTGGCCCATTGCCACCGGCGAAGCCGGCACGATGCTCGGAGCGAGCGCCGACGTCGTCGTCGCCGACGCGTATATCAAAGGCGTTACTGATTTCGATGTCAATGGCGCTTATGCCATTTTACGCGCCGCTGCGCTCGATGAAGTCGACCCGCCTGGCGGACGCGGCGGACGGCAATGGGCAGTCCCCTACAATACGTTGGGGTACGTCCCGGCAAACATCGGCCGCTCCGCGTCACATACGCTCGAATACGGAGCCAACGATCTGGGTCTCGCCAACTTGGCCAAGGCTCTTGGAAAGACTGATGACGCGGCGATTTTCGAGCAACATTCGCTCAATCACCGCAACTTGTTCGATCCCGCCACGGGGTTCATCCGGGCGAAGGACGAAAACGGGATGTTCGTCGAAACACCTTACAATCCCTACGCATTGAGCGACCATTATGCGGAAGCCAATGGTTGGCACAGCTTGTGGGCACAACACGATATTCCGGGCATTGCCGAACTGCTTGGTGGTCAAACGGCCTTCGTCGACAAACTGACTCAATTCATCGAAGAGAGTGTGGTGGATCTGCAAGAGCGGCCCATCGAAGATCGGTTTGCCTCGGGAGCGCCGCGCAACGCCTATTGGCACAGCAACGAACCGTGCATTCATGCCGCGTACGGGTTTGCCCAAGTAGGCCGAGCGGACTTGACGCAAAAATACGTTCGCTGGGCGCAGCTTGCTCATTACAACGACACTCCGTCGGGTTTGCCTGGGAACGATGACGGAGGCACGATGAGCGCCTGGTATCTGTTCACATCCGCGGGGTTTTACCCGATTGCGGGTACGACGAGGTACATCCTGGGCACGCCTCTTTTTCCCCGCATGCACATCGCTGTCAAGAATGGCACGTTGGTCATTGCCGCGCCAAACGCTTCGGCGGAAAACATCTACGTTAAATCGGTCACTTGGAATGGCGTTCCACTCGACAAACCCGAGATATCCCACGACGAAATCTCCCAAGGTGGCACACTTCAATTCGACATGAGCCCCACTCCAGGCTCGTTCGGCGTCACGTCTCCCTGAAAGCAAAACGTTTGATGGATTCGTTCTCCACGATTTCTCCGCGCCACGTGCTTGCTGCGGCTCAGCGACTGCAGCGCAGCGGGCTCACGTCACGCACGCCCATCGAACGCAGTTTGTCCTTGTCGGCCATTACGTCCGCGGACGTGTTTCACAAGCAGGAACTGTGGCAACCGACGGGATCGTTCAAGGTACGCGGAGCCGCCAATAAGCTTTTGCGTTTACGCGACGAAGATGCCCAGGCTTTTCGGCGTGGGTTCGTCGCTGCATCCGCCGGCAATCACGGTCTTGGATTGGCCCATGCCAGCGCAGCTCTTTCCGCTCGCTCAACGCTCGTCGTGCCCCGAACGGTATCGCCAGCCAAACTCGAATCGTTGTGGCGTTATCCCATTGAATTGGTGGTATCCGTTGGCAATTACGACATGGCTGAAGCTGACGGCCGTAAAATGGCCACTGAGCGAGGACTCGTATTCGTCTCGCCCTACAACGATCCGGATGTCGTGGCAGGCGCAGGCACTGTTGGTTTGGAGATTCTTGCGGACTTGCCGGATGTCGACATCGTTCTCGTCCCCGTCGGCGGCGGAGGATTGGTGGCAGGAATTGCGCTGTACATCAAATCGATTGCGCCACGCACGCGCGTTATCGGCGTGCAAAGCGAGGCTTCTCCGGCGATGCAGCGCGCGCTCGCGGCAGGAAATATCGTGCCCGTAGACGATTTACCGAGCTTGGCGGATGGTTTGGCCGGGAACATCGAAGCAGGATCGATGACGTTCGATTTGTGCCGCCATTATGTGGACGAAATGGTCTTGGTCACCGAGGCCGAAATCGAAGAGGCAATGCGACATTTCGTCCGCGAAGAACGGCTGGTCGTGGAAGGATCGGGCGCGGTATGCGCAGCCGCGCTCTTGGCGAATAAGGTGAGCCTTTCGACGGCGGGCGTGAATCGTCCGCGGGTCGTGTCCGTAGCAACGGGTCGAAACGTAGCGGAAAAAGTGCTGCGGGATATTCTGGGCAAAGTCGCGACTGAATCTGCGTAATCAGCCCGGACCAACCCATTCCGCAGCCAACTCGAGCAGCCGTTCATGGTCGGGCGCGTTATCCAGATAGGAACGCTTGAATCGACCGTCTGTGATTTTCCGCGCCGTCGCGAGCAGCACATTACGCGCGTCACCAAGCCGCTTGCGCCCTTCGGCTTCTTGGCCATTCTTTTGGAGCGCCAACGAATGCACGATCCGCACGAGCGCCTCGGCGGATTGCAATCCCCCAATACGATCCAAAATCGCCGCAGCTTCCGTCGCTGGCGCTAATGCAGCAATGGATTGTCCTTGTTCGAGGAGCGCATCGGCGAGCACCGCAAGCGCCGTCGCTCGTTTCCCCGTCGACTCATCGGTATCCATCAAAGCGAGCGCTGAACGGGTCAGGCTTGCCGCCAAAGAATGTTCACCCTTGAGCGCACGCATGCGTCCTGAAAGCGCGAGCACCTCGGCTTCACGAGGTTTGTCCTTCCGAGCGCGACACATTTCGAGCGCTTCGTCGATGAGCTTGAGGCTTTCACCAAGATGTCCACTACGCGCCAAGCAATGCGCAAGGGTCGCCTGCGCGACGGGCGTGAAATCGAGTTGCATCGGTTCGGCCACCGCAATGGCCCGACGCAAAACGAACGTTGCGCGATCATACGCCCCAAGGAGCATATACGCGTGCCCCACGGTCGTGCGAGCAAGACACGCATTACGCACATCGGCAGCTTCGGTAAAAGCATCGACAGCCGCTTCGCTACGGCGCAAATAAGCGGGAAGATCGGCTTCAGCGAGGGCAATATCAGCGCGTGAGCAAGCAAGCCAGGCTCGCACGAGCGCTCCGGCCGCCGCTTTGTCCGGCACACGCCCATGCGCCTCGCGGGCGATCTTTTTACCAAGTTGCGGAACGCCAGCTCGAATGACGAATACGGCCAAACGACACGCACTGACGATATGCGCCTCGGTCGACACGCCCTCTTCTTCCTCCAATGCGGATAATTCGTCGACGCATTGCAGAAGGCGATCCTTTCGACCGAGATACCCATAAGCCATGACTTGATGACCAAATGCAGCGTGCCAAGACGTTTCGCCTCGAGCCGAGCGAACCATGGCTTCCTCGGACGCATTGAGTGCCTCGGCATAATTACCCAGCCACCGGTGCGCAATCGCCTGCACCAGATACATGTTGCCCTTGGCCGCTTCGTCGACGTCATTCTTTTTCACGGCCAGCTCGGCCCAATGAATGGCGTCCTTCAATGCATTGACGGCCAGCGCTTCTTCGGCCAGCTTCAGCGGATCTTCCTGCTGCGGCCGTTTTTGGACTGCACGCGCCCACTCCGATTGCGAATCGGGCAACGGCGTGAGCAACTTGGGCAGGTTTTTCCTGGAGGAACCCTGTGGGGGAGCCATATCGTCGTAATCGGGCACCGCTTCGTCGAGCACCGGATCGGCATCCATCGGCACGACATCCGCCGGGGATGGCCCGCCAGACTGGAGCAAAGACGGCGCCCGGGCGACGAGCACGCGTCCGGTACCTCCAACGGCACACAATGCGTCACGGAATTCGACAATCGACGAATAGCGCTCGGAAGAGTCACGAGCAAGCGCCTTGGAGACCACGGGGGCATAAGGAGCTGCATGCCGTGATGCCACGATATCGAGCGGAGGCAATTGTCCCTTGGTGATGAGCGTCAACGTTTCGGCAATGGTATCGCCGTCGAAAGGCAAGATCCCCGAAAACATTTCGTACAGCACGACGCCCATGGCCCAGACGTCACAACGCGCGTCGATCTTTTTGCCCATTACTTGCTCGGGCGACATGTATTGCGGTGTGCCGATGACCGTGCCCATTCTGGTGAGGCTTTGTTTGCTCGCGTCGTGTAGCTTCGCCAAACCAAAATCAATAATCTTTGGAATGATTTCACCCGAAGGCATTCGCGCCAAAATGATATTCTCAGGTTTCAAGTCACGGTGAGTAATTCCAAGCGCGTGAGCCGCCGCCAAACCATTCATGAGCGGAATGGCAATCGACAGCGCATCGTCGGGCGGTAAAAACGAACGCTCTTCCAAGTGTGCCCGCAAGGTGTCGCCCACGAGCAGCTCTTGTACGAGGTACACCAGGCCATCACGCTGTCTGCCGAGTTCGAGGACGTTCACGACATTGGGATGCTGAATACGCGCCGCGGCTTGTGCTTCGCGACGAAAACGCGCCACGAGCGCCGGATCCGCAGCGTATTGCGGATGCATGATCTTGAGCGCGACCTTGCGCTCGATGAACGTATCCCACGCCTCGAAGACGGTGCCCATGCCGCCCGACGCGATAACTCGTTGGAGTGCAAACTTTTCCGCGACGACCGTGCCCGCCGTGCGCCGAATGCTGACAGGAGCAACATCGAGCGCACGCGGCTCGAAGTTAACGTCGGATGATGGCACCGGTCCGGCCGAAACTGCGCCGTTTTCTAAATCTGTGCCCACGTTCGTTCCTTCCTCGGTCGCGACAAATCATCACCGCGACAAACGCCGCGCGCGCAACCATACCGCCGGCAGCAGAGCGGGAGGAAGAAAATTTGCTTGTGGAGATTGTGAGAATGATGCGGACGGGGAGAGCTATCCAGCGGGCTCGATTGGCTTGCCGGCTTTTTTCCAACCGGACAGACCTGCGGGCATGATGAAGACCTTCTTGTAACCGAGCTTCAAGGCGCTAACTGCGCCCTCATGACACGCCGTTCAATGATCGTTTGCGCAATAAAAAGCGAGCGTCGCTTCCTTGTCCGCGGGCAAGTCGGTCGCCTTGATGTTCTCGTGATCGACCCACTTCGCGCCGGGCAAGTGGCCCTTGTCGTAGGTGGACTTGGCATTGTTGTCGATGACGAAAAAGGCCGTCTTGCCCTCCTTCGCCTCCTTCAACTTCGCATCGACCTCCTCAATGGACATACGCCCGAAGGCTTCATCCTTCGCGCCATGCTCAGAGGTCGAATCTCCCGACTTCTTGCACGCAGGCGCAGCCATCGCGAGCGCCGCGGCAAGTACGAAAAAGAGATGGTGACGGTTCATGATTCCCTTGGATGCATGCTGAAGCGCATGCATCGGATCACGATCTTAGACGATCGTCCGGCTCGAGGCTAGAGTTTGTGTAGACAAACCTTTGGTGCTCGAACGAATTGGGAAAACTGGGTGCGGGATCAATCAGTCGGCGGGCCAGGGATTCGGCGGATCCGCAGGCGTGTACGGAATCGTCTGCTGCTCGACGACCATCAGGTTGTTGATGAACTTGTCCACGTAGACAAGGTCATCCTGGATGTCCGGATCCGGATTCGTCTCGAGCCACGTGCTCACGTTCGGACGCAGCGCTTCGAGCGTGCGGCGCGCCGTGCGCGGATCGCTGTCTGCCGCAAGCTGTGTCGCGAGCTTGAAGGCGGCGTAAATGTTGAGCATGACAAACCCCTTCTCCACCGTGCCGTCAGCGAAGTAGCCACTCGTGGGAGGCGCGTCGGGCGTGGTTTGCGCGAGGATATTGGTGACCTGCGTTTTCGTCGTTCCCGTTGCAGGATCCTTGAACGACAACGACAGATTTCCAACTTCGTACGGATTCGGAACACTTATCGCACCGGGCTTGGGAACGAGTTCGATCAACATCGCTCCTCCGCCGCCTCGTCGTCCTTCCGAAATGGGATCGTTTGCACTCGTACGACCTGCGAGAAACAGGCTCGGGATGGAGATCGCTCCGCCACCTTCGGCCGTTTGCCAGCCGTTTGTCCCGTACACTCCGCGCACGGCATAACCACCACCAACGGAGACATCGAGCTTGACGTCGAGCGCGACGGGAACGAGGAACGTATCGACCTCGTCGGTGAATACTTCGACGACGGCTTTGGGATCTTCGAGGAAGTAGAAGTTGCCGGCACCAACTTCGCCGAGGTCACGCATGACATCGACATCGAATTCTTTACCCACGCCGATCGTGGTGATGCCAATGCCCTTTTTCGCATAAGCTTGCGCGAGCGAAACGAGCTTGGTGGAATCTTGGATTCCGGCGGTTGCCACGCCGTCGGACAAATAGATCACGCGGTTTTGGTAGCTCGGCAGGAAGTGATTGTCCGCCACGCTGAATGCTTGGAACAGTCCATCGTAGAGATTCGTGGATCCGGCAGCAAACAGACTCTTGAAAGCATTGTCGAGCGTGGCCGTATTCGTCGCGTCGACGTAATCGAGAACCACTTTGGCGCTGGTCGAATACGTGACGAGAGAAACCTTGTCCGTCGGTTGAAGCGACGGAATCATCGCGGAAAGGCCTTGCTTGACGTAATCCATCGCCGGGCCCGCCATCGATCCGCTCGTATCCACCGAAAGCACCAAATGCAATGGCGGACGCTGGATGTTATTCACGTCGATCGGCGAGTTCATTCCAATCTGCACGAGCGTACAGTTCGAACCGCTGATCATGTTGCCCATGATGCCGAGCAGGCCATGCATGCAAACGTCATTGCCGCAGCTTGGCACAGGGTAATCGAGCTTGTGTTCCGCGAAAAACCCGAGGTCGTCGAGCGTATCGGGGGCCGGAATTTCCCCAGCGTCGAGGATTTGTCGGAACAAACCAAAGTCTTGCGCGCCGCCTTGAGAAATACCCGTCGAGCCCGGACCGGGCTCCGGAGCGGAACCGACATTCGATGCGTCGGCTGCACAGCCCATGAGCGCGAATGCCAAAAGGCCAGTCGCGAGGGTGGAGAGTTTGATTCGATGCAACATGACGTTTTACCTCCAAGGATTCACGGGATCGTGGGGACGACGAGAACCGACTCGTAATGCTGTGAGCCGCTGGCAAACGGCGCACACGACGTATCGCGAATGGGCATCGCTTCGGCACGAACGACGTGCAGCGTGCCATAACCATCCTTCAATGCGAGGCTGGTGCCGGCGCGAAGGAAGGTGATCGTATCGACGTGATCACCCAAATAGGAAAGCTCGGCAGGAATGACGAAGCTGCCGCATTCATCGTGGCTGCCAGCGCATCCTTTGGTGCGATCGACTTCGACCGTGGGCTCGGTGAGTTGTTCGGCGGCGCCGACTTGGGAATACCGCGCAAGAACGTTGCCGCGCATCGCTAACACGGTATGCGTCGCGCTGCGCAAACGCAGACCTTCGCCGACAGGCGCTTCGCCATTCGTCTCGACAAACGATCCTCCAACGACGTTGACGGCTTCCACTTCGAGCGTATCGCCAGCCTGGAACGGCATTGCAGCGGCGGGAACGCAGACGAACATCGAGGGACTGTTTTCCAGGACAATCATGTGGCAATCATCGGGGGACGATTCGACACTGACGACCTTGAATGGCCCAAAGCCCGGGAGCGGTGTGGACCAAGCAACTCCAATGCCCTTCGCGGGAGGCGCGCAAACGCCAGTCGGTTGAGGCTCTTCGAGCACCGGCGCATCGAATACGGCGGGATGACCGACATCGAGCGCGAGTTTGCCGCTCGTGTCGAGGGCCATATTGATCATCGAATTGCCATCGGGCGCGAGGGTCGATGTGGAGAGGATAC
>CAZETM010000429.1:4522-8182 GCA_964514885.1 uncultured Polyangium sp. | reverse complement strand
AAATCGACCATTGCTGAAAAAATCGTTTACGAGTACCGAAGCCGAGGGGAACCATTCCGGGAAGTCGTACCATCAACGCCCTCCGAACTCGGGCGCATTCAGCGATCAGAAGAAAACCAAATTATTTATCTTGAAGATCCGTTTGGACGACCAGACGGATGGCGCTGGAATAAACATCTGAATCGACTCTATAGTAGGCTGGGACCGGGCCCAGATAAAAACGATTTAAAACTGGTCGTCACATCATCCATTGCATCCGCGCCGAGAACAAAATCCGAGTCGTATCTCCGGGATGTACTTGTCGAATGCGACCGCAAGATGTTCGATGTCCATGCCCTCCTTCAGGAGCATCTCGATAAAGGGTTGGGCGAGGGGGAGGAGGCGGAAGCACTTCGTCAGTGGGCAATGGCACATGCCAAGCTGATTGTCGAAAAACTCGAAACGCCTGATCAGTATGCATCTTTTGTCAACTATCATCTCCGGAACAGCGCCCCAGACGCTCGAACGCACGATGATATGATCCGCATCGTGGAAGCATGCGCATACCATAAAGGTGGAACTGAACTCGAAGTCGAATTTGAGAATAAGTCCGATCGATACATCCGTGGTTTAGCAGCGGTTTGGCTTGTGCTTGAATGCTGGCCTCGTAATGTCGCGCAGGAGCTGCACCTGCGGACGATGCAGAACGCTTTGCTTGATGTAGATATTGAGGCGGAGATCCTTCCCGTACTGACTTTGTTGAAAACATCCCGGTGGCTCAGCAAAACTCGCAACGTCTTTCGAATGCTTCGAGACTACCAGGATCCAACGCTGCGCGTGCTGGAGCGCAACCAAGCACTCGTCGCCCGCACATTCGACAAGATTGTCGATGCATATCTGGTGCGTGGGAATACCCCTGAAATTCTGGTACTCTTGCGTGGGCTGAGCAATGTAACTTTCCTCCCCCCCAAAAATGTCGCGAAGATTTTGCACTGGAGCTGCGGACCAACGGGAGATGAGGACACGTTCGCAGTCGCTTTGTCGATGCTCGCACGACATGAGCATGAAACAGCCGAGCCAATGGTTCTTATTGCCAAAGCACTCACCCCTGAAATCCCAGATACATTTGAACCAGACTCATTGGACTATTGCCTAGGTTTCACATGGGAAAAGTCGCAATTCCTCGAGCAACCTGCATTACGCGCACGCCTTGCAGCTCACCCCGATACGGATCACGTCATTCGTGCTTTCGTTCGATATGGTTTTCCAGACATTCATCGTCGTGTGCAGCACGGAGCGTTTGCATTCGTGGATTTTCTATATGATTTTGGCGATGCATCAGCAGAGTTCACGAACCTGTACAATGAGCCCGAACCGCTTGATCGATATAGCGATTTTCGAGCAAACGCCATTGCTTACGGGTTCGCGCGGGCAAACGACGTGAACCTTAATAGACTACTTTGCGATGCGCTTAAGGAATACGAGACCCTCCGAAAATGGGAACTCGAAATGTCGCAATATGAGTCGACGGAACATCTAGCCGACGACTACGCTGAACGGAAGCGACCCGTAACGATCTTGATGGACGCCCTTCTCGAAGCGCACGCCCGTCGCGGAAATCGCGCATTCGCTGCTAATAGAACGGAACCCATCCTCTTTGAGTGCTTCGTCGATCGTATCCGTCGCGGCGCCGAAACAAATATTGCGGTGATTGAAGAAGTATTCGGACGCTGCCCCAATGATGAATGCGCGAAGCTCTTCCTGAAAAAATTCGCTCAAAACTCAGAACTATTCAAGCTGTTGCTTCGCGTGATAAGTACGGTTCCCCCTCGCTTATGGGTATGGCTGCTGCATGAAGTGCGAATGCGCGCGGACGATGATGAGGGCGAACCTCGCCTGGAACAGACCACAGCCACTATGCTCTCAATGATTTCGTGGATCGGCAGTTCGGCGCGGGTCATGCTCGCGTACGACCTTAAGCACAATTCCGGTAAACACAGAATCGTAAGGCGCTTTCGTGAAGACGTCATGGAGCAACTCGATAGCGTGGAACATGCAGCATGGTCAATGCTTACGGACGAGTCGTATTCCAGCATAAGTTCTATCCAACGATGCGCCGACTTGCTCGAGGATCTTACTCAATTTCAAACCGAGGCGGGGCAAAGGGCTCTCATCTTGCTCTCGCGTGCGGGTCACGAAATGGATGGTCGAATTACGGAATGGCTCGATTGGCACAGCGACAGGGGTAGCGCAATGGCAGCACTCGAAGCCGTCGATGTTTCGAGATCCACGCTCCGAGTGGAGCAGACCCGAAGAGCGCTAACGCATCGTATCACAGCAGTTCGCGAGAAAGCCGTCGAAATTCTCTTAAAAATGGGTTCGGACGACGCAATCAGTACACTACTTGCCTTGACTGATGACCTGACGACAAGGGACGAAGAAAGGGTCGCGGCGGCTGTTGTCGAGCTTGACTCATGGTCGACTCAAATCCAACAGGCGGTGGACGACTATCTCGCTCGTAATGAGGATTCGACCGCGAAAGCGAGTGAGTCGATCCGAAAGCGCCGGGAGGAGATGTGCTCCAAGACGCTTCCGCCCGTCTAATCGCTAGCGAGTGTCGAGCAAAGCGCCTTTGATGGCAGCGAATTCAATCGCACCATGACCACGCGACTGCACCGATTGATTGGCATCACTCGCGCCGCCTGTCCACGAAGCTGGGGCCTTGAATGAAATAACAATCCGCTACAAGCCGTGGCGCGGCCGAATTCTCGTGTGAATGCCGCCACGAGATTGGGCATCGGCGGCGACGCTGAATTGAAATCATTGCCAACAGCACGCAAGAACGTACGGGCGCGTAATGCACGACGTACGCGCATCCGGACAACCGTGTTTCGAGCGGCCGCCGGTTTGCGTGCCGGAACGCAGCAATCGGCGTTGGCTTACACTCGACAGCCGGAGTCGACTTGGACACCGCACGCTCCGGCGGCGTTACATAATACCTCGCGGGTACGGCAATGATCGATGACTGAATATTTGTCCTGTGCACGGCTCGAATCCCCCGCGAGCGATGATAGCCACGACGGCTACGCTAGATCAAGAAAAGATCCACCCGCCTTTCTTCCTCTCGCAGTGCGTCCGCAATGTACGAGCGGGACACCCGTTTAACTGGCAATGCCATCAGGATGGGACACGCATTTCGAACGCCTTTGATCTTGTCGTAGGATCAGTGGAAAACAGCGGCATTTTCCTTGCCAAAGCTCGGCAATACATTGGTGATATTCCGCTAAACCCAAGCCCGTCGGGCAAAGCGTGCTCGAAATTTTGACCGACGAACAAGTCGACCGGATTGTCGAAGCCGCAATCGATGCGCACCGGTTGACGTTTTGCTCATATCGGACGCTGGCTTTCGTCCCGACGAAGTCCGCGCGCTTAGATGCAAAGGCGTGCTGCTCAAATGGAAAAGCGGCGAAGCCATTGGCGGGTTCATCACGGTGCGCAAGGGGCGGTCCCACGGCGAAATTCAAACGCCCAAGACCGGACAGCGAGAAATTCCCATTTCGCTGCCACTCGCCAAGCTCCTCGCTCCCGCCATTCGCCGCGCATCACGTGGACCTGACGCGGCATCGCGTGGACCTGACGCGGCATCGCGTGGACCTGACGCGGCATCGCGTGGACCTGACG
>CAZETM010000429.1:0-4422 GCA_964514885.1 uncultured Polyangium sp. | reverse complement strand
CGTAACCCCTTGAAACTACTTGGAGGTGAGGACGGGATTCGAACCCGCGTGTAACGGTTTTGCAAACCGTTGCCTAACCACTTGGCTACCTCACCGCAAAATTCGTCCGCCCGTTTCTGCACCATCTCGACCCGTCTGTCAAGCCCTCGTCACCTCCTTCTGCGCGACCCCCCATGAATCTTTGAGGCACAGCCGCCAAGTTGAGTACGATGCCCGCTCAAAATGATCGCCGCGATGGGCAAACGTCTACGTCTTGGGTTGGTTTCAGCCGTTTGCCTGACCAGCCTCCACTCTCCCGTTTGGGCTCAAGGGATCACGTCCAGCCCGCAACATCCAACACGACCAGCAGCGACCAACCCGCCTGTCAAGACCGATGTTGACCCCAAACAACCAAATTCTTCAAGTGCGCCAGGCGACAAACCCAAAGACGACCAACAACCAACTACAGCCGTAACACCGCCAACGTCCGATCCCAAATCTGCACCAGCGTCCTCGAATTCCTTACCGACGCCCAAGATCGACATCCACGGCGGCGCGTGGCTCTTCTATTGGCAACCCATCGGCATCTCCACCGACCCGGTCGCCAAAGCCCGTGGGGTGCAAAACATCCCCGACGAAGGCGCTTTCTTCCGCATTCACAACGCGCACATCAACTTCGACGGATCCATCGGCGACTTCGGCCTCTTCTTCAATGCCAACATTCGCGACACCCGCATGCGCGAATTTTACGAAGGACCCGCCTGGATCGAAGAAGGCTACGTTTACTACAAACACCGCTATGCCACCGTCAAGGTCGGCAAATCTTATAGCCGATTCGGCCTCTTCTGGGACAATTCGTTTTACGGGAACGTCCATTTCTACGACGGACTCAAGCTCGATCCCAACTACGGCGTCTCCGTCGAAGGCTCCGTCGGCAAAGAAAAAGGCTTTCGCCTAGGATATTACGGCCAATACTTCATCACCGACGGACGCACCAACGGATCGTACCTCAGACGGGACACCATTAGCATTCCCGGCGCTCGTAGACGCCACATGGTCGTCGCTCGAGCTGAACCATCCTACTTCTGGGACAAGGACAATTCCATTACGCTCGGCTTGTCCGGAGTCTATTTTCAGGCGGACATCCCCAATCCCGTCGGCAAAAAAGACGTATTCCGCGCAGCCCTCGATCTTTACGCCAATATCGGCCCCGTTAGCTTCTGGAGCGATGTTTCTCGCCAAATCGGCCAATCCGTCACCGAATGGCCCATTCCTCCCTCGACCGATCCAACCACCGGAATCGTGACTCCCGGCCGAGCGTCCGCCGAAAACGATTACATTCTCGTCGGTGGCGAAGCACGCTTCAAAAAATTCGTCGCTCGCTACAACTTCAGCGCCGTGCGCTACCACGACGTCGGCATCACCGAATTCTTCCATGTGCCAGGCATCGGCTACAACATGAACGACAATCTGCAATTCTTAGTCGAATACGCCTATTGGTACCAGCAATACGCCGACCGCCCCGACATTGCCCTCTTCGATAACACAGTCGCCACGACGATTCACGGATATTTCTAGTCGGTTTGACCGCGTAGCGGACAAACCGAAACTGGTCCAGCGCTAGCTGGTCCGGGTCCAGGGGTGGACAACCCCTGGTCGGGTTTGGGGTGAAACCCTAACCCTCGTCGTCCCCCTCCGCCTTATCCCCACGTAGCCCGAGCGCCTTGCATTTCTTGTACAAATGGCTGCGCTCGAGCCCCAACCCACGCGCCGTCGACGCCATCGCTCCACCATAATGAACTAGCGCCTCCTCCAAAATTCGCCGCTCCGCTTCCTCCGAAAGCACGCGAAATGGAGTCCCAGGCCTGAATAATCCCGTCGGTGTCCCCGCCGATGCATTGCCCAGACATACTCGCACGTCCTCCGCGTCGATCTTTGCATCC
This sequence comes from uncultured Polyangium sp., assembly GCA_964514885.1. Taxonomy (GTDB): domain Bacteria; phylum Myxococcota_A; class Polyangia; order Polyangiales; family Polyangiaceae; genus Polyangium. Next base: position 2,500 of record CAZETM010000429.1, on the reverse strand, counting down.
GGCGTCAAAATCACCAGCCGCTCAATCAAATTCCGTAACTCACGCACGTTCCCGGGAAAACCATACCCCAGCAATACCTCAATCGCCCCGTCCGTCACCGTCATTCCAGGCCGATCGTTCGCCGCCATCGCCAATCCCAAAAAATGTCGCGCAAGCACCGGAATGTCCTCCCGACGCGCTCGCAACGGCGGCAAAGCCAATGGCACCACATTTAATCGATCGTAAAGATCAGCGCGAAATTCAGCTTTTTGACACGCCGCCTCGAGGTCCCGGTTCGTCGCTGCCACGACCCGCACGTCCACCTTCAAAACCTCGTTCCCTCCCACCCGCTCGATTTCTCGCTCCTGCAAAACGCGCAATAGCTTCGCCTGCATCGGCAATGGCATGTCGCCCACTTCGTCCAAAAATAACGTTCCCCCGCTCGCTCGCTCGAATTTGCCCCGCCGCTGCTTCGTCGCCCCCGTAAATGCCCCCGCCTCGTGACCAAACATTTCGCTTTCAATCAGCTCGCTCGGAATCGCCGCGCAATTCATCTTTTCCAGCGGACCCTTCGCTCGCTTGCCCGCTGCATGAATCGCCCGCGCCACCAGCTCCTTGCCCGTCCCTCGCTCGCCCGTCACGAGCACCGTCGCTCCCGTGCTCGCTTTCGCCGCCCGCGTAATCTGCTCCCGCAACGAAACCATCACGCGGCTGTCCCCAATCAACTCGCCAAGCTGCCCCGCCTGCGCCTTCAGCGCCTTCGCCTCAGCCTCGGCTCGTACAAGACGCAACGTGTTGTCCAGCACGAGCAACAACCGATCGGTCGACAGCGGCTTTTCCAAAAAGTCCAGCGCTCCAAGGCGCGTGGCGCGTACCGCCGCATCAATCGACGCGTGACCACTCATCATCACGATCGGTAAATCCGAACCCTGCGTCCGAATTCTTTCGAGCAGCGAAACCCCATCGCCATCGGGCAACGCTACATCGAACAGCGCGATGTCGTAACTGCGCTTCGCCAGCTTTTCTTCGGCAATCTTGACCCCTCCAGCTACATCGACGGCATAACCCTCGAGCGAAAGGGCCTTTTGAAGAGTCGTGAGAATGGAAGGCTCATCGTCGACGACAAGCACATGACCGCGCGGCATCTCCACAAGCTAGCACCAGCTCGAGACATGCAAGCGCTCCGCATTTCGGCATCGATACGAATCCAGCGGCAAACCGTAAGACGACTGAAGCCTGCGCATGACCCCACCACGCATCCACCGTGATACGCTCGAAAAGATATGCCCACCGAGATCCTGCCGACCGCTGAAGGCAATCTCGGACGAACACCGTTCGCCCATCTACTCGTGTACGCCGCGGAGCAGAATCTTACCGGTGCATTGTTTCTACACGAGCCATCGGGCGTCATGCACAGCGTGCGGCTCGAAAACGGCCGCGTCGTCAAAGTGCAAGGAGGCGATGGTTACGCCCGCCTCGGCCAAATGCTCGTCGATGAAGGCGTCATCGACCACAAGACTTACGAGACCTTGCTCGGCATCCCAGGGCTCATCGGAGACAAGCTCGTCTCGGGCGGATTCATCGACCACTCAAAGCTCGAAAGCCTAGTGCAACTTCAGTTTCTCGCGCGCACGACACACCTGTTCGAACTGCCGACGGAAACCAAATACAGCTACTTCGCCGATCTGCAGGACTTGATCGAAGACGGAGCGCCTCCTTCCACCGTGCATCCGCTGGCGGTGCTTTGGGCAGGCTTGCGAAAACACGCGTCCGCTTCGACGAAGATGTCGGAAGTCCTCGGACGCGTCGCCAACGCCACGCTCAAACTGCATCCCGCTGCAGCGATCGACCGTCTTCTATCCACCTCAGAAGAGCGGACGATGCTCGATCAACTCCGCACGAGCCCACAAACCTGGACCGAGTTCGTTGAGACAAACAGCACACACGAAGCGCTGATTCCCGCCATGGTTTACGCGCTCGTGATCATGCGGTTCATCGACCTCGGCAACGGCGTTTTGCCACTCTTCCCCGAAGCTCGATCAATGCCTCCGCCAGCTTCCGCGAGTCCCGTGACGCTCGCGCGCATTCGACTGCAACAGAACACGCGGCGATTCATCGCAGCCGCTCCCGACGATGTCGGTGATGGTGAACGGATCAAGCCTCAACCGCGCACCCGCAAACGAGTTCGCACGAGTGACGACGCAGCTTCAGCAAGAGCCTCGGAGCCACCTCCGCCGCCTTCGGCCGTTGTGGAGACGGATCCATCGCCACCGACATCGAGTCTAGCCAAACGTCCGAGCGGATTGTTTCGAACGTAAATTATTTTTCAACATTTGGCTTCGGGTCGCCTGCGGCGCCCTACGCCCCAAACCCCGGATCGTCGTGCCTTCCCTCCCCTCGCGCGTGATGTTGCCATCGAGGCAAATCGTTCGTCTGTCGGCCGCGGCAGCTCGCCGCGTCAGCACGCCAAACGTGCGCGCAGGAAGCTGTTTGCAAGCGCTCGCCATCCTCGAAGCACCGG
>CAZETM010000428.1:0-8189 GCA_964514885.1 uncultured Polyangium sp. | reverse complement strand
TCACGAACGCCACAACCTCGCGCCACCATGCGCGGAATGGCTTCATCGCCGATCGCACACAAACGTGCTTTCGCTTCGAGTATGCGTGCCTTCGCTGCCTGCGGATCGGGCACATCGTCGAGCTGAATCTGCCCCGTCATGATCGACGGATCGGCATCTCCGACAAACCCACCCGTAGCACGCGTCATGCGAGCTGCGTTGGAGGCAGCGGCGACGACACTCGGTTCTTCCGTAGCCATCGGCACGAGCACGTCGCGACCGTTGACCAGGAAGTTGAGACCCACGCCGAGCGGCAAGGCATGCGTGGAGATAACGTTTTCACTCAAACGATCTGCGAGCGCGACGTCGATGCCACCACCACGAGCAAGATGCTCGAAGGACGGATCATCGACGGCACCCATCTCGCGCAGTTTGGACAAACGGGCTTCCGGTGAGTACCGGTAAAACCCACTGATTCGGCTGGAAATATCGCGTTCCATCAGGCCACCGCCGGTTGTCCGAGCTCACGCAGTACCGAGCCAAGCTCGCGCAGAGGAATCGCCTGGGGACCATCCGAAAGCGCGCAACCAGGATCTGGATGCGTCTCGATCATGAGTCCAGTGGCTCCCGCAGCAAGCGCCGCACGTCCGAGTGGAAGAACGAGATCGCGCCGTCCTGCTCCGTGCGAAGGATCAACGATCACTGGCAATCGATGCACGTAGCGAAGGATCGCCACAGCGCCCAAGTCGAGCAGGTTGCGAGTCGATTCATCGAAGCTGCGAATGCCGCGCTCGCAAAAGATCACGCCCTTCGCACCGTGCGCGAGCAAGTATTCACCCGCGAGCAGCCACTCTTCGATCGTCGACGACATGCCGCGCTTGAGGAGCACAGGCCTGCCTGTTTTCCCAACCGCTTTGAGCAGCGAAAAGTTCTGCATATTGCGCGATCCGATCTGCACGACGTCGGCGTATTCCGCGACCGCCGAGACATGGCCTTCACCAAGCGCTTCGGTGACGACCAACAGGCCGGTGGCATCGGCCGCGCGACGAACCCATTCGAGAGCCATGTCGCCATGCCCTTGGAACGAATAGGGGCTCGTACGCGGCTTGAATGCACCACCGCGCATGAACGTCACGCCGAGCGTCGCAAGCTCCGTCGCGATCTCGTGCACTTGATCTTGCGACTCGAGACTACATGGCCCGCACATGAAGATCGGACGAGACAAACCAATCTTCACGCCGCGCACTTCGACCACCGGCCCTTGTGCAGACACGAGTGGATGTGCCGGCGCAGGAACGGACACGTCGAGCACACCGTCGATACCCGCTAGATCTTTCGGATCCGCAGGCTCCGAGTGCGGCGCGATCACGTAGTGCACGGAGCCGCCGGAGAGACCTCGTTCGACGCGTGCAACCCATAGCCCCCGGCACGTCAGTTCGCGCAGCACGCGCGAAGCATCAGCATCGCTCTTCAAAGATACGATCATGGTGGCTACCTCCTCCGCTCGGGAGTCGCGCGAGCGACTGCAACGAGCGCAGTTTTCGCAATCCCATCAGGCACGACATCAAGCGCAACAATGGCTTCATGGCAAAGCCGACGCGCAAGCTCGAGAGAGTCTTCAATGACACCGCACGCGCGAAGCACGCTCGCGATCCGTGCACCAAGCTCGGGCGGAACTTCATCACCGGCACACGCAACTTCGAGCATCGGCGCGAGATCAGGACGACGCTCGACCGCACGCAGCATCGGGTACGTCATCTTTCCTTCGGAGAGATCCGCGAGCAGCGTTTTGCCTGTCGTTTCCGAGTCTCCTGCAACATCGAGCACGTCATCGACGATCTGAAACGCAACGCCAACCTTTCGGCCGTAGTCGACGAGCGCATCACGAGCGACGTCATTCACGCCCCCTGCAACAGCTCCGGCGAACATGGCCCAGCGGAAGAGAGCTGCGGTTTTTCCTTCGATGATCTGAAAGTATTCGTTCACCGTCGTATCAAATTTGCCCCGGCGCTCGAGCTGTAAAGATTCGGCGATGACCATCTCCTTGACCACGTCGAGCATGCGACCGAGCACTTCGGGATTGCCTGCACGCTGAATGTCGCAAAGCGCTTCGACCAGCAGCCAATCGCCGCCGAAGATGCTCGCTGCGTTTCCGTAGATCATCCGCGCGGCTTCGGCACCACGACGGCGAACACCAAGGTCCACGACGTCGTCGTGCAGGAGCGTCGCGTTGTGCACGAGCTCGACTGCGACCGCATACGTGCGTGCAGCGCCGGTGAATCCACGGCCCACATGCGCTGCAAGCGCCACACAGATCGGGCGAATGCGCTTGCCGTCTTGTGCGAGAAGATGACGCACGCTCGCTTCAGCGCGCGTTCGACCACCGGCACCAACTGCAGCAATCACGCGATCGACCTCATCGAGATCGCTGGCCAGAAACGCGCGCAGATCGGCCAGACGATTGGCCAGCGGATCGATTCCATGATCGACACAGCCACGCTCGAGGCTCCCCACGACATCGTGGTTGGCAGGAGCGACGCGTTGGATGGGGTACGTTGCAATCGACATACGTTCTCCCGCCGGCAAGACCTCACTGTTGCCGGACCGAATGCTACGAAATCAAAAGAACTTCTCAGACTCGACGTTTGCGCACAGCACGCAGAGGGAACCGAATGAGGTCCCCAAACGGCGAGAAATCAACCTGCCGGGACCGAATGAATCCATCGAGCGCCATCTCGGCAGTGATCACGAATGCGAGGAGGCGACGCACACGATCGGCACGTTTATCGTTTGCATCTGAACGACTTCGCGCTTCGAGCAGATCGACAGCGCGTTCGAGACGCGAACGTACGGAGTCGGCAAGCAACCGTTCACGCTCGGAAAATACCTTGGAGATCATTTTCCAAAAGTCGGTCTCGGCTTCGAAAAATTCCCTGCGCTCGCCAGGCTTGAAGACGCGACGAACGACACCCCAACGCTGCAGCTCGGTGAGCGACATGCTGACGGCGCCAGCGGACAAACTCAGACGTTCACCGATGGTGGCGGCCGGTAGTGGCTCACCCGCGATGAAGAGAACGGTCCATACGCGGCCGAGCACTCGGCGAAAGCCCCAGTGCTCGATCACGTCGCCAATGGCGTCCGCTGCCAGCAACTCGGCTTCGTCTTCACCGCTGATCATGGTTTCACGCTCGGTCATCATGTCGCACTAAACTTTCAAAACATTTTGAAAGTACAGGTAGTCGCGAAAGCATGTGTGGTCAAGACGGATCGAGTGGATTTTTGAGGGGAATTTTTGAGGGGAAAGGACGACGCGTTGCGGCGATGAGTGGCGCTGTGTGCGTGGTAAGCGGAGCGATGTGTCAGCCCGAGAGCGCCGTTCGCAGCCCATGCAAATGCTGCCAAAGCTCTTCGGAAATGCGGCCTTCGAACGACTGGAAGAACGCCTGCAGATCCACCAAGTCTTGGAGCCACTCCTCACGGTTCACTGCAAAGAGTTCGTCCATGGTTTGCTGGGACAAACCCAAGCCCACCGTGTCCAACTCTCCTTCGGCGGGCATGATGCCGAGCGGAGTCTCGCGACCTTTCGCGGTGCCTCGAATACGATCGTGCATCCAGCGCAGCACGCGCAGGTTCTCGCCAAAGCCCGGCCAGAGGAACTTGCCCTCATCGTTCTGACGGAACCAGTTGACGTGAAATACCTTCGGCATACGCGGCTGATTGCGCCCCATCGCCAACCAATGCGCGAAGTAATCGGCCATGTTGTATCCACAGAATGGACGCATCGCCATCGGGTCTCGACGCACGACACCGACCTTGCCCACCGCTGCAGCCGTCGTCTCCGAAGCCATCGATGCGCCGAGATACACGCCATGCGACCAGTCGCGCGATTCGTACACGAGCGGCGAGAGCGTCGCGCGACGACCGCCAAAAATGAACGCATCGATCGGAACACCTGCAGGCTCGTCGATCTTCGGTGAAACGCTCGCACACTGTTTCGCTGATACGCAAAAACGAGCATTCGGATGCGCCGCAGTCGTCGCAGATCCACGCGTCCAGGGTTTGCCCTGCCAATCCGTGAGGTTCTCAGGAACCTGACCGTCCCAGCCCTCCCACCACGGACCTCCCTCAGGCGTCATCGCCACGTTCGTAAAGATCGTGTCGCGATGGACCATCTCCATCGCATGCGGATTCGTCTTGCGGCTCGTGCCCGGTGCAACGCCAAAAAAGCCGGCCTCAGGATTGATCGCCCACAGACGCCCGTCTGCTCCGAACCTGAGCCACGAAATGTCGTCGCCTACGGTCCACACCTTCCAGCCCGCTTGGCTGGCTGGAGGAACGAGCATCGCAAGGTTTGTCTTGCCACACGCACTCGGAAATGCCGCGCAAACGTACGAAACGTTCCCCTCGGGATCCTCGAGACCCAAGATGAGCATGTGCTCAGCGAGCCATCCTTCATTACGCCCCATCGTGCTGGCGATACGCAGCGCAAAGCATTTCTTACCAAGCAGCGCATTACCCCCGTAACCGCTGCCGATACTCCAAATGAGTTGCTCTTCGGGAAAGTGACAGATGAATCGACGCTCGGGATCGAGATCACCAAGCGAATGCAAACCACGGCAAAAATCAGATGAATTGCCCAAGTGATCGAGCGCGACCTGACCCATGCGCGTCATGATCCGCATGCTCGCGGCCACATAAGGACTGTCCGTAATTTCAACGCCAACCTTCGACGACGGAGAACCGACCGGGCCCATCAAATAAGGGACCACGTACATCGTCCGTCCACGCATTGAACCATCGAAGAGCTGACCCACCTTTTCGCGTGCTTCTGCAGGCGACATCCAATTGTTCGTGGGCCCCGCATCCTCGGTTTTTTCCGAGCAAATGAACGTGAGATGTTCGGTGCGAGCGACATCCGACGGATGACTGCGATGCAAGTAAGACCCTGGAAACGCCGTCTGATCGAGTTCGTGCAAAGTTCCGTCGGCAAGCATCTTCTGGACGAGATCGCGGTATTCCGCCTCGGATCCGTCACACCACACCACGCGGTCGGGCTGCGTCCTGCGGGCAACCTCGTCTACCCACGCGGAAAGACTCTGATTGTTCATGGGTCGCGAGATTAGCCCCGCGATGCGTCTGACGCTACTTCAGCCAGGCAAGCATCGGTGGACACGTTCACCGTCCGCGATGTGAATCGCTGCGTCAAATTGGGTGCTCGACACAGAGTGGGGTATTCTCGCGAAGTGCGACGAACCGTGGTGCTCCCAGACCGTGGCAAGCTCATCGTGGCCACTGATTTGCAGGGGCACGTAAGCGATTTCGACCGTGTTGCAACGGTGTTTGAAGAGGCCGCACTCGAGCCAGACGGCGCCGTCTTGGTCATCACTGGCGACCTCGTGCACGGCCCCGAACTGACCCAAGACGAGTGGCCCGACTACCTCGGCAGCTTCTATCACGGCGATTCCGGCGAGCTGCTCGAACGCGCCCGAGAGCTGCAAGCTCGGTACCCAGGACGCGTCCACTACTTGCTCGGCAACCACGAGCACGCGCACATTGGCGGGCCCATCGTGGCCAAGTTTTTCCCCGATGAAGCGATGCGTCTCGAAGACCTGCTCGGCGACGATCGCACCGTCGGCATACGCGAGTGGTTCCGAACGTGGCCGTTTGTCGCGGTCGCTCCACACGCAGGCCTGGTGATGCTTCACGCGGCACCGCATGCGCGCATCACGAGCGCTGAAGAACTCGACCATCTGCCCTTCGACAACTCCAATGGTTTGACGCTCGAAGAAATGGCCGCCCGCGGAACACTCGGGGCATTACTTTGGGCTCGAACGACTTCATCCGAACGCGCATGGAACTTCCTGCGCGCCATCCATCCGAACGCAAGCGTCGCGGTGTACGGACACGACGTCGCACGTTGGGGATACGCGATCGATCGCGAGCCACTGTTGTGCGTGTCGACAAGCTTCGGTTGCTACGATGGGGACAAACTTTACGTCGAATGGGACCTTGCCGAACGCGCGAAAAACGCGCTCGATGTGGCTCGTCGAGGTCTGCGGGCGCTGTATCCAGACGAGCCGCCAGTTCACCGAATGGACATGGACGATTGATGTTGCTCGGCCCTCTCCGAAAGTGGAGAGGGACTGAGGTTTGTCAGGACCGCACAGGCGCCGCCGCGTTCGGATCGCTGGGTCGTTTGTTCAACAAATAGGCCACGACCGCGAGGCTGATGAGCACGAGCTGCGCGGTGATCGTCTCGATTGTCGGGTAAAACCCAAGCAGCGGAATGGTCGGCAAACCAAGGCGATGAGCAGGTGCCGCGCCCGCCATCTGGAGCGCCGCGATGCCCTGCCCCGCGAAGACGACAGCCAACGTGTAGAGCAGATAGCTCGATACGCGGAAGAAGAGCTGCGGAGGCGCAAACCTGCCCGCACGCGTGTACACGAGCACGAGCGCGACGAGCGCGACGGCGCCGACGAGCGCGCCCAAGAGAGCCGCAAAAGCACTGCCGCCCGAAGCAAACATCGCCTGGTAAAACAGCACCGTCTCGAACGCTTCGCGATACGCCGCGAGAAGCGACACGCCAAAGAGCGACGCCGCTGCCTTGCGCGGAGAAACGTGCTCCTTGAGGAACTTCATCCACCGCTGCACTTCACGCTTCGCGAGCAGCGAATAGCTCACGTAGAAGAGCACTCCACACGCGGCCAATGCCGTGATGCCCTCGACCAGCTCTCGGCTTGCGCCGGAAATCGTCACCAATCGTTGGGACACCAAGAATGTCACGATGCCCAGGAAAATGGCCGTGGCCCATCCTGCGTGAATCCAAATGCGTTTGTCCCGAAGACCCGCTTGCACCGCGATTCCCAACAGGGCCGCGACCAACAGCGCAGCTTCGACACCTTCACGAACGACGATGCCTCCGCTCGAGATCGCCGTCGAAATGAATCCCGTACGTTTCGCTCGCTCCGTGAGCTTGTTTTCCGCCAACGCAAGCTCGGCGAGAGTCGTACCGATCGAGTTGCCCAGATCAGCCGGACCATCGCCGCGATCAAGCCCCGCACGCATCGACATGTAGCGCTCTTCGAGTCGCGCAACGATGGCCGGATCGATCGACTTGAGCGGCGCTTCGACAGGCTCGACACCTTCGAGATAGCTGTCGATCATGAAGCCTTTGGCAGCTTGACGATCGCCACGAAGAATCGACACTCGTGCACGTTCGAGCTTCGCGCGAGCAAGTGCGAGAGGTGAGCGCGCCGCACGATCCTCGTAAGGAGCACGCGTACGCAGATCCGACAGCACTGCTGGAGTACGATCCGCAGACACGCCCGCCGCTTCGAGTTCGGAACGCAGCGATGCATCGGATCGAGTCGCCAACTCCGCGAGCGCATACGTGGGTGAGCCATCCGCAGGCTCGACCGTGTGGCGAAGCGATACGACGTAGAACGCAAGGTCCCAACGATCCGCGTCACTTAGTTGAGAAAACGGCACCATTGCCGTGCCCTGCACACCGAAGCGAACGGTATTGGCAACGCGAAATGGCGTGAGCGCATCAGCGACTTCGGGGTTCCAAAAGTTCGTGGGCGGTGGCTTGAGCAGCGCGGCTTGTTGCGTGTCGGCTCGCCCGAGTGCGCCATGACAAACCGAACAGTTTGTCGCAAACAACGTTCGACCACGCTCGAGCGAAGGCGCTTTCGTCGGCGCTTCACTCAACGCATACGCACCGATGATCGCTTGCTTCGCGTCGTACGTAGCTTTCTCCACTTCGGACGCAGCAGCCTTGTCGTTCACGAGCTTGCGCACGCGTGCAACGAGCGCGGGAACATCGACGTCTTTTGCCGACGCCGATCGCGCAGGAGCGATTCGTTCGGCAATCTTCGCGCCGTCTTCGAGGAGCGAAATCTGCTCCTTGTATTCGTCCTCGTTGGTGATCGCGCCTTTGTCGACGGCTGCGCCGTAGTCCGCCCCGACATAGCCGAGCACGTGGACCAAACGCTGCGCCTCGACCTCAGGCGCCGCAGGCTCGTCCGCTCGCGCCAGCGGCAGCGACGACAACAGCACCACGAAGAGCGCGAATACAACCGCAAGGGTGCGGCGAGACGCGAACTTGATATTCATATTCAACAAGGGTACCGCCATGGTCGGCAGATGCAAGGGGTCAGAAGTGATCGAGTGAACCGAAGAACGTTCGTGACGGGTCGATGGTGGATATA
>CAZETM010000427.1:0-8200 GCA_964514885.1 uncultured Polyangium sp. | reverse complement strand
TGCGCCGCTTCGGTTTGGCCCATCCCCGAAATATCGTCCTTTTGGCCCTCGACTGTGAACAACGCCGTGTCCTTGATGGCCGACGGATCCACTCGTATACCTTTTACATCCCAGATTCCCTTGGCCAGGGCAAACTCTTGAAATACCACGCGCACGGTTTCCAAATAATATTCGGCGTCCATATCGAGCACCGCGTTGTACTCGTCGTAGAATTGCTCGTGATGCTCACGCGCGGCTGCGCCCGATTCATCCTTGTGCGAATCCACGAAGTACCGCATGTACGACTTGAAATGGTTTTTCGGGTTCATCATCACGAACGCCGTGAGCTGAATGAAACCAGGATAAACCCGCCGTCCCTTGCCTGCATAATGCCCCGGGACCTTGTGAATCATGCTCTTCTCGAACCAACTGTACGGATGCTCGGTCGCCAGCAAATTCACTTCGGTCGGGCTAATGCGTGCATCAATGGGCCCGCCCATCAGCGTCATCGAGCGCGGCGTCTTTTCACCAGACTGCGCAAGCAGCGACACGGCACCAAGCACCGGCACCGTCGGTTGACACACCGCCATTACATGCAGCGACTCCGCCCCGAGACGCCGAATGAAACGCATGATCGTGTGCACGTAATCATCGAGATGGAAAACGCCTTCGCTGAGCGACACGTCGCGCGCATCGACCCATTCCGTCACATACACGTCGTGATGCTGCAAAAGCGTACGCACCGTATCGCGAAGCAATGTCGCGTGATGCCCCGATAGCGGCGCAACCACCATCACCTTCGGATCGTGTGCCAATTGCAACGTGAGACTGGGATCGTCCGACCGACGCGCAAAACGAATCAATCTGCAAAACGGCTCGGAAATGATAACTTCCTCGGCCACCGACACGGTCTTCCCGTGCGACTCCACTTCCTGAAGCCCCCACGAGGGTTTGTCGTACCGTTTCCAAATCCGATGAAAAAGCGCCTGACTCGCCGCCAGCGTGCGCAAATTCGGCAACTTCCTAAACGGATTACGCGAATGCCGAAGCGCGCGAGACGACCCCTCCGCTAGCTCCGCCAGCGGCTCCACCATGCTCCGCTGCCATTCGTACAAATGGTAGATCATCGGAGGCTGAAGTAACTGGGCGGCGCGAGAAAATAAAGGAGGTCGACGCACGGCGTTATTCAAAGAATAACAGAAAACCGTGGACGGATCAAGCCCAAGCAAAAACTTTGCGTTATTTCAAAGCTGCAAGCACGTGCGAATGAAGCTTCGCATTGGAAACGATGCAATGACCCGAATGCACCGTAACGTTACCCTCGAAATCGGTGAATCGTCCGCCTGCTTCTTCGACGAGCACCGGAAACGGCCCCAAGTCCCAGCTCTGCACGCCCGCTTCAATCCAGACTTCAGCCCGTCCCGTGAGCACCATGGCGCATCCCGCCAAGTCCCCATAACAACGCGTCTGAGCACTCGAAAGCGTCAATTCCGTAACTCGCTCACCCAATGGCGGAGAAAACAACGCCTTCGGCTCACCCAAAAACAACGTCGCCTCGGACCAATCTTCGATTCCCGATACCGCAAGACGCGTCGGCATCTCGTCACGTAACTGCCGATATGCGCCCTTGCCCCTCGCCGCCCAATACACTTCGCCAAGCGCAGGCATGGCCATCGCCCCCGCGACAATCACGCCCTCATGCTCGAGCGCGACGAGCGGTCCCCAGAAAAACCCGCCCCGCGTAAAACCTCGCGTGCCGTCAATCGGATCGACAATCCATCGCGACCCTACACTTCCCGCATGCTCGCCAGTCTCTTCACCAAGCAACGCATGGTCCGGAAAGTTTGTCCGAATGATACCGAAGATGGCCGCCTCGGCATCGCGATCCGCTTGCGTAACGGGCGTTCGATCGGGCTTCGTTTCGATTCGAACGCCTTGACGAAAGTGCACCAAACTGGCCGACGAAGCCGCCAAAACTGCGGCCTTCGCCGTCTCCATCGCTCGATCGATGTCGATGCCCGACATGCCGATCACGCCGCGATCTGCTCGGTGCGCGAGTTCAATGCACCCAAAAGCTTCTGCACGCTCGCCTTCGCATCACCGAAGAGCATGAGCGTATTTTCGAGGTAACACAGCGGATTGTCGACACCGGCATAACCCGCCGCCATGCCGCGCTTCAACATGATCACGCGACTCGCCTTCCAAACCTCGAGCACCGGCATGCCATAGATCGGGCTCGACGGATCATCGAGCGCGCTTGGATTCACGATGTCGTTTGCGCCAATGATGATCACCACGTCGGTCTTGGAGAAGTCTTCGTTGATCTCCTCCATCTCTTTGACGATCTCGTACGAAACATTGGCCTCGGCGAGCAGCACGTTCATGTGCCCAGGGAGCCTGCCCGCGACGGGATGAATGGCATAACGCGCACTGACACCGCGTTTTTCGAGCAGCGTGGTGATTTCTTTGACCGCATGCTGCGCTTGCGCGACGGCCATGCCGTACCCAGGAACAACCACGACACTCTTTGCACCGAGCAGCAGATCTGCGACTCCTTCGACGTTTGTCTCGGCCACTTTTTTGGCCGGCTCGCCCTTTTTCGCAGCCACAACAGCGCCACTCTGCTCGCCAAATCCAGCGAAGACGACGTTCCAAATGGATCGGTTCATCGCCTTGCACATGATGTAGCTGAGGATCGCACCAGAGCTGCCGACGAGCGCGCCCGTGACGATGAGCAGATCATTGCCGAGCATGAAACCCGCGGCAGATGCAGCCCATCCTGAATAACTGTTCAAGAGTGAAACAACGACGGGCATGTCACCGCCACCGATCGCAAGCACGAGATGTGCTCCAAGCACGCTAGCGATTCCCGTCGAGATCAAGAGGTACAGGACGCGTGTCGAAGCATCCGCGCCGAACGACATCGCAGCGAGAGCGATGCATGTTGTCACCATGATCGCGTTGATCGCGTGCCGGCCAGGGATGACCAAAGGCTTGCTACCAAGCGTGGCGCGCAGCTTCAAAAACGCGATGACCGAGCCGGTAAACGTGATCGCACCGATGAACACACCAACGTGGATCTCGATGTGATGCGCAACGTCAGACGACGCTGGACCGTGTGCTCCGTGCACTTCCGTCGCGATGCCGACGAGCGCTGCGGCAGCACCCACGAAACTGTGCAAGATGGCGACGAGCTCGGGCATGCTCGTCATCGCAACGCGTGCAGCAAGCACCGATCCGATGACCGCTCCGAGGCCAATCGAGCCTGCAAGTAGGCCCAATCCTTCGACCTGGATCGCTTGCTGAGCCTGCGCCGTGCCTTGAGGCGGCGCAAGGATCGCGCCCAGCGTGACGACGACGGCGAGCAGCATGCCAAGCGTGCCGAAAAGGTTTCCACGGCGAGCAGTTTGCTGCGAGCTGAGGCCCCGGAGGGACATGACAAACAGAAGGCTCGCCACGAGGTACGTGACGTTCACGAGACTGCTTTGCATCGATCCCTCACCTGCGGAACATGCGCAGCATTCGCTGCGTCACGAGGAAACCACCGGCCACGTTGATCGACGCGAGAAGAACCGCTACCGCGCCGAGAATCGCTGCAGTCGAGATGCCACCGCCAGTTGCAGCGAGCAGCATTCCACCGATCAAAATGATTCCGCTGATCGCGTTGGTCACGCTCATCAGCGGCGTATGAAGCGCCGGCGTCACGTTCCAAACGACGTGCCAACCGACGACGCACGCGAGAAGAAACACCGTCAAATGCTGGACGAGCGCAGGGCTCGCGTAGAGACCCACGGGCGTCAAAAACGCGAGACCAAGCACGGTGCCAATACGCCCAGGCCAAGGATTGTGCGGAGCTTCGGGTTTGGCATGGCCATGCCCCGGAGGCTTAGGCGCAAGCGTCGGTGCACCAGGTCGAATCTCGGGACGCGGCGGAGGCCACTTGAGATCACCGTCGAGGAGCACGAGCATGCCGCGCTGAATCTCGTCCTCGAGCGAGATCGTCCACTTCTTGTCTTTGCCAATGATCTCTTCGATCAAGTTGACGATCGTCATCGAGTACAGCTCGCTCGCCTGACGCGCCATGCGGCTGGTCAGATCCGTGTACCCGACGATCGTCACGCCGTAGTGCGACACGAGCTGATCGCGTTTCGTGTACGCACAGTTGCCGCCTTGTTCGGCCGCGAGATCCACGATCACGGAACCTCGATGCATGCCGACGACAGCGCCGGTCGTGATGAGCTCGGGAGCTTTTTTGCCTGGGATGAGCGCCGTCGTGATCACGATGTCGCTCGTTCGACAATGCTCCGCGATGAGCTGCTGTTCGGCCGCGAGATACGCATCGCTGACCTCTTTCGCGTACCCGCCCTGCCCTTCACCTGTCTCACCCGTAAACTCGAACGGTACGAACTCGGCGCCCATGCTCGTGACTTGTTCACGCACGACGGGGCGCGTATCGAATGCTTTGACCTGCGCTCCAAGCGCGCGAGCTGCACCGATCGCGGCTAGACCCGCCACGCCCGCTCCGATGATGAAGACTTGCGCAGGCTTGATGCGACCCGCGGCAGTGCTTTGACCACCAAGCAATCGTCCGTAGTGCGATGCGGCTTCGATGACTGCGCGATAACCACCGACGTTCGCCATCGCAGAGAGCGCATCGAGTTTCTGTGCACGCGTGATGCGCGGAACGGCGTCCATCGCGAACACCGTGGCTCCACGTGCGGCGAGTTTGTCCACCAGATCTTTGTTCTGCGCGGGCCAAAAAAACGAGATCAGGCTTTGCCCTTTGCGCACGAGATCCGCTTCGTGTTTGTCCGAACTCGGATCGACCACCGGGGCTCGAACCTTCGCCACGATGTCGGCTCGTTCCCACAGTTCGTTGGTGGTCGAAACAATTTTCGCACCTGCCTCAGCGTACTCGGCGTCTTCGAAGCCGGCTGCAGCTCCGGCGCCTGCTTGGATGAGCACATCGAAGCCCATCTTGCGCAGACGTCCGACGGAAGCGGGCGTGGCAGCGACCCGTCTTTCGAGAGGATCGATCTCCTTCGGCACACCGATCGAGAGGGACAAACCCTCGGCATCAGCGCCGGTTTCTTTGCTTGGACGCGCGTCTTCGGCCATTTCGGGCGGCAGTCTACAGGAAAGTTTCGGCAAATACACCGAAGCTTGCAGACGTTTCGAATCACCCGATCGTATGAGCTCGAACGTTCTGGATTGATCGGACAACCGGGTGCGTCATGGCGCTACGCACGAGATCACGTGGCTTGACAAGATCGCCGCATCGTCCTTTGCTTTCATATCCATTGGACGAGATTCTCAAAGTCTTCGAGAACAACCACATAGATCCTCCGTGGTCGCATCTATTGGTGCTGGGCCTCGATGTGGTCATCATCGGGACGATAGCGTGGTGCGTGTTTCAGATCCTCGAAGCGCGCCGAATGGCACAACAAGCCAAGCGGACCGAAAACGCGAGTTTGCCACTGTACGAGGGCGCGAGATTCGTGTCGGGCAGCGTCGAGCTGGCCGAAGGGTCGAACATGGCCATTCGCGTGACCATCACGCAGGAAGGCTCCGAATTCGGGAACAAGGACAACCCGAGACATCGGTGGAGCGAAATCGATCGCGAAATCGACGCGCAACCATTCTATTTGCAACACGCAAGCGGCGCGCGAATACGCGTCGAGCCTCCGAGCGACGTGATGCTCGTGGACAAACTCGATCAAATGGAATGGCTCGACGCCAAACAAAGACGAAAACGCGCCGAGCTGACCGGCGGCGAGTCTGCGTTCATCGAGGGAGTGCTCGAACGCGGTCAAGATCCTGAAGAGCACAGTGCGAGCGCAGGATATCGTAGCGCTGCCGCGTCCGGCTGGATCATGAAGCCGTCGCGCAGACGAGGTATGTCCGTATCGACGGAAAATCTATCTCGTCGACATGAGCTTCGAGTGCGTGCGTTTGTCAAGACAACTGTTATCCTTGCGGCTCTCGCGATAGTGGCCGGGTGTTGCACTCTTCCGTATCGGGCCAGGCTTTGGCGCGGGAGCAACGTCGTCGCGCATTACCAGGGCAAACAGGTATTTCAAACGCGCCAATCCAAAGGGGGGGTGAAAACGCATTACGTCGTGAACGTGAAAATTAGCGGCGCGCTGGGCGACACTCATCAGCAATTCGACGTCGACGAGCGTGATTATCGACGATTGCCGCAAGAGCACGGACAAATTTGGTTGCGGCATGTGCCTGCACATCCCTGGACTACGGTGCTGGGCAAAGGCAGCTCGGTTTCTAGGGTGCAGCCGCTCTTGGCCGCGATCATTGTGGCATTGGGTATTTTTCAAGCCGTGCGCACGCACCGCTATCGTCGTTGGTATGAGGGGCATTTGCTCGAAACTGGAAATGGCATGCTACCTCCGCCGACGAATGCGAGGTTTGCGGAGAGGCCCATACCCGACAATCCGCCACTCCCGACGCTATCGAGGGCGAGGGAGGTAATCGACCCGATCGAGCCGGATTTCAAGGCGGAAGGTAAATCGGCAACGGGGTCACGAGAATAGGAGATCTTCCTTTTAACCTCGTCGGCCCTCCTTTGCAGGATCATGGGGCGCGACGAAGACGCTGTTCTCATACTCATAAACGCGCCCATTGTCCATCACGGCCCGAGCGACGAACCGAACCATGTGGCCCTTGGCCATGCCGGAGCCCCGATGCCCCTCGACAACCTCCGGACTCCGGTCGAGCTTCAATGTAGCTTCGTGAACCGCGTCCAGCGCGAGCCGGGACTTGCTTATTTGCTCGGCGAATCGACGAATCGCCAGGCGGTGAGCGGCCTCCGAGGGTGCGTTCCCCTCTGGGACAGGTCCCAGGAGGTCAATCGTCCATTCCCAGAGGTCGGACGGCAATTGACCAAATAACCAATAGCCCTGGTAATCCGAGTAGCGACTGATGTACGTACCAAGGAAGTTACGCAGCACGCTCTTCATAACTCTGCGCGTCGTCACTGGGTGCACCTTCGTGTCATTGGACTGCATTCTCGGATGTGTTCGTGACCGTCTTTTTTGCGCCGATACATCCAAACCAATGAGGGCGAAACGATCACCCTCCTCGATTTCGATCGAGCTGGACTCAGCGCAGAACCCGCGCCAAGTTCGCATGCCTGCGCGACGCTCGTCAAGTCCCAATGTGGAAAGGCGCTTGGTGGGAAGCTCCTTGCACCAAAAGGATTTGCGCTGCCAAATATCGCCGTGCCTTTGCGTGACGTGGGGACCGCAATGACGCTGCATGCATTGCAACTCGTCGCCATCGTCATGGACGAGGAAGCGTCCCCGGAACAGCGCGCCGCTGCACGCGAGGCCTTGCAGCCCTTCGATGAGTTCCGAGCCAATGCAGCACGTCGAGTTGCCGCCACAGACGCCGCAGACGCAGCCGAAGCAGCGATCCCCGACGTCAATACCTAGCCGAGCTTTTCAATCGGACATCGACCGGCGAGGTCCGTGCACCTGCACAATCGATCCGCGTTTCGTGCTCGAAGGTTCGGGGACCTGCCAAATCAATGCGTGACATCGATCGTGGAGGTCCCGGAACCTCGGGACTCGATGTAAACATCGATCCGTAAGGTCCCAGGACCTGAAAAGACGATGTGGCTTACGACTTTGGCATACGGGGCGCTTGCGGAGAATGTGCGAGCCACATTTGGAACGGCGGATTTTCTTCCTGGCAATCGCGTCGTCTTTGACATCAAAGGGAACAGGTACCGCATCGGTGCCCAAATCAAGTACGCACCGCTGTATCTGGTTTACATTCGATTCGTTGGGACACACGCCGAGTACGATAAGATCGACGCCGCGACCATCTGAGGAGTATTGTCATGATCGAACCCATCATTGATGAAAAAAGCCACACGCGAGCGCTTCGAAGAATCGAAGAGCTTTGGGATTCAGCACCGGGTTCGCACGAAGAGCAAGAACTGGATGCATTGGCAACGCTCATGGACGCTTGGGAACGCACGCGATACCCGATAACACGCGGTGTCTCTCAGGAACACTGGCAATGGATCAACGGGAGGCTTGGACGTGGCTATCCCGCCTAACTCTGGGGCAATCTCGACGCTACCGCTTGCTGGACTTCGTCGCCTTTTTCGCGCTTTTTTTCGCGCTTTTTTTCGCGGCAGCCATCGGCATTTCCAGCTTCGGTGCTCCTTTCGGCAGCACCATCACTCGCTTACCATTGA
>CAZETM010000426.1:0-8231 GCA_964514885.1 uncultured Polyangium sp. | reverse complement strand
GCATTCACGCAGTCCCACGACTCGCACGCGTTGCTCGGCATGCAGTCGGGCTTCTTCATGCACGGCATCGGTCCACCCGAACTCGACGACGCCGAAGACGACGAAGACGCAGCGCCCCCGGTGCCACCGCCGCCGCCAATACCGCCACCGCCAATACCGCCACCGGTTCCACCACCGCCCCCAGTGTCACCGCCACCTGCTGCGCCGCTCCCGCCGGTTCCAGCCGAGGGCTCGAACTGATTGAAGTCCTGCGTGCATGCAAACTGGATCAAGCCAGCGCACAAGAGAAAAACCGAAGAGAAGATCACGGAGCGTTGCACGGCATCACCTCGCTTGGGCACTACGTAAGCCCGGCCGAAATAGTGGCAAAAGAACTATCACGTCGATGACATCGTAAGCGATTCGTTGCACGTCGAAACAAGTTGCTCACTCAGCTCTCGCGTCTCGATCAAGTGCGGGTCGATCTTCGCCGCACACCCAGATCGGGCAACTCGCAACGCAGCGGTGGTCGCTTGTTGCGTAGCTTTGGCCAGTCCTCGAGCACGCGTCACTGCGAGCAGAGCATCATCCACGTCGTGCAATTCACCAAGACGTCGCTGCATCCGCGTCGCGTGTTTCGTCAGACGTGCTGCGTCTTCCCCCAGCTCGTTCGTGAATAGCTCCGCCGTGTAACGCAATCGTTTTTCGCGAATGCGCAGCGCATGCATCGACTCGACGTCTTCCACATTCGCCTGTGCTGCGCGTACCACGTCTCGAATCGCCTGCTGCGTCGCCCGCCAAGCAAAGTCGATCGTCGAAAGCTGATTCGCTGGCTCCGTGCCGAGAAACTCGTCGAGTTTTCCGAGCACCCGATCGAAGTGTCGAAGGCGTTTTTCACCCGCACGCTCGACATCTTTTCGCGTCGGGCCTTCACGAAGAATCCTCACCACCGCGTTGTGTCTCGTGCGCCCGGCTCGCGACCGACGCACCAGCCACGCGCCGATTTCATCACGCGCAGCTTGCGGCAACGTCAGCTTCTCGAGCGTTTCGCGAAGCACCTCGTCGTCACGCAGCATGCCTGTCTCCCGAGCATAAAAACGAAGCTCGGTTTCGATCCGCTCGACTTGCTTGGTGCTCCAAAGAATTCGAGCCGCGCGCAAAAACGTCCGCATACGCCGCAGCGACACTCGGAAATCGTGCAGCGCTTCTTCGTCCGCTGCGCCACTCGTGTGCCGAGCGTTCTGTGCTTCCAGCACGCGCACTCTCGTTTCGCGAGCCGTCTCGATCAGCCCCCGAATCGCCTCGCCAAGCGGAACATGCGCCAGCGCCACGTCATTCATACGCGCGACAACGAAACGATGACGACCGGACGCCTTCCAGTCTTGTTCTCGATGCTCCGCCGAGCCGCGAGCCTGCAAATCTCACCCATGCTCTCGTCCTGCATACGCGTGCGCGGATCGGTATCCGTGATGGCGCGCGACACTGCAATCGACGCTGCACGAAGCACTTCGGAAGCACCTTCGGCATGATCCACGACGCCATATTGTGAAAGACGCGGCGTCGCCATGATCGACCCTCGATTGTTGAGCGTCACCGACACGAACACGATGCCCGAGCGACCCATCGTTGCTCGTTCGCGGAGCACTTCATCGGGCAAGTCGTTGCCGCCGTACGTGGCCACTTTCCCCACGGGAACTCGCCGCCCTTTGCTCAGTTTGCGATCGCGCTCTAGCTCCACCACTTCGCCGTTCTCCGCAATCAGCACGTCGTCCACACCCGCATTGCGTGCCAAGTCCGCGTGTCGCACGAGGTGATGGTACGTGCCGTGGATGGGCAGAAATGATCGTGGCCGCGTCAGCTCGATCATGCGTGTCTGCTCTTCCCGATGCGCATGTCCGCTCGCATGAACCTTCTTGTCCGTGATCCACGTACGCAGATCGACGCCTGTTCGCAGCAGCTCGCCCATCAAGTCGAACACCGGCCTGTCGTTGCCTGGAATGATTCGGCTCGACATGATCACCACATCGCCCGGATCGAGACGCAGTAGCGGATGCGTGCCTGCTGCGAGTCGAACCAGAGCCGACATCCTTTCAGCTTGCGTGCCACTCGCGACGCACAGAATGCGCTCACGCGGCAGCGAGCCTACGAGCTCTGGAGGCACGATCAGGTCGCTCGGGAAACGAAGTCGTCCCGTCGCAATCGCTGCGCGCACGTGGTTCTGCACGCTTCGACCAAGCAAACACAGCCGCCGTTTGGTCTGCACGGCAATGCGCCCCAGCATCAAAAGGCGCTGCACGTTCGATGCAAACATGCCCACCACGACACGCGTCTTCGCGCCCGAGATGATGCTCGAGAGCGTGTCGCCCACAGCTTGCTCGCTCATCGACCAACCTTGTGAATCGACGTTCGTACTG
This sequence comes from uncultured Polyangium sp., assembly GCA_964514885.1. Lineage (GTDB taxonomy): Bacteria > Myxococcota_A > Polyangia > Polyangiales > Polyangiaceae > Polyangium. Next base: position 5,838 of record CAZETM010000426.1, on the reverse strand, counting down.
TCGGACAACAGCAGCGCGATGCCTTCGTCACCCAGCGACGAAAAGCGCGCTTCGTCAGTGACTTCGCCGTCGGGCGGAGTGGGATCCAGCTTGAAGTCGCCCGTGTGCACGACCAAGCCAGCCGAAGTGCGGACTGCCAACGCGACCGCGTCGGAGATCGAATGCGTCACTCGAATTGGTTCGAACGCAAACGATCCAACTTCGTACGTCTTGCCCGGAGTGATGGGCAAAAGTTGCACGCGTCCTGTTCCTAGCTCGTGCTCTTCGAGACGTTGACGCACCAGTTCCAGAGCATGAGGCGGACCCCAGATGGGAACGTCTGCACCGAGCCGGGCCAGCAGATAGGGCAAGCCCCCGATATGGTCTTCGTGCCCATGCGTCAGCACCACGCCTCGCACGCGTGACGCGTTCGACACCAGATGGTCGAACCGTGGGTGAAAGACGTCGATGCCCAGATCGGTCGTCGGAAACGTGATGCCGCAGTCGATGAGCAAGACGTCGTCGCCTTGTTCGAACGCCATGCAGTTCATCCCGATTTCGCCAAGTCCACCGAGTGGGACGATGCGCAGCGATGTTGGCGAATCGTTCGACAACGAAACAACTCCTTCTACGACGGCCGGTTAAACGTGCGGCGAGTGTAGCGCGATGCGCTGTCACTTTGCGGGGGTGCGTGTTGCGTCGATGCAAAACGAGGGAACTTGGCCGATGAGGAAGTCGTTGCCTAACGTGGAGACATGGCGAGACGAGGACAATTCGTAAGCAGCGCGATGGTTTTGGTGAGTATGGGCATACTCTGCGCATCGTCGCCGAGTGAGGGGAGCGCACCGAACGGGGTACGAAACACGCCCCCCATCGAGTCGACGACCAGCACAGTCTCGCGACCACCAGTCGACGCTAGCGGCTCGACCACACACACGACACGGCAGTGGACGCGTGCCGATTGTCGCAAGGCGGCGCAGTTCAACCTGCAGCATTGCAGCAAGTTGAAAGGCAAAGCTCACATCACTTGTTACGTCGCCGCCAAGGCGCTGCTGTACGTATGCCTCGCGAAGGCAAAGGGCTGAGGAGCAAATGTTCATCGACGATGAGATAACGGGCACTGAAGAACTGATTGCTTTGGACCGTGCAAATGCAGGCGACTACCTCGCAGATGCGGCGAACGAGTCGAAATTCGATGCCAAGACCCTTGCGCATTACAAAAACTTCATCGACGCCTGTCTCAGCAACGCCACGTCGATCCTAGCTACGTGTCGCACCATCGCGGCCATGCCGGACCTCTCACCCGAGGTCGCCACGCAAGTGATCGAACCCTTCTTGTTACGGGCTCACCAAGCCACGCAGTCGATGTTCCTTGGAATGCTCGTCGTCGAGCACCTTGCGACCCCGGTAGCGACCAGCTCAACAGATGCAAACGAGCCCGTTGTGCTTGGTGCACGCGCGACCCCACAAGCGGTGGGTTCCAATCGTGGTCACGTCACTCCACCCGAGTTCGCTCCCAACGGCGTGCAGCGCATCTGCTCCTTCTGCGGCAAGACCCAAGCCGAAACGCCCCTCGTCGCCGGCCCCATCGCGTACATCTGCGCCCCTTGCACTCGCAACGTCGCCGCCATCCACGGCATCCCCCTCGCCGATTGACAGTTGACGTAACCGTCAACCGTTTGCCTTTCCGAAACCTTCTGTCCTCAAACTTGTTTGGCCCGATGCATCTGCAACCTCACGACGTGCGCATCGCTCGACGCAGATTGACTCCAACTGGGTTTGGCTGGGTGTAATCAGTGGCGGATCCCGCAAATTTTGCGTTTGGCAGGGCCATGAATAGCCACCACCTCGTGTTTCGCCGAAGAACCGAGTCGCAAGCAAAATGTGCAGTGTCATTTAACGTACTGGGTTGGGCAGCACAAACCCTTGCAGTCAAGGGCGAGGGTTGTGGACAAACTGTGCGAAATCTGTGCACTTGTTCCGGTTTACCTGGGGGTCGGGTACACACGTTCAGAATTCGCGTAGGTTTTTACACACCGCACCCCTAGAGCCGCTTCGCTTGACGCGGCACCACAGATGGGGGTACACGAGGGGAAGTTGTTGACCGGTCGTCCGGCGACGTTTTGCCCGTCGCCTTCCCGGTGAACTTATTGCCAGTGAACGGGGTGTGGCCGTGCCTTTGTATTTCAGGCGCGCCAATCCCCGTTTTTTGTCCGAGGAGAGTCTGATGGCGCAGCCGATGATCGTCGGGGATGGAAACGAGAACTTGACGCCGAACGCAAAGCGCTCGGAAAGCCGACCGCCGGAGTCCGGTGCCGTGCCACGAGTCTCGAAAGCGAAGCCTGCTGCCAAGGCTTCCCCCAAACCCGCCGCCCCCAAGCGCGAAACAGCGAAAAAAGCTGCTCGCTCCAAAGGCCTCGCCTTCGACCGTCACTTCACGCGGCGCGGCAATAACCCACTCGACGAGGTCGTTTGGGAGCGTCGTTCCAGCGTCATCACCAACCCCGATGGCTCGGTCGTCTTCAAAATGGAAGGCGCCGAAATCCCTGCCAACTGGTCCCAGCTCGCGACCGACATCGTCGTCTCCAAATACTTCCGCAAGGCCGGCATCCACGGCCGAAAAGACGTCGGCGAGACCAGCGTGCGCGAGGTCGTGCATCGCTTGGCCAAGACCATCCGCGAGGCCGGCGAAGGCTTCGGCGGCTACTTCGCCAACGCGAAGGAAGCCGACACGTTCGAGGCCGAGCTTGCGTACATGCTCGTCAACCAACACGGAGCCTTCAACTCGCCCGTCTGGTTCAACTGCGGCCTTTGGCATCGTTACGGAATCCAAGGAACCGCTGGAAACTACGCTTGGATCGCCGATCCCAAGGACGACACCGCCGCCGGCACCATCCAAGAGATCGCCCACGCCTACGAGCGGCCGCAATGTTCCGCCTGCTTCATTCAATCGATCGATGACGACCTGATGAGCATCTACGAGCTCGTCAAGAGCGAAGCGCGTCTGTTCAAGTACGGCTCGGGTACCGGCACGAACTTCAGCACCATTCGCGGCAAGCAAGAGAAGCTCTCCGGTGGCGGCACCAGCTCGGGACTCATGAGCTTCCTCGAGGTTTTCGACCGCGCAGCCGGCGCGACCAAGAGCGGCGGCACCACCCGACGAGCCGCGAAGATGGTCTGCCTCGACATGGACCATCCGGAAATCATCGATTTCATCCAGTGGAAGGTGCGCGAGGAACGCAAGGCCCAACTGCTCATCTCGTGCGGCATGCCCGCCGACTTCAATGGCGAGGCCTACCACACGGTTAGCGGTCAGAACTCGAACAACTCCATCCGCATCACGGACGAGTTCATGCGCGCCATCGCGGTTGGCGGAACGTGGGAAACGCGTGGCCGAACGAATGGCGAAGTCATCGACACGCTCAACGCACGCGACGTCTGGAAGATGCTCGCCGATGCAGCGTGGGCCTGCGCCGACCCGGGCGTCCAATACGACACGACCATCAATCGCTGGCATACGTGCCCGAACTCGGGCCGCATCAACGCATCGAACCCGTGCTCCGAGTACATGTTCCTCGATGACACGGCGTGTAACTTGGCCAGCCTCAACCTCACCAAGTTCCTGCGCACGGACGGTTCGTTTGACGTCGAAGGATTCCGTCACGCGGTGCGCGTGTTCTTCACGGCACAGGAAATCCTCGTCGATTTCTCGGCATACCCGACCAAACGGATCGCTCGCAACTCGCACGACTACCGCCCGCTCGGTTTGGGCTACGCCAACCTCGGCACGTTGCTCATGCTGCTCGGGATCCCCTACGACTCCGACGAAGGACGATCGGTTGCGGGTGCGATTACGGGCATCATGTGCGGACACGCCTACAAGGTTTCGGCGGAGATGGCCGCGTCGCGTGGGGCTTTCCCCGGCTTCGCGAAGAACCGCGAGCCGATGCTCCGCGTGATGGGAATGCATCGCGACGCTGCTTACGCGCTCGATCGAGACAAGTGTCCCGAGGTTCTTTGGCGCGCCGCGTGTGAAGACTGGGACGAGGCCGTTCGGCTCGGTCAAGAGCATGGTTATCGCAACGCTCAAGCCACCGTGCTTGCACCGACCGGAACGATCGGTCTGCTCATGGATTGCGACACGACGGGTATCGAGCCCGACTTCTCGCTGGTGAAGTTCAAGAAGCTCGCTGGTGGTGGCTACTTCAAGATCGTTAATCAGTCGGTGCCCGAAGCTCTACGTCGCCTTGGGTATTCGGAGCACGACGTTCAAGAGATCGTCGCGTACGTCTCGGGAACGAACACGCTGCTTGCTGCGCCGGGCGTCAACCGAGCGTCGCTCAAGCAACGCGGCCTGGCGAACGAAGACCTCGCGAAGATCGAGCAGGCGATTCCGGGTGTGTTCGACCTGGAGTTAGCGTTCAGCCCGTGGGTACTTGGCGAAGAGTTCTACACGCGAATGGGCATCACGCAGCGTGGTCCGGGGTTCTCGCTGTTGAAGCACTTGGGCTACACGGCGGCTGAGATTGCCGAAGCCAACGAGACCATCATCGGTCGCATGACGGTCGAAGGCGCGCCGCACCTGCGTAACGAGCACTATGCGGTGTTCGATTGCGCGAATCGATGCGGCAAGATTGGCAAGCGGTTCCTCGCACCGATGTCGCACGTGAAGATGATGGCGGCGGCGCAACCGTTCTTGTCGGGAGCGATCTCGAAGACGGTCAACTTGCCGAACGAAGCGACCGTCGATGAGGTGCAGAGGATTTACGAAGAGGGTCATCGCCTCGGGCTCAAGGCGGTTGCGCTTTATCGCGATGGTTGCAAGGCCTCGCAGCCGTTGTCGTCGAGTGGCGACACGAAGAAGGAAAAGAAGAAGGACGAGGAGAAGGTCGAGGCGGTCGAAGTGCCGGTGCCGTCATTCAGATCGAGCGATCCTTCGATGGCGCTACGTCCGACGGGAGTGCGCGTGCGTTTGCCGAAGAAGCGAAGTGGCTTCACGCAGGAGGCGAAGGTTGGAGGTCATAAGATCTTCGTGCGCACGGGCGAATACGTCGATGGAACGCTTGGCGAGATTTTCATCGACATGCACAAGGAGGGCGCTGCGTTCCGATCGCTCATGAACTGCTTTGCGATGAGCGTGTCGGTTGGTTTGCAGTACGGCGTGCCGCTCGAGACCTACGTCGATCAGTTCACGTTCACTCGGTTTGAGCCCCAAGGATTGGTCGAAGGTCACGACTACGTGAAGCTTTCGACGTCGATCGTGGACTACATCTTCCGCACGCTCGGCATCGAGTACCTGCATCGTTACGACTTGGCGCACGTGCAGCCCGAGTCGGCGGCGACGATTCAGGATCCGACCGATACGCGGGCGCAAGAAAGCTCGTCAGTCGCGATGCGTGCGCTGCCTGCTGCAAAGTCGCATGCCGCAACGCATGAGCGGTCGGCGTCGAGTGCGCTGGATGCGCAGCTCGAGGACATGATGGGCGACGCTCCGGTGTGTGATGGTTGCGGCCACATCACGGTGCGTAACGGCGCTTGTTACAAGTGCTTGAACTGCGGCAACAGCATGGGCTGTAGCTGAGCGATTCTTGGGGTCGACGGCCCCGCTGCACGTCCCACCGTCGTCATTCCTCCTGTCGAAGCATGTGTTTGCAAATTCGTTGGTTCACCAAAGATTGGTGGACCAACGGATTTGGTTTGGGCACCAAACTTTGGTGGCCCAAGTTTTTTCGATCGGCACGGTGCACGGAGGCCGAGCGTGGCGTGTCGGGCTCGTGGGGTACGTCCAGGGGAACGGGGACGAACGGAGATGCGTCACTCGCTGATGGGACTGTCTCATCCGGCCTGCGACGTGTTGGG
>CAZETM010000425.1:0-8253 GCA_964514885.1 uncultured Polyangium sp. | reverse complement strand
AATACACGATCGGCCCCTGGATGGCAGTCGTCGCGTACATCTTCTCGGACGTCCGTTTCCTTTACGAATGAGGTGGGAGCAGCCATGAAACGAAGACAATTGTTGCAAATGGGCTCACTGGCAGGGCTCTCCATGTTCTTGCCGTGGAAAAGCGACGCCAATACAATGGGGTACGGCGGGCCGTATGTGATTTCTCTGCACGCCGCTGGCGGCTGGGATACGACACTCCTCTGCGACGCAAAAAAAGCGACCGACAAGATCCAGCAGAACCTCTACAGCGATCCCTCGACCAGCGGGGCGCTGAAAATCGCTCCGATCCAGCTCAAAAACTTCGGTACGACACTCGATACCGTGCCCAGCTTCTTCGATACTTTGGGCAGCCGGTTTTTGGTCGTCAATGGTATCGACACGCAAACAAACAATCACGACACCGGTGTCAAGCACATCTGGAGCGGAAAAACCTTCGAGGAATTGCCGAGCCTCGCAGCGCTTCTTGCCGCAGGCGTTTCCGAAACGCAACGTTTGCCCGTCTCATACATTAGCTCGGGCGGATATGACGTGACCGGCGGGCTCGTCCCGTTGACGCGTATTTCTGGCGGGAGCAATCTCGTGCGGGTCGCGCGTCCGAACATTACCAATCCAACCGCAGCACAAATGGATTGGGACCCGTATTTCAGCGACGCAACCTATGATCGCGTCACGGCAGCGCGCGCTGCGCGACTCGAACAGCTCGCCACGGCGCCACAAACGACCCGCATGGCCAATTCGATTGGGTCGTTCCGTGACGCTCGAGAAGGCGCCGCAGGCTTTGGAGCCCTAGCAAGTGTTCTTCCGCCGAAACTCGTCGAAGTCGCCGAAGCATTCCCGAGCCTCGGTGGATATGCCGACAACGAGCTGCGCGGGTATCTCCAGGCGGTGCAAATGGCACTTTGCGCCTTCAAATCAGGTCAAGCGGCGAGCGCAAGCCTGGCAACCTTCGGCTTCGACACGCATTCCTTCCACGACACGGAACAGCCCCGCCAGCTCGGACGGCTGCTGTTGACGATTCGATATTTGATGAGCCTCGCCGATCAAATGGGGCTCGCGAATGACCTATACGTCGTCGTGGGCTCGGATTTCGGTCGAACGCCGACGTACAATTCGGGCATTGGCAAGGATCACTGGAGCGTGACCAGCATGATGGTCGCCGGCCCAGGAATTCCAGGCGGCACGGTGATTGGCGGGACGGACGATGAAATGCGACCGCTATCGGTCAGCAAGACCAATCCCAAACAATTGCTCGGCTACGATGATCCTGCGGGGACACGTATTTTGCCGGCGCACATCCAACGTGCATTGCGCAAGAAACTCGGTGTGAGCGCTGCGCTCGACGAAAAGTACGCCTTGCCGGTCGACGCACCGCTCGACAACATGCTGTCCTGAGCATTCCCACGTTTCATCCCTCCCTCGCGACAGCATGCGCAAGCCGCGCGTCCGGTCGCAAAGTTGCACGGGCAGCCTAATCGCACGCGACGGACTCGAGATGTCCTTTGCAGGCGCGTATTCCACGGACGCTCGAACCGGTCGCTATTTTGCTGTCCCGAGGCATTTTGCTGCGGTCCTCTTGAATTTGCCTAATGATGGAATCATCGTACCAAACCTTGACCGAACTTGGGGTTGCAAACGAATGACGGCGGAGAATGTCAATGAAAACATGTATTTGTTGTGCGCTCTTGTTGGCTGCGAGTGGTTGTAGCGTGGACATTGGCTCAGAGTCCCCCGAGCGTATTGGCGAAGCGGCGCAGACGCTCGTTTCGACGAACGTGAGCGCGACTTTCCAATTGAACGAAACCATTACGAATATCAAGACAGGCGACATGCCCAAGGGCTGGTACAAGCCGCTCTACTCCAAGTCTCCGATTACCGTGACGTGGACCGCGTCCGCCTCGGATTGCGCAATTGTCACCGGCAGCTCGCTCAGCTCGCTCGACGCCGGCACCGGCACGTTTACAGCCGTGCAGAATAACGGCGGAAGCGACATTGGTTATTGGTGGAGCGCGAACCATGATCTGAGTGCGCTCCCGAGAAATCACTGGCATAATCACATTGCATGCGACGGCACTCCAACCGTCGTGGGATGCCCCGCCCCGCGGGTCGTCAATTATACGCTTTCGGTGGGCGGTGCTTGCCTCACCGCGGGAGGAACTTGTTCGGCAAGCGGATCCGTATCCCTAGACGCAATTCAGGACGCTGACGACTTCGAGCTGAATTGCGCCTCGGACTGCGAGGAATCGCTCGGAGAATGCATTTCAGGATGCCAGAAGAGCTGTGCCAACGGCGACTCGGAGTGCAGCCGGTGTTGCGAATGCCAATGCAAATATGACCTCTATGTCAACAAGGCGTGCGAGGCACCACAGAACAGTTGTTACGGCGACGAGACCGATGTCCGGGCCTGCCTCCAGGAGGAATCCCTGTTCACTTTGCAGCACCGCTAGCAAGTCATCAATCGAACGTCGCGCCAAGTGACGCTTTCGACCGGAAACCCAGCCCGCGCGATGCTCGCCTAGGCAAGCCCCCCCCGCTACAACTTTCTATTGACTCTTGCTCCCAGCTTCCTGTACGTCGAATCGTGCAAGATTCGATCGAAGGGATGCTCATGCCGCAACAGCAAAACACGCCGCCTTGGTGGGCCCGGACGACCGTTTACCAAATCTACCCTCGCTCGTTCGTCGATTCGAACGGAGACGGCATTGGTGATTTGCCCGGAATCATCAGCAAGCTCGACTGGCTCCGCGATCTCGGCGTCGAAACCTTGTGGATTTGCCCATTCTACCGCAGTCCCCAACAAGACTTCGGTTATGACATAGCCGATTACGACGCCGTGGCGCCCGAATATGGAACAATCGACGATGTCCGGCGCTTGATTGACGAGGCGCACGCGCGCGGTTTGCGCGTCGTGGCCGATATGGTTCTGAACCACACCTCGATCGAGCATGCATGGTTCCAGCAGTCGCGAGAAAGTCGCACGAGTTCCAAACGAGATTGGTACATCTGGCGACCGGGTAGAAAACCTCTCGGCAAAGCACCACCCAACAATTGGCGTTCGCTCGTCGGGCCACGCGGATGGCATTGGGACGAGCGAACCGAGGAATGGTATTGGGCCAGCTTTTTGCCATTTCAGCCCGACTTGAACTACCGCAATCCAGCAGTCCAAGAAGCAATGCTCGACGTCGTTCGCCGCTGGCTCTCGTTCGGCTTCGATGGTCTGCGCCTTGATATTTTTCACGCGCTTTTCAAAGACGCACGTTTCGAGGACAATCCATTTTCCTGGCGCCCATTACCGAGCGAAGAAGATCCGGACGGCTTTTTCCAATCTTATCGGCGCACTCTGCACCACCCCGACACGCTCGCTTTCGCCAGAACCCTCCGGCGCGTTGTGAATGAATTCGACAATCCTTGTCGTTTTTTGGTCGGCGAAGTTTTTGGCGAGCCCGCCACGCTACGGAAATATTGCGGCGATGGTCTGCATACGGTATTTCTCTTCAAGGCCATGCGCACGCCCTTCACGGCACCCGGAATGCGCGCGCTGATGGAGGAATTCGAGCGGGAAATGCCATTTCCCCTCGTGCCAACCTGGGTCTTTGGCAACCACGACCGATCTCGACGCGGCGAGCGCCTGGGAAATGATCCAAGGCGAGAAAAGCTTTGTGCTGCCCTTCAGCTCACCGCCCGCGGCATTCCTTTCATTTATTATGGCGAGGAAATCGGAATGCGCGACCTCGACCTGCCACTCGCCACGGCCAAAGATCCATTGGCGCGGATGTATCGCTTCGTCCCCGATGTAGTTGCGCGCAAGCTTCGCCGCGCAGGCATTCTCTTGAATCGCGATGCATCTCGCACGCCCATGCAATGGTCATCCGAGCCAAACGCAGGCTTTTCCAAAACAAGCGCCGTCCCCTGGCTCCCTGTGCCCCCCGCGGCCAACGAGGTCAACGTCGAGGCCGAGGAGCGGGATCCCGATTCGATCCTGCATTGCTACCGGCGTCTGCTGCAAGCGCGCAAATCTCACCCTGCACTTCAAGCAGGCTCGTTATCATTACTTCCCCCAAACACCTTGCCGCCCAATGTGCTCGGATATCGGCGCTGCTACCAATACAACGAAGAAACGCCCGACCAGCTCGACGTCCTCCTGCACTTCGGCGACCAGCCGGTGCGCGTCGTCTTGCCGTCGAAGCAAGCAGATCCCATTGTTTCCACCTATGCCGAGCTACCGTCGGTGAATGATCAATACCTCGACCTGCGTCCGTACGAGGGAGTCATATTGAAAACATACTCATAATCCTACTCCGCCCAATTGCACGACGCCAAGCTTCGGGAGTGCTTGATTTCGTGGCGCTCGTGGAGCCCCCTCTCCGTTACGGAGAGGCTGATCATTGATCTCATCTTCCAGGCGAGATCTGCCTCACACGCCTGACGTTTGTCCCGACATGCCTCTAAAGTTTTTCTTTCTGTAACCGTATATCAATACGGGGTTCGGAAGAAAGAACAGGACGGTGCATGGACACGAGCGATGGTGCCGCATCAGCGGAATTGTGGGCAACGCAAGAATTTGGACACGCAAACCTTGGCGATTGGCGTCGCACGAAGCGACTCGTACACATGGCGACGAGTGCAGCGCTGTTTCCCTCGGGCAAACTCAGTGACGTGTTTCAGTCGAGCGCCGACAAGCAAGGCGCGTACAAGTTTGTCGAGAACGAGTACGTCAAGTCGGAGCCGATCTCGGAATCGATAGGTTTGGCCTGTGCGCACCGCTGTGCGAGCGAGCCGTTCGTCTTCGTTGCGGTCGATGGCAGCAGTTTGACCCTTACCGATCGCGCCCAAACGAAGGACTTTGGTGCAATCGGTAGCTACCGTCATGGTGCACGAGGACTGAAGGTTGTCGCAGCATTGGCAGTGGATCCCGATGGCGTGCCTGTCGGACTTGCGTCAATGCAATGGTGGGCGCGGCAAAAAGTACGCCGGCCATCGAGCGCCAAGCGCAAACTCGAGGACAAGGAGCTCGGACATTGGCACCGTGCGTGTAGTGAAACCATCGAACGTTTTGCCCAAAATGCCCCTGGATGTCGCCCGTGGTTTCAGCTCGATCGTGAGGCTGACGCGTGGCAATTGCTCGTTCCCCTTTCGGAAACGAGCCACTTGTTCACAGTGCGAAGCAATTGCAATCGCCGAATTCTGTGCGAAACGGGCGAACGCCGAAAGGTGCTCGATGAGCTTGCACGTCCTCAATCGAGAAAGGGCACGTTTTCTCTGCAAGTGCCCGAAGGCCCCAAGCGACAAGCGCGAAAGGCACGCATGACGTTATTCGCAGCACCGGTTTCATTGGTGCTGCGGGACAAGTGGAGTAAACGCGAGCAAGTGCTGACCGTACATGCCGTGCGTGTTCTCGAATCGAGCACCGTACCCAAAGGCGAAAAGCCAATCGAGTGGGTACTGTACACGAATCATCCCATCAAAACGCCCGAAGATGCGTTGCTGGTCATCAACGGCTATAGCCAACGATGGCGTATCGAAGATTTTTTTCGCACGTGGAAAACAGGCGCTTGCAACGTCGAGTCCACGCAATTGCACGACACCAACCACGTTAAAATCTGGGCCACCATGCTTGCTTCCGTTGCCGCTCGAATCGAACGCATCAAACTCCTTGCACGAGCCAAACCTGACCTTCCCGCGACGGAAGAATTCGCGGAACACGAAATCCAAGCGCTCGTGCTGCTGAAACGCAAGCGCAAGAAGAAGAACGAGAATATCCCAGACGGGATACCAACCATTGAACAAGCCGTCCTATGGCTTGCCGAGCTCGGTGGATACACCGGCAAGTCATCCGGTGGCCCACCGGGCTCCGTCACGATTGGTCGTGGATTGGAGCGGCTGGAACCCGCAGCCGAAATGCTGCGGGTCCTCAAGGAAAACGGTCACCTGAGATGAGACTAATGGCCAGTACGGAGAGGGGGTTGGGGGTGAGGGAGCCATGGGAGCGGGCGCGCAGCAGATAATTCCACAAACTGCTAAGCACGCGCCAATGCCACCGCAATCGCCGCATCCGCCCAGGCATTCGTGGCCCCTGCAATATCCCCCGCTGCACGCATCGCCTCCAGGCGAGTATACGTCTCCGCCATATTGCGCAAACCAATCGCCATGAGCACTGGTCCCAGCGGCGGAATTCGCGCCGCAAGAATGCCATCCTGCGCAAGAGCATCGAGCGCGGATTCAAGACGCCCAAGCACGATCCACAGCGGATCGGGTGTCGCCGTAGGCATCATCGAAAGCGCCGGAATCGGTTCGTCCGGCGCCAAATCCGGCACCAGCACGTAATTCGCATCCGCACCTCGCCCCGCCTCTCCAACGACCACTGCAATCGGCTCGAGCACCTTGGAGCCCGCGGACCCACGAAGCCAACCCGACACATATCGAGCCGACGGAAGCGCCTTCGCAAGAGCCGCAATCGCTCCCGGGGCAAACCATTCGTACGCCCGTTCTATTCGCAACGACCCTTCGTCGTCTTCAATCCACCCTGACAAAGTTTGGCGCGCTGGAGACCAAGACAAACCTTGGACTCCCCTCGGCGTCGATATCACTCGCAAGCTCTCCGTCCGCGCGCGAGGACGGAGAAACCACGGCGGCCTTTCTCGTTCGTGTCGCAATAGCGCACTCGGTCCGGAAAAACCAAACGGCGCGGGAATGTCCACCCATTGCCCGCGTTGTGGCAAAACAGCCGTATCTTTGCCTCGACGGATCTCAATGGTGCGTCTTGCCAACCTCACCAGATGCCTCGACACCACCTGCCCCGCTGCAAGCACTCCGAGCGGCGTTTGTCCCACCGCCGTCAATGTCGCTGCGTCAACATTGGTCGGAATCGCCATCATCCACGATACCACCGTCGCTCCGTCCCAAAACAATACCTCCAACGACCGCGACGATCCTATCGCCGAAAGCCTCGCCCCCAACGAAAGAAGACGCGCCTTTTCGAGCGGCACTTGAAGCGGCTCTCCCACGCCCAGAAGCGCACCCGTATCGCCACCATTCTTCGCCGCGCGATATCGAGCAAACCCTTCCATCAACAACCCTCGCACGTGACCAGCATCATGCAATGCCGATCGATTCTCCCACGCAGCCCGCTGCGTCTCGATATCGTCCAACAACGCCTCTAGCCACGGACAATTCTGCACCTGCGCACGCGCTTCTTCCCGCGCCTGGTCCAACCCCCGCGCATCCGTAATCCCTCGCGCGAGCAGTCGTCCGAGAAACACATTCATGCCTGCCAGCGTTTCCTCCGGCAAAAATACACGCGGAGGCGGCCCCAAACGAATTTTAACCAATGCCCGCTCGCGATCGTCCACCGACAAACGTTGAAATGCTCGCACGGCGAGCGGAACGTGATTGCATCGCACCGCCGCGCAATCACATCGCGCGTGCGTCAGGTCCGCACCGGCCAGAAAACGCACGGTACATCCAGAAAAACGCGCCGTCGGTGGCCGAATCCCCAGCTCGACATCCACACCGGCCGCATCGGCCGCATCCACCGCTGCCAATCGTTCGCCCAGCCAAACTGCAAGCTCCTCCGTCGTTATCGTCCACGGTGCTCGCACCTCGGCTCCCGCATTCGCTGAATATGCCAACACCGCCGCAATACGATGGCGACAAACCGTTTTCGCCCCACAACTGCAAAACGTATCCTTGAGCGCTTTGCCTACCAAAAGTTTCGTCGAAACGCCTTCCGCAAAGGATGCGACCACCGTACCATCGGCCTCTTCTCGCACCGTGGGTCCTTTGCCCTCCGCGATTTCACGCTGCGCACGTTTGACGAGACCAACGTTTGCCAACGCCGCCAGCGCCTCCGGCGTAATCGTCGCCAAGTCGGGCCTCATTGACGTATTTTCTCCACCAGCCACGCGACCAGCTTGCTCGGCGTCGTCGCTGCCACGTGCGCCCCTGCATCGGCTACCGCTTGCGCCACGCCGCGGTCATAAGCACCTTGCACCTGCTCATCCAGCGACGCGGCGCCAAATATCACCACTCCCTCCCCCACGAGCGCCCGCACTTCACGCACCAGCGCCTCCACCCGATCCTCGAAATCGGTAATCCACAAAAGAATCGTCCGGTGTGGTACCTCCACCAGTTGCGACGCATATTGCAATGCTTTCGCCCCGTCGGTTCCACCTCCCAGTTGCACCCGCATCAATAATCGCCAAAACTTTTGACTGACTTGAATCATCT
>CAZETM010000424.1:0-8254 GCA_964514885.1 uncultured Polyangium sp. | reverse complement strand
CGCTGCGGGACAAACAGGACGTCAGCGTCTCTCTCGTCGGGGCGCCTCCCGAATTTGGAGAAGTAGGCGGATGTTACGAAATCCGATTTCGAATCGGATCGCTCCAATATCGCGTCATCGCCAACCTTTCGAATGAGCCTTTCGAGGCAGAGCTTCATCAGAGTGGGTTTGCGCGCGAGGAAAGCGGCACGGGACGATTTTACGAAAAAGGCCAAAAGGCATCCGTCGAGCCTCACGCATCGATTTGTCTGCTCGAAGAGCCGGCTGGCGAAATCGCTCTTGTCGGCACGGAAAGCCATTTGTTCCCGGGGTCGGATATCGAGCAATGGTCGTGCGAGGGGGACGATGCCATTACGGTGACTCGCAGTTCTCGAGCGCGCGGTACTGGGAAAATCGTTTTTCGCATCCCGAAGGACAAACCAGGGTTGCGAGTCAAGGGTAAGTTTGTCCCGGCGAAAGAATGCTTTGGCCGTGAACATTTGGTAGTGGTCAACGTCGCGGATATCTGAGGGTTTGGGCATGGCAAAGGTTGCGAAGCTTCCGACATCGAAAGTCATCTTGTTCGCCATGGGGCAGTTTGGCTGGTCGCTCTGCTCATTCGGCGTTGGCAACTTGATGAATTATTTTTACATGCCGCCCGAGTCCGGCAATGTAACCCTGTTTCCGACGTTCATTCACCCAGGCCGCATATTTGGGTTTTTGACTGTCCTTGGCCTCATCACAGCCATTGCCCGTGGTTTCGATGCGATTACCAATCCGCTGATTGCCAACTGGTCTGATCGCAACACGTCACGCCTTGGCCGGCGCACGTTCTTCATGGCATTCTCCGCTCTGCCATTCGCTCTTCTTTCGGTCTTGCTCTTCGTGCCTGTAATGGGTGGCGAAAGTAGTCTGAATGCGGTCTGGCTAGCGGGTGTCTTGTTTGCCTTCTATTTCTTTTTTGTTTGCTATACGACTCCTTATACGGCACTCTTGAGCGAATATGTGCATACGCCCGAAGAGCGCCTTTCGCTGAGCACCGCCATCTCTCTTACGTGGGCGCTTGGATTTGCCCTAGGCCAAGGCGTTTTTGCCATTCAGCCGATGGTGGAGCAGAGTCTTGCCACCTCGCCGGTGCGGGCATTTCAAATCGTGATGGCTGGCTACGCCGGCATTGCTCTGATTTGCATGTCTTTGCCGGTCTTGTTCATTCGAGAACGCGACTATGCCGAAGCGCACGCATCGAAGGAAAACGTACGCGAAGCGTTGATTGCAACGTTCAAAAACAAAAATTTCTCACGCTTCGCGCTTGCGGATCTTACCTATTGGATTGCGCTCACGTTCGTGCAGATGGGTATGGTCTTCTATTTGACCACCTTGCTGCATCCCAAAGATGACATTCGCGAAGATACGGTGCTCGTGACGTCACTCATGGGCCTGATGTTTCTCGTCAACTTCCTTTATTATGCGCCAGTCATCATTGCGGCAAAGAAGTTTGGCAAAAAATTGGTCATGCAGTTCGGTTTCGTCATGCTGACCGTGGTTTTTGCTCTCATTGGAGCGATGGGGCTTTTTCAATTACCGAAAATGACTTACGCCTACATCGTGGCCATCGTGGCAGCAATTCCAATCGCCATCTTTGGCATTTTGCCCAGCGTGGTCGTTGCAGATATCGCCGAAGCCGATGGAAATCGATCGGGCAGCCACAAAGCAGCCATGTTTTTCGGTACGCGCACGTTCGTCATGAACCTCGGTATTGCGGTGGCCAATTTTCTCTTTCCGTCATTTCTGCTGTTGGGCAAAGACGTACAAAATCCATTGGGCGTGCGACTTACCGCGGTGGCGGCAATCGTCTTCTCTTTGGTCGGGCTCGTGTTCTTTTCGCTTTATGACGAAAAGGCGATTCTCGCAGATCTTGGCAAGAAACCCGTTGGCGACAAACCTACGGACGAGCCTGCAACGGCTTCCGAAGTCTAAAACGGCTCATTTGCGTTTCGTTTGATGCCACGCCCAGGCGTGAGCGATGATCGTCTCGAGGTCTGCATATCGCGGTGACCATCCGAAGAGGCTCTTCGCTCGTTCGCTCGAGCCAACGAGCACGGGCGGATCTCCTGGTCTGCGTGGCGCCGTTTCGACTTGAATGCGGCGGCCAGTCACGCGTTCGGCGCTGGCTATGACTTCCTTGACGGAAAATCCACGGCCATTGCCTAGATTTACGGCCGTGCTCGTGCCTCCCGCAAGCAAATACTCAATGCCCAGCACGTGGGCATCGGCCAGATCCGATACGTGAACATAATCACGGACGCACGTGCCATCCGGGGTGTCGTAATCGTCACCGAAGATGGCAATGGAGGGGCGTTTGCCGAGCGCTGCGTCGAGCACGAGCGGGATCAAGTGCGTTTCCGGGGTATGATCTTCGCCTAGGCCGCCAGCGGGATGAGCACCAGCCGCATTAAAATAGCGGAAGCACACGGACTGGAGACCGAATGCGCGCTCGCAATCGCTGAGAATTCGTTCCACGACGAGTTTGCTTTGACCGTAGGGGCTCAAAGGATTCTGCGGATGATCTTCGGGAATGGGAACGATTCGAGGCGTTCCGTACGTGGCGCAGGTGGACGAAAAGACGAAATGGCGAATGCCCACCGCTTGCATGGCGGCGAGCAAGGTAATGGTTCCATGAACGTTGTTGTCGTAAAAGCGTAACGGATCGATGACCGATTCGCCGACCTCGATAAACGCAGCGAAATGCATGACGGCATCAATGCGCTCTTTGGCGAACAGATCGCCCAGCGCTTTGGCGTCACGGGTGTCGGCGACATGGACGCGCTCGCCCACCGCCCGCTCCACGACATCGCGATGCCCGCGGCTCAAATTGTCCAATATGACCGGCCGGTGCCCACGTTCTTTCAATGCGAGCGCGACGTGCGAGCCGATATAGCCGGCGCCGCCGGTGACCAGGATGGTTTTGGCTTGTATGGACATGGAAGGAGTTCTCGATCAAGGCGAAAAGACGCCCGTGAGCGCGGATGCGTAGGTGCTCGATGGAGTGCTTTTGAGGGGCTGGGCGACATTGAATTCGCCGCGGACGGTCACGCGGATGTAATAATAATATCCGAAATCGAGCAGGCCCTCGGGAATGCGCAACGTCGTCTCCGTGGTCGAGAAGAGGGCCGTCGTACGTGTCGTTCCGCCGCCGGGATCGAGCCTTCGAATGGCGACGATATAGACGGCCGGGGTGCCAATGGTGGGCGGTTCGAATTTCACCGTGGGGGAAAACCCAGTTCCCAGCACCGTGTCTTGTGCGGGAGTGTCATTGATGGTGAGATTGGTTGGTGGTCCAAGTTTTGGCGCGACGGGGGAGGTAAACGAATTGGCGGGGCCGCTTTGGCCAATGAATACCGCGACCGATTTCGGGATGCCTGAGGGCGCGACGTGCGTCATGGTAAACGATACGTCCGCGGAAACCACTTCTGCCCAAGCAGATGGAAATGGGTTTCCGTAAGAAAAACTCGGCGGAAATATGTAATTGGGTAACGTCTCGCAAATCATGAGGTTGGGAGTAAACGATGCGGTTGCACGGTCGCCACCGGGCTCGGCAATGATTCGGACGTTTTTCCCGGCAACACTGGCACTGGGATGGACGACTTTGGCAAGTGCTAGGAACGCGGGCGTAGGCATTTCGACCGAAAATTCTTTTTGGGGAACATCGACGAATGCGCCCGAAAGGGCCACCGATGTGCCATCGGGCTGCGTATACGAAGGCGCATCGAAGACCTTGCGCACCGAACGGTATGGCGCATTAACTCCGGCAATTCCCGCAAGTTGGGTGATGGACGCCTTGTCTCCCTTTTCGCCGTTTACGAGCTTCGGAGCGGTGAGCGTGGCTGTATCGACGGCGTAATTGGTAAGCGATGTGGAGCCAGCGGCCGGCAGCGTGCCATTCGTCGGGTCGAGTTCTCCGGCTGCTCCAGCGCCCAGAGAAAACAATTCGAGCGCATCCCCGTCGGTCCACGGCTCGAGATCCGAAACGTTCAGGATGATTTCTGCGGGGCTCGTATTGATGCTCTCGGCATCGGGCCTTCCGACATAAACGCGGCCGAGGTCGATATTGCGCGGGGCATTCATGATATACCGCGGCGGCAAGGTGCCGCTGCCATAAAATTCGATGTAGCGAAGATCGAATGGCACCTCGGGTACTTTCGGAATGCGGAAGTTTCCGTCCTTTCCGATGATGGCGAGAATCTCGCGGGGGGTGCCGTCGTCTCCGGGGAATACTGCCGCGATCTCGAATTGCGTCGGTGCGCGCATGTTCGACACGTCGCCCGTTTCGGTCACGTGCACATCCATCAGCGTACCGGTGACGTCGGAAACGGGACCCGTCGTTGTCGGCGGAGGTTTGTCGCCACCGCCGCAACCGAGTGCACCAATGGCTCCTGCAAGCACACAGCCGAGGAAGAAACGCATACCTCGAAGTATCACGACGAGCCCCGGCACGCAACATGCAGCGTTATTGGCTGCGCAAGATCAATCGCGCAGGAGGATATCGAGCTCGAGCGTGGCGAGTGGTAAGCCGGCGGCGCTGCCTTCCCGCCGAATGGCGACCACGGTGACGAGAGAATGGGGTTTGCCCATGGCCGCTACGAGCCCAGCGAAATAGCCGACTTGCATGGGCGTAAACCAGGGCATCAGCCACAATGGAAGCCCGCGGCTGAAAATCCGTATTCGGTGAGGTTCTTCTCGCGAAACGTCCCATTCTCCGAAATTGTAATAGCGGCTGGCAAGTGGGCGCAGACGCAAATGGAAATCGTCGGCAGAGCGCCCTTGTAAAAGCGCGCGGTAAGCATTTTGGATATCGTGTACGGCTTGCGAGCGTCCTTGTTGCTGCGCGAATGCGTCGAGCGGAGTGCGAATCATGTCCGCAACGATGGCGCTGCCCGTGGCGAGGGGTAACAAGTCGTAAAAACTGCCCGCGAGAAATGGCTGCCCGAAGAAATCACGTAATGCGTTACTGGGCAAAGCAAATGAAAATGCCTTGAGCCCACCGTCGACGCGATGCTGGACGTAATGCAGCAGGCCCCGATGCGCGAGCCCTTTGATTTGAAATGGACCCTCGCCCGGTCGCAGAGGCGGATCGACATACCAACGGTCAGTTTGTCCAAGCGCAGAACGCTCGGACGCTGCCGTCATCAGACCACTGCCTCGAGGACTCGTCGGCGGACGAGTCGAGCGAACAGAACGCGTTTCGCTTGCCGGGGCTGCGCTGAATCGATCGGACGGAAATAGCGAAACGTTCGGCCGTTCGGGCGCCGGAGGAATGGTAAACGTAGACCGTTCGACAGGCGGTGGAGGCGCCCAACTTTGTCGCTCTGACGACGCAGGCGGCGGAAAACTTTGTCGCTCCGTGGTAGTTGGAGGCGGCGTCCAGCTCTGACGTTCTGGAGCAGCAGGGATCCAGCTCGTTCGCTCGGTCGTTACCGGCGGTGGTGGGTTCGTGCGTCGCTCGAAAGGGCCCATTCCAAAATGCCTCGCGCGGCATCATGTGCCGAGAAATCATCAGCGTACACAACCGTCACGCGCTTGACTAGCAGGATTGTTGCGCGCTGATTTGGGGCTAGAGGTCACAGGTAGTCACCTCCCTCGTCTTTCCCCAAAAAGGCGTCCTCGAACACCATTCCCTTGGGCAACGGCGCTGCATTACTCGATTCGACCATTCCCGCCACGGGATATGCACAATAATCGAGACTATACGCGCCCGCGGGGCGATGATTCCCGGACAAACCAATTCCTCCAAAAGGCAATTTGCTGCTTGCCCCGGCCGTACCCGTATTGACGTTTACGCAACCGGCACGCATTTCAGCAAAGAATCGCTCGCTCGTCGTCTGATCCTTGGTGAAAATCGCAGCGGCAAGACCAAACCTTGTCGCATTCGCTTGCGTCAGCGCATCGTCGAATGAATCGACCACGGCAATACGCAAAAGCGGTCCGAATATCTCGATGTCTGCTCCAGCTCCGTCCATTGAATTGGTGAATCGGTCTACGCGAAGAATGGCAGGTGAAAGGAAATAGCCCCCGGAGCCATTTTCGATAGCTCGTGCTTCGAGCAAAACCTCCGCGCCCAGAGCGACGAAACGCGATTGCGCATGAAGCACCGACTGCCTCGCTTCCCCCGAAATGATCGGACCCATGAAAGGCTCAGGATCCGCAAAGGGATCGCCAATGGAAAGTCGCGAAGCCATCAAGGCGATGGCCCGGACAAACTTATCGGCAACGT
Source organism: uncultured Polyangium sp. (assembly GCA_964514885.1). Classification (GTDB taxonomy): domain Bacteria; phylum Myxococcota_A; class Polyangia; order Polyangiales; family Polyangiaceae; genus Polyangium. Next base: position 2,004 of record CAZETM010000424.1, on the reverse strand, counting down.
CGCGATGCACGAGGACTCGACGCGTGCAAGTGCAGCGCTGACCCGTAGAAACGAATGCCGAACGCACGATCTCGATCGCGGCTTGACGCAGATCCGCGTCGGGCATCACGATCGCCGGACTACTTCCGCCCATTTCGAGCGCTAGGATGCGGCCCGGATCATCGAGGCACGTCTCCATGATCCGCCTACCCACGGGCCACGATCCCGTGAAGAGAATGCCGTTCACGTCAGAATGCGCCACGAGATTCGAAGCGACATCGACGCCGCCCTGCACGAGGTTGATGACTCCCGCCGGCGCACCTTCCGCGAGCAACGCTTCGTGCAACCACATCGCTAGGGTTTGTCCAACCGCAGGCGTCTTGTCGCTCGGTTTGAACACCACAGTGTTTCCCAACGCGAGCGCGGGGATGATGTGCCCGTTCGGCAAATGCGCCGGAAAGTTGAACGGTCCGAGGACGGCCATCACGCCGTGCGGCCGGAAAAACGCGCGCCCAGTACGCGACGCACCCAGCGGAAATTCGAACGCGCCGACGCGACGCAATCCCGAGTGCTCCGATGTGTCGAGCGTGATGTCCACTTTGGCCGCGAGCAGATCGGCTTCCGCACGCGCATCCCACAGCGTTTTTCCCGTCTCTTGTGCGATGAGTCGAGCCATCTCCGCCGCTCGTGATCGACACAGATCACGAAAGCGAATGAGCGCTGCGAAACGACGCTCCGCGGGCAAACGCGCCCACGCAGGCTGAGCTGCTACAGCCGCAGAAACCGCTTGATCGACGTGGCCGAGCACCGGACTGCCGCGCCAGATGACTTCAGCGGGACGAGCAGGGTTTGTTGAGACAATCGCTTCGCCGGACAGCGGTACGACGTCGGCTCCGATGATGTCGGCTGCCGTGATGGATGACGCGTTCATTGACGCTAGGTTTCGGGGTGTTTGGCGATCTGTCAAGCTCGGGCGGTGAGTGTTTTACATCGGCGCAAAGGCGATGCCTCGATAGAGCGTGTTCGTTGCGGAAGTGGCGACGGTGGCGACAGTGGGAAAGAAGCCGCCATCGTCGAACACGGAGATGATCGTGTTGGTCGGGGACGCGGAGGTTGTCGCGACAATCCTTACGCCATTGCCTTCGAGCATTGCAGCGAGCCCACGGACGCCGGAGTTTCCGTCGCTGAAGGTCGCCTCCAGGCTCCACGACAAACCATCGTACACCCACCGCTGGATGCCGCCTCCGCTGGCGATCGCGCCATCGTCGGCGACGTAGAGCGTGTCTACGCCAGCCACGTTAGCGTTGCGATCGAGCAACGCAAACGAGTAGGGGCTCGGTCCGGTGATCGTGGACATGCCGGGGAGCGACGTGGCAGTTTGTCCTGGTGTCATGGGCAAACCGTTGCCAATGGCGAACACGTTGACGAACGTTCCGGCGCCCGAAGTGCCGTAAAGCTGATTCGATATGGCGTGGACAAACCGTACATTGTTTGGCGTCGAAAGAATCTGCGTACTGCTGGCTGCTCCAAGCGTAGCGTAATGCACGCCGCCGGTGGTCGCTGTGCCATTGCCGGAAATCCATAATGAATTACCATCACTCGACGTCGCACCACGCACGCTGCTACCGTTGAATGCCGTGCCGAGCCTCGTGGTCGTGTTGACGGCGCCAACCGCATCGATTCTGCCGACGACACGCGGATTGAGTGTTGCGTCGGTGGTGTTGACGGTTGCTGTACCAACGGCTGCCGCATAGCCAGCGACGAGCACGTACTTTCCGTTTGAGCTCAAAGAAAGACCTCCTTCGGCGCTTGCAGAGCCCGAAAGGGTGAGCGGCTGGTTGTTGCCCGATGCAAACGTGGGCAAAGCGATCGTGGGTTTGCCCGGTGTCGGAGTGCCGTCCGTGCGTAGACGCTCGATGAACGCGGGTGTTGCCGAGCCAGTCAGAGCTACGCTTCCATCGCCGACACGCAGGACGAAAATCGCGAGAGGCGTATTTCCTCCGCCGCTCGAGCTGGAAGACGACG
>CAZETM010000423.1:0-8274 GCA_964514885.1 uncultured Polyangium sp. | reverse complement strand
TGCGTTGCCAACGGCGCATGACCAAACGGTCACGATCACTGTGTTGAGGAACTAGCCCCGCCATCTACGCCAAACGCGTCCGCAAAATTCCTGGGCAAACCACCCGCCGTGCCTTGACGAACTACAGCCACTTGGCTACACCGGGCAACCTCGACCATGACGAACCCGGCGGGCTCAACTCTGCACATATCACGAGACTCCGGTTGCAACCGCCATTGCTCCTCTGCTACGGTGAATCCCAATGGACCCGCGAGCTCCCTTCAGCCCCATGGTTCTCGCTCCTCACAGCGCCGTGGACACGCATTCACCCGTCCGCACCGAGCGTCGTTCCAAACCCGCTCCGGCTTTTTTTCCGCCTGTCGACGAGCACATCGTCGTACCGGAAGTGTCGCGTGTCGAACTGCTCGATGGGCGTGAGGTCATCGACGTGGGCTCGTTATCTCCTCACGCGGATGCTCAAGCCCTCACCGGTTTTTTGCTCGCCGCGCACGTCCTGAGCGTTTACGTCGTCGCCACCGAGCTGCTCACGCGAAGCTCTACCGACTCCGACTTTGCAACCGACGTATGCATTCGCAAACGCGGCATCGATCCAGAGACCGGCTCACGATACCTCGAGGAATTGTCGTTCGAGATCGTCAATGAACAATCGCTGAGCGACGTCCAGGCCAAGGCGAAGAATTTGGCTCGACGTGGCGTTCGGCGCATCTTTGCCATTTTCGTCAAGACCGGAGAAATTCGCGAATGGTCGAAGACGAGTGGAGAGCTGGTCCGGCTCGATATGAACGGGATGGTCGACGATCCCGTCTTCGTCCGCCCGATGGCGATCAAGGCATTGGTCGACAGTACACTTGCCGAGGCGGAAAACGAAGTTGCCAAGGCGCTCATTGCGAAGAACAACCCGGAAATCGTCAAGCTACAACACGAGGCCGAGCAGCAGGGGCATAGAACGGGGCATAAAAAGGGGCTCGACGAAGGAGTCCAAAAAGGCCTCGACGAAGGGCATAAGAAAGGCCTCGACGAAGGGCATAAGAAAGGCCTTGACGAAGGGCATAAGAAGGGCCTCGACGAAGGACTTCATGTTGCGCGCTACATGTTGCGACTTCTCTTGAGCCAGCGCTTCGGTGCTCTTTCAGCTAGCGTCGAACGTCGCGTTGAGATCGCCACCGCCGAGCAGCTCGAACATTGGACCGCTCAGCTTTTCTTAGTGGCTTCCATTGACGATTTATTCGCTTCGAATTCAGCAGCGTAAGCTCTTTCAGCTTGACGCACAGCGCTCGCACACGCTACCGCAGCGCCTATCGCGAACGCTCGCATATGCTCATCCATTGCAATGACTTCATCGGACGACACACAGCACTGGTCCACTGGCTCTCGCGTGGGGCTCGGAACGTGGCTTGGCTTCGCGCTATTGGCCCTCACCAATGCCGTATTCATTGCGATCCTCGTGCCCCGACCCGCAATGGGAATATCGGTACGCATTCAGCATCACCTATTCGATACCTCCGGCATGCTCGGCGTGGGCCTCGTAACGGCTATGGTGCTCGGTGCCGGAGTTTCGCTCGTCGAACGAAGCTCGAATTCTCCACGAAAACGATTGCTTTGGCGTGCCGTTGGGTTTGTCGCGTACGCGGTCCTTACGGCAGCCATCATGCGGACCCTGGTCGGGTATGAGCTCACTCGGATTGCTCTTTCGAGATTCGGCGGGCGTTTCGTTGACCCGCTCATCGCTTTGGGCACGCTCGTGCTGGCAATGTCAGTGCCCACAGCCCTGGTGGTTGGGTGGTGGTCCACCCGGCGCCTGAACTCATCCATTGCAGCGCTGCTTCTTGCGCTCGCCGCAATGGTGACCAATCACCTCGTGCTCCGCGACGATTACGCAGGATTCCACGGCGCGTTGGCCTGGCTCGCCGCAACGCTGGCCACTATGCCAACCGCTTCAATCGCCGCACCTGTGGCGAAAAGAATGCGACCGCGACGCGCAACCGTCATATGGGTCGTGGCGATCGTTATTGGGCTTTTCGGCCTGCTCGTGCCTCCATCCTCCACCGTACGAGCCGAGCTATTCCGCGAGCCTGCAGCCATTTCTGCTTGGGTGCTGGCAAATACGATATGGCGTATGCCCGGTGATCCCAATGCGCCATTGCCTCCGGAAGCCACTTCATCACCCTATTTCCAGTCGCGGGGCGCCACAATGCCAATTCCACCAACCAAACCGCCGATTCTCGCAGGCAAAGCGCCCCTGGTCGTACTCATCACGATTGATGCTACCCGCGCCGATGCCATTGACAAGTCCCAAAACGAAGAGTTTTTTCCGACGCTGGCGAAGCTCAAACGCGAAGGCGTGTATTTTACCCACGCAACATCGGCTGGTAGCCAAACGGCTGTTTCGCTAAGCGCTTTGTTTTCAGGCCGTTATTATTCGCAGCTCGAATGGAGCGAATACGGTGAAGGCTCTCTGCGATTCGCTTATCCAGCAACCGACCAGACACCTCGATTTCCCGAAATCCTTTCGCAACGTGGCGTGACGACCGCGACGTATTGCAGCATTAAATTTCTATCGAATGCGTATGGCGTAGCACGCGGTTTTTCCGAAGAAACCGTCGTCATCAAAGGACGCGAGCATGCAAAAGCCGCGCAAGTCATGCAACCATTGCTCGCACGCTTGGAGCTTGCGGGGGACGAGCCGCTTTTTGTATACGCGCACCTGACCGAGCCGCATTCGCCCTACGATCGTGGAGGCAAAAGCGGCCCAGTCTTTCAGCGTTATCTAAAAGAAATCCAAGTCGCGGACGAATACATTGGCAAATTGATAAAACTACTCCATGATCGCTTTTCCGATCGCGCATATTTATTCATCACGAGCGACCACGGCGAGGCCTTTGGCGAACATGGGACGCACAAGCACACGAAAACCCTGTACGAGGAATTGCTCCGTGTGCCGCTCTTCGTACATGGCCCAGGAATCGCTGCCCAGCGCATCGATGAGCACGTGACGCTGGTGGATCTCGGCCCGACGATTCTCGATATGTTTGGCGTGGATACTCCACCCAGCTTTATGGGTCAGAGCCTGATTCCTTTGCTCGCCGGCCAAGACGTACACCTCGAACGACCCATTCTCGCGGAAGGCAGATTGCGCCGCGTTCTGTATTGGGGTGACCTGAAAGTCATTGAGGATCCGCGTCGGAAAGTCGTCGAAGTATTCGACTTGGAACACGATCCACGCGAGCTGCGCAATCTTTTCGATACGAATCCATCTCGAGCGATGCCTGCTCTTGCAGCGTTGCGCGGCTTCTTCGAAGTGCACGGATTGCAACGCGAAGGCTACGAACCGCCGTACAAGCCTTGAAACGCGTCAAAAGTAATGGTTCATTTTGAGCCAGCCCAGCATTACGAGGCCGAGCAAGGTCAGCACGCCGCAAATGATCAAATACCCCAGCACGAACCCGGGCATTGCTGACGGCGGTGCGGATTTCGTAAGTTCCTGTGGCGGCGGAGCAGGCGGATCTTGCGGAATTGGCTGCGCAACAGGAACCGGCTGGGGCGCGGGCTGACCAATATACGACGGCATTCGTTGTCGCGGCTGTTCGGGCGGCGCGTATTGCGGCGGCTGCGCAATCGGCTGCTCCACATACGACGCCGTTCGTTGTCGCGGCTGTTCGGGCGGCGCGTATTGCGGCGGCTGCGCAATTGGCTGCTCCACATACGACGCCGTTCGTTGTCGCGGCTGTTGTGGTGCCGGTTGATCTACGTACGACGGCGTTCGAGCGCGTTGCGCCTGCTCGAGCAACGGAGCCGCGAGCATTTGCTGATTCATTGGAATCGTATTATCCAACGATTGTAGCGAATGCTGCTGCATCGGCGAAGCAGCAGATACGGCGGCCGCAACACCTTGGTTGCTCATTCGCACCGTATGCTCTTGGCCCGCAAGCGAGCCCGGTTGATTCGCTGGAGCAAGCCCATCCGACGACTTCGGCCCTACGTAAATGGACGTCGCGCTCTCGACCTCGCGAATCATGACGGGATGACGCCGATGCTTGGGAGCATTCGATGGAGCACCAACCTGGAGTCGATCCAGTGTCTTGCGCTCCTCGTCCTCGTCATCGCTCATTGGTCGTCCAATCTGCTGCGCGCATTATCGCACCGGAATGGGCACACCTGGCGCGGGCATTGCCGCTGGCCGTAACCTTGGGCTCGTACGCACCACCTGCCCCACTTTCGCCCAAACCCCGAGCACCATCACGGTAGCCAAAACCATGGCGACGATATGCCCTGCGCGCATTTTTGGCGCTGGTGCATTCGTGGGAATCTCCCGTGTTCCCGTCGTCTGAATCTCCGCCACAATGGAAGTCCGCGAAGGTTTGTCCAGGACCGGCATCGCCTCGGGAGGCAGTGTCGGCATACGTTGCCTTTGTCTCGGCCCGGCCGGCACCGGAGCAATCCCCGCACGCACATCGGATTCGGCAAGCGCTTGCGCCAAATCGCTATGCCTGGCTGCAATTCGACCCGCCATGTGTTTGCGCACGAATGCGCCAAGCTCGGCAGGCCCAGCAGGCTCGGGCATTGCCGCTTCGAGCGCCCGCTGCATTTCCAAACCCGTCGCAAATCGTTGCTCGACGGGCGAAAGAGCGCGCATGACGATTGCAGCCACGTCCGCAGGAACCGAAGGCGGCAGGGGCCGGGGGGGTTTGCCCGAGGCAATGGCCTTCAAGATTGCGAATTCGCTTTCGGCTTCGAATGGGAGCCTATCTGCAAGAAATTGGTAAAGAATCGTGCCCATGGCCCAAAGATCGGCGCGACGGTCCACTTTTTTCTGTAGCGCTTGCTCGGGCGCGATATATTCGATTTTGCCCTTCAAAAAGCCAGTTTTCGTGTGCTCGCTCGAACGCGTCGCGGCCTTGGCCACGCCGAAATCGATGACCTTGACCATGCCGGCAGTCGAAATGAGGATATTTTGAGGCGAAACGTCACGGTGCACGACCTGCAGTAGCCGCCCCTGTTCGTCGCGAAGCTCGTGCGCCGCATGCAATCCAGCACAAGCATCCGCAGCCATCCGAAGTAGCAACGAAAGCGGAAACTCTTGTCCCGACTTACGAACGGCTCGATCCAAGCGCGACCACGAATCGCCATCAATCCACTCGATGACCATGTACAGCGTATCGCCGTCTTCGCCGAGGTCATCGAGGTCGGCGACATTGGGATGACGAATGCGAGCGGCGATGCGCGCTTCGTCGAGAAACATGGTGCGGAAGCTCTGCTCACGCGCGACATGCGGCAGGATTGTCTTGACGGCGACGATTTTCTCGAAACCGTGCTTGCCCCGAACGCGCGCGGCCCACACGGTGGCCATTCCGCCTTGCGCGTATGGAAAGAGCAGCTCGTACCGATCGTCGAGCCGATGTCCCGGCACGAGCCGGTCATTCGCAGAACCCTGCACAGTAGTTGGCGATCCTAGGACGAACGTCCGAGAAAAACAACGGGGATTTTTGTTGCGGCCATCACCCAGCGACGAGCCTTGTGCTCGAGATAACTTTCAGGCTGCACGGAGCTTGCGGGGAGCAAGCCAAGCGGCCAATTCTTCGCGCGTCAGATCGAGCACCGCGGCGCCCAGTTTTTCGGGGCCTTCCTTGTTCAACCGAGCGGTAATTCGGCGCCGCTCGCTTTCCTTCAGCGAGCGACCAAGGCGACGCTCGAACAGGTACAGGAGTGGAGAAAGGCCCTTTTGTTGCCCTTCTGCATGCCCGTCTTGGTACCAAGGGTGGCGCACGTTCATCTTCTCCTTCTGCGCCGACCTTATCACTTCCACCAAACCCGGCCTAGCACTTTTCAACTGCGCCATCGACATCATCGTCGCCACGATTTCTGAAAATTCTTCCTCGTTTGTCTCGGAACGCACCTTATCGACGACTCGGCGGATTTTTTCTTCGTCCGCATCCACGGCAAGCGGGACGAACGCCAACCAAAACACACTATCTTTCGCCTCCAGCTCCACCACCGTCCGCTGATACACCGCCTCAATCTGGAACGTCACCCCCGAAAAACGTTTGTCCTTCGGCGTCGTCCGAACCTCCATATGCTCGGGCCAAACCCTTTTTCGCCCAGTAAGCACCACAGCCACGCTTTCCACCGTCAGCTCGACAAAGGACCCCTCCCCTCGTTTTTCCCTCAGCCGCGCATCGTGACCAAGCTGTTTCGCCAGCATGATGTGATACTCCGCCATCCGCTCGAGCACGCCACGATTCAATCGCACCGTCCATTCGAGATGCAGCACGCGACAGGCCGCATCCTCCATTTCGATATGCAGCAATCGATCGACTCGCCGCTGGCGAGCAGCCAATTGCGTCTCGCCCCACTCCATACGCCGAATACGCTCGCCCGGACGCACGATCATCCGCGCCAGAACATGCGGAAATAGACGCGACATGGACCGCAAGCTCGAATCAGCATCGGCAAGGACTTCGGGATCATCGATGGGTCGGCGACGTTTACGCATGAAATGGACTTCCCGGACAAACGAATTCCCTTCGCAGGCACGAGACATGGTTTCGTCCCCGTGTGGCTACATCGTCGCGACCAAGAACTCAGTTGCGTAAAAGTGAACATCCTCCGTCGATTTTTCTCTGTCCCCATCAACACTCTCGCCCACCAACATCTTTCAGCCACCCACCCAGAACTTTGTTTGCCCGCGCCACCTCCAGATCCTGATATTCTCCCCCAACCATGGACGTCGTCTCGCTCTCCCCGCTCGGGGTCCTGGGATTCGTGTGGCAATCGCAAGACGGGCGCAGTGCGCAAACCGTCGTCGTCAAAGCCACGTTCACGCTCGCGCCAGGCCAAGTCACGCTCGCACCCGAGCAAGACTCTCCGAGCGACAACGATGAACACTGGAACGACGACGCCACCCGCAGCATCGTCTCACCCAGCGACAACGCCCCCTACAAACCTCGCGCCGACGTCATGCTCGTCGGGCACGCCTACGCGCCAAACAAGCAACCCGTTCGCTCCTTGATGGTCCGACTCATCGTCGGAGACCTCGACAAGTCCCTCGAAGTTTTCTGCGACCGAGGCTTTCGCATCCACGACGGCCAACTGCTCGAAGGTCAACGCTTCGCCAAGTCGCGCCTGACCTGGGAACGCTCCGCCGGCGGCCCAGATACGAACAATCCCATCGGTATTCGCTTCGATGCTCCCCCCGACGCCTACGGGATGATCCCTCTGCCCAACCTGCAGCCCACGGGACTCTTCGTGTCCAAACGATCCGACACGTTCCCTCCCATCAGCTTCGGCCCGATCGCCCCAACGTGGACAGGTCGCTCGCAACGCCTTGGACGACTCGCCGGCTCTTTCCCTCAACCTGGGTGGACCGATCGTCCCCTCCCCGAGGGCCTCGACTTTGCCTTTTTCCAGGCCGCTCCACCCGATCAACAAGTCACCGAAATCCGACGCAACGAACGCATCGTCCTCGAAAACCTGCACCCCGACCATCCACGGCTCGTCACCAGCCTGCCCAACTTCCGACCTCGAGCCATTGCAGAGCGCGCCACCGGTGAGCGTGAAGAAGTCGCGCTCGTCGCCGATACGCTGCTCATCGATACCGATCGCGCCGTCTGTGTCGTCACCTGGCGAGGCCGAATTGGCCTGCGACATGCCCAGGAACCGGGACGAATCACGGTCACCATGGAGGCGGACGAAAAGACGGAGACCCGCACTCCAACCAACGCTCCTGCACAGGACAATGACGAAGCAGAAGACAGCGGCACGACGACGCTTCTGCCTCCGAACGAAGGCCGCCCCCGGTCGACGAAAACGTTCGTTCCTGGGGTCCAAAACCCACTGCAACCGAAGATCATGCCTTTCGTCGGGTCGGCTCAGCAGCAACCGTCTCGCCCGTCGTCCCCGCCGCCACGTCCGGCAGACGCAGCCTTGCCGTTCATGCGCGCCGAACAACCGGCACCGCCAAGCAGCGAGCCGTCAACCGCGGGAGCAGGTCCCTCGTGGTTCAAGGATCGTGTACAGCCCGCCCCCGTAGCGCCGACGTCGAATGCACCTTGGCCCTTCGGCCCGAAACCCGGCGCGATATCTCCAGTCGCTGCGCCGCCCATCGCACCTCCGGGCACCGTGGTTCCGCCCTCCTCGGTCGCTCCACCGATCGCCGTGGTGTCATCCGCTCCGATGATTCCGCCCGCTCAAGTCCCGCCTCCGCCACCATCACGCAGCTCTTCGCCCGACATCGTGAGCAGCCCGTGGGCGTCCGGGCCTCCTCCTACGGGCAGCGTC
>CAZETM010000422.1:0-8285 GCA_964514885.1 uncultured Polyangium sp. | reverse complement strand
GGGCGCGAGCAGACAAACCAACGGGCTGCTAGCGCGTGAGCTTTGCGCGCACCAACATGCTTTTCCACAAATACGGCAGACGGCCGGCACCGCGAAATTCGGTCACCGTAAATCCGAATTCATCGAGCAACCGAGTCAACGTCCTGCGCGACCAAAACTTGATGTGCCCGCCATCCCATAGCGGCCCGTAATGTTGATCCATTCCGTTCGCTATCGCGATCGCAATGTTCTTCAAATACCCATGATACGGCGTTGAGATGATGACCTCACCCCGCGTGGGCTCCAGCGTCTTTTGAATGAGGCGCATGAAATTCCGCGGCGCATACAAATGCTCGATCAACTCCGTCGATATTATCATATCGAACCGCTGATCTTCAAGCTCCGCGGGAAGTTTGTCACACGAAAGATTATGCACGAAAAAACGCCCTGGATGGCGTTGATTCGCTCGTTCGATGCCCGTGTGCGACGCATCCACCCCCATGACGTCAAAGCCATTCTCAATGAGCAGGCAGGCAATTTCCCCAGCTCCGCACCCAACGTCCAAAATTCGCTTGCCCTTGTCGTTGCGCAGCATGTCGAGCAAGACCGGAAAGATGTATCCGGTCGACGCCACGTTTCGGTCCTGCCACCCATAGTCCTGGTATTCACTGTTCACGAAATCGTCTCCTTGTTCACTTTGCGGCCGAAGGGAAGTCGCTGCTGAATCTTGGCGAACATCCGCAAGCACAATGCCCGCTCCTCGTCGAGCAGTGCAATCCAGATCAGCGGTAGCGCGAGGGTCAAAAACACGCATGGGGTCACGAGCGCGCGGATTGCACCCGCAGGCAGAACCACGAAGGCCCCGACGCTCATGAGCGCTGGCGCGACGAGCCCGATCCCAATAGCCAACGATACTTCACGCGCAAATGCCCACGGCCGGTCGCCTAACGCAATGCACGCAGCGCGAGGAATCGCCCAGCTTGCAATGACGCAATCTGCCACGAGCATTGCAATCGCTGCCCCGCGAATACCTAGCCGCGGCACCAGCACCACGCACAGGCTCATGGATACGAACGCATTTAATGCCAGCAGCCAGACCAGACGTGCTTGGCGATTGGTCGCCATCAGCACCGTCCAGCCGGCGTACCAAATACCCCACAGAATGGTTTGGAAGATGAAGATCCCGAGAATGACCGCATCGAGCGACAATTCGCGCATCGTCCACGCCCGATAGACCCAACTGCTCATCGGGAAAAACGCGAGTAGCGGAACCCCGGCCATGAACGCCACGAGTTTCGCAGCCGTTCGGTGCAGCCGAATGATACGCTCCGTATCCCCCTGCGCTTCGAGTGACGTCAGCTCAGGCCAAATAGCTGAAGCAAGCTGAGTCGCTACGATTTTGCCCATGTTGGAAATCGTGCGGTGCGTAGCGAGCTGCGCGACGGCAATTCCTCCGAGCGCCCCTTGAATGACCATCAAGTTGCCCTGGTTGGCCAGATAATCAGCGAGCGCGGCGAGCAAAAACAATGCGCCCGAGGGCAGCATCGCCAGACCATCTCGAGCATTTCCACGCAGTGGCTTTAGGTAAAACCAAGAAAATTGCCGGTGTAGGTCGCGAATGACGAGGCCGTACAGGACGAGCACCATTAGCACACGTCCCGTCGCGACGGCCCAGAATGGCGCGCGACAGAGCATCAATACCGATAAAAGAATGATCTCCAGCGCTCGTTTTATCGTGCCGATCACCGCCGCACGCGGCAGTTGATGCGCTGCCCGGTACGTACTATTGACCACTCCAAACGGCACATTCAGCAATAGCTCGCCGCCGAAGATGATGACCGTCAGATACGTTTCGAGCGCCGATGCCGTCCGAATCCCCAGCCACGACTGCAACGGCAAAAAATAGAACGCCACTGCGCCGATGGTCCAGATCGCAATGGCGAGAGGACCTTGGGTACGTAGCGCGCTGTGCAGCTCGTGCAGCATCTCGTCCGTCTTGCCACGAGCAAAATGGGCGCTCATCCGATTGACGACGTGCGTCTGAATGCCCAAATCCGTCAATGCCAAGAACATGACGAGCGCTGAAATGGAAAGCCATTCACCCCAGCGCTCTTTTTGCCATGTCGCCATGCCAATGGGCACGATGATGATTTGTCCGACGATATGGATGATTGCGCCGAATGACAAAGCCAGCGTGCTGGCTAAAACACGATCGGCAACGCCGATGACTTTTGTAGTGGGTTTCGTGGTGGCAGCAGTTTCGCCCATAGTCTTCATGAAGAAAAGGCGACCGATTTAGAGGCCTTGACGAACCCTTCCGCGGTTTGCGGAATGTCCCAATTCGATATGCGCCTGCGTGACGCCGCTCCTCGGCGCGACAAACCATCTCGATCATCGAGCGCCGCGTCGAGCACTCCGGTCAATGCTGGGACATTGCCCGCCGGGAAAACCCACCCGTTGTCCGGTAAAACCAAATCCGGAACGGCTCCCACCTGATCCGATGCCACAATCGGCAAACCTAGGCACATGGCTTCGTTGATGGCCAGCCCCCACGGCTCGAAGTGTGAAGGCAAAATGAAGAGATCGCCAACAGCGTATGCTGCGGGCATGCTTCGTTGATTGACGAATCCCAGGAAATGAACGCGCCCTGGAGCAAGACGCTCGGCCATTTGAGTATATCGTTCGCGCTCGGGCCCGTCTCCCACCAGAACCAGGTGCGCGTTTTTTCGCGGCTTGGCCCCGAATGCCTGAATCAAATCCGCACCACCTTTATGTGGAAGCAATTTGGCCGCAAAAACGATCGCTACGTCTTGCGCCCCGATTCCCAATCGCTCGCGTATCGCACGCGCTGCGGCCCGAGCCTCTTGTTCACGACCGTGAAAAAAGGAATTATCGACGGTGAAGGGGGCAGGAAAAATGCGCTCCGGAGGAACTCCATAATGCGCGTAATAACGAGCATTGAGGGCTCCCGAGGCGAGCACTCCGGCGAGCGAGGAGAAAATCCGCGTCAGAAGCAAACGTTTGGCCGCTAGAATATGCGGCGGACGCTTGTGGAGCAGCGTCGCGTCACCTCGGACGAGCACGGGAATGCCCAGCAAGCGCGCTGCGGCGAGCACTTCGACGTCCGTGAAATGGTTGTATCCCTGGACGACGAGCGCGTCGGGCCGGAAATCTCGAATTCTTGCCGGCGCAGTGGGATTAAATAAGCCCATGAAATGGTTTGTCTCTGGACGACGCGACAAGTTCGGAATCAGCTCGTGGTCGTATCCGCCGAGAAGTGGAATGTCCCACGTGAACGATTGTCCGAAACCGGGGTCGAGCGTTTCTTTGATTCCGAAATCCCAACAGAAAAACACCTTGAGTGTCACGTCGTCTCGCGCGGCGATGGCTCGAAAAAGTGGCGCCTGGTACTGAATTGGATGGCTCGCAAGGATGCCCAGTCGAAGCATGACGCCTTTCACCCGCACTCGTGGTGCGCACCACGATCATCGGTCCACGGATTTGCGCTGATGTCGTCCACGAGCTTTCGCATCGTTCTCCACGTCCGGGGCGTGCAGTCAAGCAAAAGTTTTTGCCTGCACAAAGAAACGAAGCTTGAAACCTAGTTGCTAGTGGAAGTATGTTGAGCGGCGAAGAGTCATCTGTAGGCATGCTCAAATTCTTCCGTTTCGTTCTTAAGCATCCGTTCGGCCAGCAACATCCGCTGACGGCGTTTGGCCGGATTGCGCGGTGGCAATTATCGAGTCTCGTCGGCTTCGGTCCGAGCGTCGTGCCGTTCGTGGAGGACGGGCACCTCATTGTTGGCCGCGGAATGACGGGGGCGACGGGTAACGTCTATGTAGGGTTGCACGAATTCGACGACATGGCATTCGTGCTCCACGCGCTTCGTCCGGGCGATTTGTTCGCCGATATCGGAGCCAATATCGGTGCGTATACGATCTTGGCAGCAAAGGCCGTGGGCGCGAATTGCATATCCGTCGAGCCATTACCGGCCACGTTTGCTCATTTGGAAAACAATGTGTATTACAATCGCGTCGGGCATCTCGTCGAGGCGCGAAACGTGGGATTGGCAGCGAACGTCGGTAAATTGCGATTCTCGACCAACCTGGACACGAGAAACCACGTCGTCGATGATGCATATACCGGACCGGCCCATGATGTGGACGTCCTGTCGCTCGATGAGCTTTTGAATGGGCGCGTGCCGCTGGCCATGAAAATCGATGTCGAAGGGTTCGAGCTGGAGGTTCTTTCGGGGGCAATGAAGACGCTCGTGTCGAAAGGGCTGCAAGCGATCGTCATCGAGGTCAACAATGAGCGGGACCGGTATGATCAATCTGGTAAAAGCGCATTCGACATTCTGCATGACGCAGGATTCGGCCAGTTCAAATACGATCCTCGAGAGCGGCGGCTTAGCGCGTATCATACCGATTCCCTGGATGGTAATTATTTGTTCATTCGCGAACTCGACTTCGTGGCGCAGCGGGTTGCCACGTCACGTCGGTATCGCGTAGGGCCGTGGTCTGTGTGAGACGGCGACAGCATTATTTCGCTTGACAATCGGTGCGGCTCGGGTTCTGATGAATCCATGCGTAGCCGCATTCTGCTTGCTCCCCTGGTTGCTTTTGTCTTTGGCTGCTCGTCCGAGCCCTCCGCTCCCCAAGCTGCCGATTACGCGCTCAGTGATGGCACTCGAGTCGCCGTGCGTGCAGATGGCGGCTTTGCCATCGAAGCGCAGGGGCGAACATTGCTGGCCACAGCCGACGGTGCTGCAATCACCGTCAAGCGTTACGACGAAATCATCAATTCGTTATTCGCAATGTGGTCCTTCGTGCGTGACGCCGAAGAGAGCGAACCGTTTTCCAAATTCGACGGAAGCTCGACCGATTCGGCTGGCGTGACGATCAATCTTTCCGGCGTGACGGCGCAAGCCATCGTAAAAACATCGGTATTGCGCCCTGGCGAGGCCACGCTGGTGCGGATAACAGTCGAGGGATATACCAACGCGAAATCGATTGCCGTGCCTCTAGCGTGCGATGCAGATGCGTCGTTCTATGGGTTTGGTGAGCAATACAATGGCACTGATCAGCGTGGTGAATCGTTTCCGCTTTTCGTGAGTGAACAGGGAATTGGTCGAGACGGCGTGTCGAACATGGTCGGTACGAAAGGCGATCTGCACACGACCTATTTCCCAATGCCGTACTACCTGGACGCTCGGGGAACGGGCACTTTGTTCAAAACATCTTATCGCACGCTGGTGGATTTATGTGCGACGGACACGCGAATTGCTTGGGTGGAAGTGGAGAGTAGCGAGCCGGTCGAGATTGTGGTATTTCATGGACCCAGTCCGAAAGACGTCATTCAGCAGCTCGGCAATGAAGTGGGCCGGCCCAAAGCTCCGCCCGCGTGGGCTTACGAGCCTTGGATCAGTGCGCAGGGCGGGCGTGATGCGGTGCTCGCACGCGTGGCGATGCTCGAGCAGAATGGCATTGATGCCGGCGCTATTTGGTCGCAAGATTGGACGGGCAAACGCATGAACGTGGGTGGTGGTTACGGCGTGCAATATCGCTGGGCTACCGACGAAATGTTATACCCGGATTTGGCCGGAATGATAACCGAGCTTCATGGCAAAGGGTACAAGTTTCTTTCGTACGCCAATCCCTTCGTCATGCCTCAGCTCGACCATTACGCGACGATGGCCGCGGGCGACATGCTCATCAAGAAGGGCGGCCAGCCTTATCTGCATTCATCTCCGGCGGGCGATTCTTCGCACCCGGACCCCACGAATCCGGCGACGGGTGAATACGTACGGGGCGAGCTATCGAAAATGGTTTCGGTGCTCGGCATGGATGGCTGGATGGCCGATTTTGCCGAATGGGTGCCGCTCGATGCTGAATATTCCGACGGCTCGGACGGGCGCGCGATGCACAACCGTTATCCTACCGAATGGCATAGAATGTCGCGCCAAGTCATGGATGAATTGCGTCCCGATGGCGATTGGGCCGTGTTTACTCGGTCGGGTTGGACCTACGAACAAGGCGTGGCCCAGATTGTTTGGGCGGGGGATCAAGAATGCATGTGGACCGCCGAAGATGGTTTGCCCACGGTCGTGCCTGCGTTGCTTAATTTGGGCATCAGCGGGTTGCCATTCGTTACGCACGACATTGCGGGATTCAGTGGCGGGCCGAGCACCAAAGAATTGTATTTGCGCTGGACTGAGCTGGGCGCATTTACGCCCATCATGCGCACGCACGATGGCAACATGAAAGAGATGAATTGGTCTTGGGACGAAGATCCCGAAACGATCGATCATTTCCGGCGTTTTACCAAAATCCACGCTGCGCTTGCGCCCGACTTCAAGACGCTCGCCGAGGATGCTGCAAAAACCGGCGTGCCGATCCTTCGCCACCTGATGCTCGAATACCCCGACGATGTTGAAGCGCGCAAAGTGAGCGACCAATTCTTGATTGGTGATGCATTGCTGGTCGCTCCCGTGCTCGCGCAAGGCGCCACGTCGCGCAGCGTGTATTTGCCGAAGGGCACTTGGTACGACGTCTGGACGGGAGAAAAACGCGACGGCGGCGTGCGCGTCATGGTCGATGCACCAATGGGCAAACCGCCGGTGTTTTCCCGAGACCAAGACCGCGCGGATTTGCGAGCGATTCAGTGACAGTCGAGCGCTTTACTGGGTGAGCGATTGGTCAGAACTTGACGGCGGCCGGTTTTGTTTCACCCGGCTTTACGTTGACCGTGACGCTTCTCTTTCCCATTTCAGGGTGGACGAATATTACGGTATGCGAACCGGCCAATACTGATACGCCAACTTTCGGTGTGCTGCCGATAGGCCGTCCGTCGAGAACCACTTTGGATACCGGTATCGAATTGATATTGAGCGTGCCTTTGCCGTCGGACGGTGGCGGTGGTGTCGATGCCGCGGCTGTCGCTGTCGACGGAGGTTCGGGGACGGGTGCCGAAGACGGATCGTTCGGTGCTGAAGATTTGGTCGGCAACTTGCCCCATAGCGAGCCAGCGGGTGTCGGTGCCGTCGGAGGTGGACTGTCAGTTGGCTCGAGCGTTGCAATCTCGCCTGGCGTAATCGTGGGGCTGGGCGTGCCGATGGGGACAACAATGGCGGCAGAATTCACCAATGGTATTGCGGTGACTTGGTTGCTATCCGCGTGAGGTTTGTCGGATACGTCCAGGGCAATCACCAGAATGCCGACTGCGGGGATTAAAATCGTTGTGGCGAAGGCGAAACCGAGCTTGCGTGAGCGTTTGAAGCGCTGGGGCCCGAGCGTTCCTGAAATGCCCAGGGATGTCGAGTCTAGGCCTGGTTGCCTAGGTGGCGGCGGATTCGAGCCGGTGAGGTTGGGAAAACCTTCGGGCTCGAAGGGCATTCTTTGGGGACCCGAGCTACGATTCGGCGTTGGCGAATCTGTCGGAGCAGCACGATTGGTTTGCAATAAGCTTGGCAAGACAACCGTGTCCGCGGGAATGCTCGGAAGCCGCTGGGTGACCAATTGTGGATTTTTTTTGACAGCCGGAGGGGATTCATGTGGCAATTCGGGTGTCGCCAAACGATTTTGCGCCGCGCCGAGCAAGGAAACCAGGTTTTTGACGGCCAGCTCAATACTGGGCCAGCGGTCGGCAGCATTCTTTTGCAGGCATCGGTCGAGCCATTCATCGAATCCAGCGGGGAGCAGGATTGCGCGTGCACCTGCTCGCAACCGTGCGGAAGGGGTGGGTGCGGTGGCGACGGGAATGATGAGGTCGGCCATGGTTCCGCGCTCTGCGCCGGTCCATAATTGTCCAGGCGAAGCGCCAATGAGCAATTCATACGTGACGACTCCGAGCGCCCAGACATCGGTGGCGGGCGAGATGGTATGTGATATGGTGAATCCCATTCGTTCAGCCATTGGGCGAATCGCATTTCCGAGCTGCTCGGGAGCCGCGTATGCGGGGGATCCAATCTGAGTCGCTGTTTTCTGATAACCCTCTTCCAGCAATTTGGCGATCCCGAAATCGACCACGCGCAATTGCGGATTACCTTTGCGATCGTACGTGAGAAAAAGATTGCCAGGTTTCAGGTCGCGATGAACGACGCCTGCCGCGTGGGCTTGTTCGAGCGCGTCGGCGAGCTGGAGCCATAGTGTTCCCAACAGGCCCGATGGCATTTGCCCATATTGCTTGATGTATTTGTCTAGCGTGGCGCCTTCGAGCAAATCCATGGCTAGAAATGGCACGCCGCGGTCGGAATCGATCCCCGCGTCGAAAATGTCGACGATGTACGGATTTTTCCCGATACGTGC
>CAZETM010000421.1:0-8305 GCA_964514885.1 uncultured Polyangium sp. | reverse complement strand
AGTCTCAAGTCTCAAGTCTCAAGTCTCAAGTCTCAATGCGGCCCGTACTGCACGCGGCCTTCTTGCTCCCACCAGAGCAAGTACCGCACGTGCGCCGCAGCGCGCTCGTCACGCGATGCCTCCGCGTCAAACCCGAGATCTCGACCAATCACGGGCTCGAGCGCCTCGGCCGCGATGCGTCGAAGCTCGGGCGAATCATGCAAAAGCGTGTCGATGATCCACTCGACTCGATGACGTGATGCGTTCGCGGCAAACCAATCGATCCACCTGCGCGTGTCGCGTGCGAAGTCCTGGCAAGTGATCTGCACGAGCGCTCGATGAACAGTGTCACCGATGTCTTGAACAGGATCACCGAGCATCGCAATGAGCGCGGGGATCGTCGACGTCACCGCAAGCTCACCCAACGTGTCGATGGCGATGAAACGCCGGCCTGGTCGATCGGAGCCTCGCGCCGCTTGCTCCAGCATCGGCACGATCGCCTGCGCTGCATCAGGCACGGTCGCGATCAAAAACGCCGCCGATCTTCGAGCAATGCGACGAACTGAAACATCGTCGTCGAAGAGCAACGTGCCTACGACTTCTGCCGACTCGATACACACGATCTCTCCGAGCACGTGGGCGGCCCAGAAGCGATCTTCGGACAAGATCGACGTCGCTCGTTGCGCAACAGCAAGCACCGTGTCCGGGCCAATCGCCACGAGCAACGCGAAGAGCGGCCCGCACGAGGAAGCAGTGGGCAAATCCGTCGAGTCCGTACCGATTCCAGGCGCGAGCGGCCCTGGAAAACGCACCATGATCGCCGAAACGGCTCGCTCTCCAAGTTGAACGATCGCCTGCCCCGCGTCGTTGTCCGCTCCGTTCGATCCGACAAACTGCTGCAACAGCGCGACCGTTTCACGCTCGGCCTCACGCTGGGATCGCTGAACCGACACTTCGGGTCTCGTGTCGGCCAAACCCGCGCCCGACCTTCGAGCTGCAAGCGTGGGCGGCACCGGCGGTCCCGCAATCGTCGTCGGAGACGAACTGTCCACGGCTACGTTTCGCCCCGGTGGAACGCGAAGGGCAGGTTTACCTCCCAGGTTCGGCGGTAACGGGCGAGGCGTCACCATGGTCCTGCCCCGCCCCGAAGAAGCACCTCGCCTCTGCGAACGCGGCATCCCTTGAATCGTCGGTTGTCCCTGCTCGCTCGACTCGGTACCGCTCTCCGAAAACGCCATCGGCGCGATGCGCGGACGCGAGGTCGGTCCATTCAGAAAACGCCGCTTGCGCGACCCTGGCCCCGAACGCTCGGACGTGGCCGCTGGCTCTGGCACGTCACCGTCCGGATTCGTATCGCCGGACGATGACGTAGCTTCAGCACGGTTTGTCCCAGGAGAACGAGCTGCCTGTCTCGCACTACGCGGAAGCACGTCAGGTTGGTCATGACGAACCACCGGTGGTTTGGACGTTTCGGAGGCTCGGAGCGCGGCTGCCGACAACATCGTTGCCCCCGGCGCTGTTCTCGTCTGCACAGGGCGACCGCCCTCGTTCCCGGACGACGTAGAGCCTTCGGAATCGGCAGCGCTGTTCGTATCGAGCGCTCGGGCTAGCGCCGCCAAACCCACCGGACGATATCCTTCTCGAGGCTCGGGCGCGTGCTCCGGAGGCGGAGCTACAGAAGGCGAACGCCCACCCGCAGCCCCGAGCTTCTTGCGCAAAATGATCCGCTCGAGCGCTTCGACCGTTCGCCCCGCGATGATGATCACGTCACCCAGCGCCGACAGATCGACATCGACACTGCCGTCGTCACCAAGCAACAGCGCCACGACACGATTGCGCACGACGATCGGCAAGATCGCGATGCTCGCCCGGTCGCCTTCGTCGAACCGCGCTTCGCGTGCGAGATCTCGCACGATCTGCGCATCGATTCCATGCGCGACGGGAGCCATGGTCACCGGCGCTTTTCGCTCTCGCGCGAGCTGCAACATGCTCGGTTTGTCGAGCGGAACCTTTACGTTTTTGACGCGCGCTGCCGTCAATCCCGGCCCCGATGCATCTCGCCCATCGGCAACGTCACCCGACACGACGAAGAGCACCGAGTACTCGAAAAACTGATGGGCAAACGTGAAGAAGATGTCGAGCACGCCATCGGTGACCGTCGCTTCGGCAAGCTCTTCTTCGGCCGCTTGCGCAGTAAACGGTCCTTTGCGTCGCACGCGAACCGAGCCTTTGCGCTCGTGCGGCGGCACTTCGGCGTCCGTTTGCGGCGCCTGTTCACGCGCCTTGTGCTCGCCCACGACGGCTCGTCGGAAGAAGTTGCCCGCCGCGCGACCTCGCGCCGTCTCCTTGCGCAGCGCCGCCGTACGACGTGACACGGGAGCCGCGTCTTCTTCGTCGCTCGTTTTGTTCTCGTTACGCTCGCCGCTCGCTGCGGCCATCGCCGCCAGCCGTGGCGCAGGCACCGTCTCGGGCATGTCGTCGCTCGTCAACGGTCGCCACGGCTGCGCAGGCTCGACGACCTGCACCACCGGCGCTCGCGTCGCCCACGCGAGCGGATTGCTCTTCGGCAGATGCACGTTTTCGGTCACATGTTGCGGAATCGTTGGAGCACCAACGAAATCCATACTGCTCACCGGAGACGCGATCGGCACCGGATCGGGTTCCTTCATGCGCACTGGCTCGGGTTCTTTTATGCGCACCGGCTCCGGCTCGATGAGACGCACGGGCGGGCCAGGAGGCGTTTGCTGAAGTTTTTCAGGAGAAAGCGTCGGAGCTGCGGTTGGATTCATTCCGGCAGCGAGCGTCGCGGGCGTTTGCGTAGTCGGCCGAGAGAGCAGTGATGCCACGGTGGAAATCATGGTCGGCTCGTCATCGATCTCGAGCTTTTGCTCCGCAGCCAAACCAGGCTCGCCGAGCTTTCCGAGTAGGCGAGTGAATCGACGGTCGAGCGGGATTTTGTACGCCTTCGAAACCGCCTGACGAATGCGCGGCAGCGGCGCGATGATCTGCGCGACGGTCACGGGCTGCGTGAAAAGCAGTCCATCAACCGAAACGAATGGCTCGGCCACCGCGAGCTTCAAAACGCCTTGCGACAGAGAGATCGGAAAGATGTTCTCGCGTTGCGCAAGTTCAACCGGGACCAACCCCAGCACATCGGGTGGCGGAATTGGCAAACTACCCAGCGGCGCGGCATCGAGACCCGATGCGGCAGCGAGAACGGGCAACAGTTGCGGCTCGCCTAGGCCCGCCACTTCGAGCAGGTTCGTGGCTAGATCGGAGCCATGCACGACTTGCCGTGCGATCGCATCTTCGATCGCACGCATGGGCACGCCGTGCGCTGCGAGCAAAGAACTGAGCGTCGATAACGATGCGCGTTCAGCCAATGGGACGCCTCGACTTCTTTGGAAACACTCGGGATTCGGAGCACCGAAACGATCCGAACACGTGCTCGGATGCTAAACGAACTTGCGCCCCGAAGGGCAAAGGACGTGAGCGCATCAAGGCAGCGCCTGCAGAGCCATAGGCGGCAAATATGATGGGCGGATCACTCCAACCTCACGCCCGGTTTGGCGCTCCAAAACCACCACCGCCTGCTCGCAAGGAAGCCTCGAGCCCACCAGAAGGTGCTGGCCCACAACGGCCAGCCCCACATGGCAATAGCCACCCCCAGGCTCCGCTTCACTGCGACTGTCGAGCAACGTGGAACCCACTTGCCCCGTTTGCGGATCGATTCGCACGACCCGCGTCGAGTTCGTCAGTGGATTGGTTGCTGTTGAAACGATCATGTACGCCTCGTCAGGTCCGGCCAGGACAACCTCGGTCACCGAACCTTCCAACTCGCTCTCCCAGCCAAAACCCGTCACTTTGCCCGTGGGCAAATCCACGATCGCCGCAGCATCACCGTCGTTGAGGGCAACGATGTCCCCCGGCAAGGCAACCGCAATCGTGCCGCCAGACGAATCCCACGGCGCAGAAACCATGCGACCGAAAGGATTCGCACCGCCAAGTTGGATGTCACTCACGACATTTCGTGTCGCGACATCGATGACCACGATCACGCCCATGCCCGTCGGCTTGAGGCCCGCACACCGATCGATCCGCTCGAGCGCGACATACGCACGATCGTCAACGATCCGCACCATGGACACTTCGGGAAGCCCATCGACGTCGGCGTAACTCGATAAGTCCACGGCCCCGAAAAAATCACCGTTTGCATCGATGATGGCCACGCTCGGTCGATCCCAACGCGCAACCCAAAGGCGGCCATTCGCATCGATGTCCGCATCGTAAGGGTTTGTTCCCGCGAGTTCTTGTCCACCTTGCGGACAGGACGTGACAAACGGTTTGTCCAGCTCAACGTCTGCGTACGGGACAAACGTTCGTTTGAACAGCAACGTTTCTGCGTCGACCTCGTAGACCAGTTGATTGTCGCGCGAGATGACTAGAGTTTCGTCGGCGCTGCTGGTGAGAACCGGGTCACCGCCGAGGGCGATATCGGGAACCTCGGTCATGCAACCGTCGAGATCGATGCGGCCCAGCGAGCTGGTGGTGTACGAGGACAAGAGCACCAACGCCGAGCCGTCGAGCTTGCCCGCGCATGCACCAGACAAACTCGGCGACTCGCCACAACCAGCGGTCAATGCTGTTACGAGGATGCCGTACGTAGCGATGAAGCGATGATGCATGAATCAACGGAACATGGACGATTGCGCGTCGCAAGCCGCTCGGAGAAGCTCGTCAGCGCGTGAGCACGCAACGCAGAACGAGGCCCGAAACACCCGTCGCGGAAGATGATTCGACGTCGACGGATCCTCCATGCGCTTCGAAGATCGAGCGAGAGATGGCCAGTCCCAAACCCAACCGCAACTTGCGTCTTCCTTGAGGACTGATGGGCACCAGGTCGTTCTCGACAAACGGCTCGAACAGGCGTTCCAAAAGCGCATCGGGAACGGACGCGCCTTCGTCCAGCACACGCACGACAGGCACGCCTTGTTCGAACGTGCCTACGACCCGCACGACTTGCTCGGGTGCGCGGATCATGAACAGGTCCACGATGTACATGAGCGCTCGGGCCAGCATCTCTGCATCGCCCACGAACTCGCCATCGTCCCCGTCGCCAAGCTCCGCACGAACCTGACCACCACGCAAAACAGCAGGCTTCCCCGACCGCCCGACCACATCATTGAGCAGCGCCTTCAAGCGCACGGGCGCAGTCAGCAACGGCTTGGGTTTGTCCAGCAGCCACACCGTGTCGTCGAACTCTTCGAGCAGCCGAGTAAGCCGGTCTCCAGCTCCCCCGATTCGCTCCAGCATGTCTCGGGTGGTTGTCGGAACGTCACGGCCGAATCGGAGCAAATAATGCACGCCCGTGAGCATCGTGGACAGCTCACCCCTCAGATCGTGCGCCACGCGATCCAGAAAGACCTCGTCGACCATCATGAGCGTTCACCTGGAGCACGCATGCAAATGCGACCAGTGTCGAAATGGTACCCGTGCAAGCTCGACTCGTATGACCTCAAAAGGTTTTTCCTGGAAGAACGGGAAGGTCGAGTGCGACGGACAGCGGACAGACGAGCTGACCCCGACAGCTCGCTGCATTCACATGTTGCGCATCCGTAAATTGGGCCCAAGACAATGCTCGGCGGCACAACCGCGCGCACGACGAGCAGCGCGCGAGCGTTCGTGCTTGCGGGCGGAGGAGACGGAATGTCGGACAGTGCGAGCGAGGCGAGCACGACACGAATGTCGAATCCACTCGTGCTCATCGTCGATGATGATCCTGATTTCCTGGCCATCGCCCAAGTGGCCCTCGAAGCACACGGCTTCAGCGTCGAGCGCGCGAAGGGCGGTTTGCGCGGAGTCTTTCTAGCCACGCAAGATGTGCCGGACGCAGTGTTGTGCGATCTGCGCATGCCCGGGATCGATGGGTTTGTCGTGGCCGACGCCCTGCGCGCCGATCCGGCCACGATGCACACTGCGCTTTTCGCGTGCACCGGAAGACGGGATCTGTGGGCTCGCGCGAATCTCGCCACCAGCGCCTTCGACGCGGTCCTGATCAAACCCGTCGACTGGGACGAGGCCGCGCGTTTGTTATGGCAAACGATTCGAGCACGCACGCCATCGTGAGCCGTAAACGGTGGTGCTTCGCAATGCTGCATGTTTCCTCCCCCGAACAACACGATTCACGCCGTACGCTTCAACGAACCCAGCACTCGTCGAATTTCATTCACGAGCACATCGGGCAAACACGGCTTCGTCAGAAACGCCTCACACCCAGCGTCCCGCGCATCGCGCGAGTGCCCCGCCAGCACATGCCCCGTCAGTGCAACGATCGGGATGCGTCTGGTTCGCTCGTCATTCTTCAAGCAACGCGTCGCTTCGAGCCCATCGAGTTCGGGCAGCGACAGGTCCATGAGAATCAAGTCGGGAAGCAGGGAAAACGCCTGTTTCAAGGCTTCTTTCCCCGTCGCCGCTTGCGCCACACGGAAGCCAGAGAATGACAAAAACTCCGTGAACATCTCCCGATTGTCGTCGAAGTCATCAACGACAAGCACAAGCGGAGACTGCACATCGCGGTCCCCCAAGGTCCCACCGTCATTTTGCGTCTTCACCGCTCGACCCCCCATCCATCTGAGAAAAAGAAATCGATCATTACATGGGTCCCTGAGAGCACACCATGCCGCCGTCGATCGCGTAACGAGCCCGCGACGTAGAATGATTTGGCCACAGATCGTCCCTCTTGATCCATGACGAGCAACCTCATCCGCGTGTCAGGAGAAACCTGACCCGCAACAACCATAAGAAAACCGACCTTCAACTAAGGAGCTGCCGGACTCCATAGCCCCACCGATCGCGGCGTACTCTGGGTCAAAAGAAGGTGCAGCGTGACAGCTTCGAACAAGGGACCCCGACAGCAAATCACAGCAAGCGCTCCCAATGGAAAGCTCGGTGCCGTGGGCCGGCGCAAATCGAACGCCCCCGACCTCGAAGCACTCGCCGACCGTTGCCAGACGATCGAGGAGCAAGCCGAAGCTGCCGAGGCTCGGCGCACAGACCTGCTCGCCATCGCTTCGCACGATCTGCGTAACTCACTCGGCGTCGTTCTCGTCACGACGACCATGCTGGCCCGCGAGCTGACGGAGCCGCATCAAGTGCGACAAGTCCACGCGATCAAACGCGCTGCGAGCGAGATGAACCAGATCGTCGAGGACCTGGTCGATTCCGCAAACATCGACAGCGGCTCGCTACCGCTCGAACAAGACGTGCACGACGCAGCAACCATCATCGATGGCGCCGTCACCGCAGCTACGCTTGCCATCAATAGCCGCGCGATCACGATTGAAACGACCATCGGTCTGGATCTGCCTCTGCTCTATGTCGACCGCTATCGCGTGCTGCAGGTCTTCTCGCGGCTGGTGAGTAACGCTCTGCGGTTCATGTCCAAGAGTGGATCCATCTCGATTGGCGCAGAGCGATTTGGTTCGGGCGTGAAGTTTTCCGTGACCGACTCGGGCCCGGGCATTCCCGAGTCACAACGATCGCTCGTGTTCTCGCGGCGTCCGCCACCCGAACGTCGATCGTGTCAGGGCACGGGGCTCGGAATGTTTGTGGCCAAAGGAATCGTCGAAGCGCACGGGGGACGCATCGAGCTGATCAGCGAGGTTGGTCGCGGAAGCACGATCTCGTTCACGCTTCCGGCTGTGGGAAGCTCGAGCGAGGGGTCGTAAAAAGTAGGCGTTGAAGTGGGAAAACGCGGGCGCCAACGGATGTGGCGCCCGGTGCCGCGGATGAGCTACTAGCCCGGATTTGCGTTGAAACAGCAGCGGTAGCCGAGGTCGTAGAGCTGGAAGGCGTTGTTGCTCGTCGTGTAGAACGAGAACGAACACGTCGAGCCTCCGGGATCGGAGTTGTACGCACCGCCCATGAGCGGATAGACGCCCGGTGCGCTGCGCGTGATCTCGCGAATGTTGCCGGTCAGATCGAAGATCTTGTTGGTCGTGGTCGTGTTGCCTTGCAGCGCAGACCAATCCCCCCAGCAGTTCTGCAGCAGCGTCGAGCCCGTGGGGAGCAGGCCGTCCTGATCGCCCGCGATCATCGAGCTGAAGTCGTACGACGGTCCCAAGTTGCAGAACTTGGTTGCCGTGTACGCGCTGGTGCACGCAGCGCCTCGCGGATTGAAGCCCCAGGTGCAGGGCGTCGCCGGTACCACCTGACAAGCCGAGGTCCAGTCCGTCGTGGCACAGATCGTTCCGCCCATCGCCGTACACGTCTGCTCGACCTCGAGCGGCGAGACGTTGAACCAGGGCAGCTTGTTCGGCACCGAGCA
>CAZETM010000420.1:0-8324 GCA_964514885.1 uncultured Polyangium sp. | reverse complement strand
GCTTCGGCCTTGAAGCCACGAGGCCTTTGAGCGCCCTTGCCCGGCTGAAGCGAGCGTCCATCCATCGCCCGTGCTCCCGCCCCAACGCCAGCAATGAGCGCGACCGCAGGCGCAAGCAGCACACCCGGCTCGGAACCGGCGACCGCTAAGAAGCCTGCGATGACGGCATCCGCCGCCGTGCCTACGCTGTCGAGAATCGCCGATGCCGCCTGCGCAGCAGCCGGCTTACTGGCAATCGCGAGAGCACCACGAATCACTGTTCTTCGTCCTCGGCAACGAGCGGGCGCGGGATTGCCGCTACGGTGGGGCTGATGATGCCGCTCTCACGCGCGGGACTGTGCCGCGCCAAAGCCGCCAACAAACCGCTCTTCACGCGCAGCGCCGCCCCTCGTGTGCCTTCGAGCACGACGAAGACTTCGCGCCGACCATGAATGCGCTTGGCGACTCGTTCGAGCGCCGCAGTGCTCGGCGTCGCTTGCGCACCAAGCGCACGTAAACGCGTGTACAGCACTTGGCCGTTCGGCGGCTCGTCACGAGCCACGTCGAAGACCGGAAGCACGCCAGCAGAACGCGCCGTATCGATGATGTCGTCGCGTTCCCACATGCCGTGCGGTTCCCAAAAGCGCAATGTGCCTTCGGGTGGAATACGCGAGAACAACGCGGCAATTTTCTTACGATTCGCCGCCGTCGGTCGAATCTCGGGAGGCGTGGTCAGCACGATGCAACGCGCTTCGATGACCGTCGCAACTTCGAGCGACTTCGCCAAAGCATCGTCGAACGCCTTGCCACTACCAAGCTCGGAGACGAGGCGTGGCAACACCACGCTGAACACAAACGTCGGCGCAGTCGATTTGCGCCATCGTCGAAGCCCACCAACCGTCGGCAGCGTTGTGTCGACCGGGCGCAGTTCGAGCAGATCCAGATCGGCTTGGTACTTCTTGATGTCGCCGGTGAGGGCGTGAAGGCCTACGTGCAGTCGTGTCATTCGGGGGCTCTCTTTACACGAAGTGGGACCGGCTGGTCGTGTTCGTGCGCAGATGCTTCATTTGCCGCGGATTTCTCACCAAGAATCGATGCCTCTGGGTCGCCGGTCACAGGAATCTCGACCGGCACTGCGGGCAATTCGTCTTCGCCAAGATCTACCGCTGAACGCGCGTGCCCGAGTTGTTCCAAGCCTGCACGCGCAACTTCACGAGCCGCTGGATCTTCGTGCTCTGCCGCAACTTCGATCGTCCGTCGCAAATCGTTCGCGAGCAGATGCCGTGGCTCACGCTTCAGACGGTTTGTCGCGACAAGCGCTGCGTTTCGCGCGAGCCCTCCCCTGCGTGCGCGCGATAGCGGCGTTCCCTGCGTCTTCTGCGCGAATGTCTCTTCGTCCATCGATGCAAACTCGGACAGCGCCATGTCGTTCCATCGCTCGAGCGGCCGAAAAGGCTCCGTTCGTTCAGCAGACGGAGGCGCCGTTCGATTGTACGGACAAACCTCCTGACACACGTCGCATCCGAAAAAGTGCTCGCCGATGGCCTCCCGTAACTCCTCGGGTGGCGCGCCTGAATTTTCGATCGTGAAGTACGAGATGCAACGACGCGGATCGAGCACGAAGGGAGCGATGAATGCATTCGTCGGGCAAGCATCGAGACACCGCGTGCACGAGCCACAACGCTCCGTCATCGGCACGTCGGGCACCAGCTCCAGCGTCGTCACGACCTCGCCGAGCAACATGAAGCTGCCTTTGCCTGGAGCAATGACGAGTCCGTTTTTCCCTACGAACCCAATCCCCGCACGCATCGCAAACGCACGCTCCATGATCGGCTCGATGTCGCAAAGCGGACGAGCCTCCACGTCGGGACCAAGACGACGAATGAACGCGGCCAGCTTGCGCACCTTTTTCCGGACAAACCCATGGTAGTCCTGACCGCGTGCGTAGCGGGCGATCATACGAGCGAGCGGCGAATCGCTTTTCTCCGACTCGGCCGTTCGTGCGTAAACCTTACCGACACAAACGACACTGCGCGCACCTTCGAGAATGTGCGGGGTATCGAGCCTGCGTCGAGCTTCGACGTGATCGGCCAAGTACTGCATCGAGCCGTGCATGCCAGCTTCGACGAACGCGCGATAACGCTCGTGCTCGATACCCAAAGGCTCGTCCGCGCGAGCTACGCCGACGACGTCGAACCCTAGCTCGAACGCCCTCTGCCGAATGCTGCGATCCGCCTCGATGTTGGACAAACCAGCAGCGCCTCCCGCGCGGTCAACCGAACAACCGATCGAGCACGATCGCGCACGCTGCGCGCACGCTGAGATGGTTGTAACCCGAATCGATACGCGCGCGAATCGGCGCTAACCGCACGTCCGCGGAGGCAACGAGATCCCCGGACAAACCCCAACCCGTTCCAAAAATGATCAGCACGGGTTTGTCCGCGTGTTCGATGCGCGTACGTCCCTCGGGGTAGTCCGTCAGAGCACCACGACGAGACGACGCCGCCGTCGTCCACAACTCCATGCCCGCTCGCCCCGCTTCACCACCAAGCGCCTGATACACATCTTCGAGCGCTGGCACGATACGCAGCACTTCCAGCGCGTCTGCGCGGTCCGGAATGCGTTTCTTTCCCGAGCCGTGGATCCAGTGATCACGTATGCGCTCAGCAAGCAGCCGCTGCGCCGTCACGGGATGCACGATGTAAAGCTCGGTCACGCCATACGTGCGAGCACTCCGGGCCATGTCGTGCAGATCGAGGTTCGTGATCGCCGTCGTGACGACTTGGCCCTCGCGATCCAGCACGGGATGATGAACGAGCGCGAGCGCGACACGAGTCACGAGTTCTTCCGTTCTGCGCGCATCTGCAGCGCACGTGCGTACAAGTCCGGCCGAATTTCTTGTGTGCGAGCCTCCGCAGACTGGCGCCGAAACGTCTCGATCGCTGCGTGATTTCCGCCCTTCAACACGTCGGGCACCTTCATGCCGCGGAACTCTTCAGGACGCGTGTAGTGCGGATATTCGAGCAGCCCATCGAGCGCCGTGCTGTGCGATTCGTGCATCGCCGAATCTGCACTACCGAGCACACCTGGAAGCAGCCTCGAGCACGCATCGACGATGGCCATCGCGGCAACTTCACCTCCCGCGAGCACGAAGTCACCAAGTGAAATCTCTTCATCGATGAACGAATGTACACGTGCGTCGAAACCTTCGTAGCGTCCGCACACGAGCATGATCCACGGCATCTGCACGAGCTGTTCGACGCGACGTTGATCGAGCACGTGCCCAGCAGGTGACATGAGCACACGATGCGGACGCGCTTGCTCTACCTGAACGTCTGGCGCGTGTGGAATCCTTTGAGCAACAACGAATTCCATGCATGCGACGACGACATCGACGCGCATGACCATGCCCGATCCACCGCCGTAAGGCGTGTCGTCGACGGCGCGGTGTTTGCCGAGTCCATGCTCGCGCAAGTTCCAGCACTTCGCATCGAGCGCGCCATCGCGTACGGCACGACCGACCATTCCGGTTGCCAGGAAAGGCGTGAACAGCTCAGGAAAGAGGGTGACGATGTCGAAACGCATGGCGGGCGTCGTTCACGCGAGGCCCTCGATCGTCACGAGATGCACGACGCCGTTGTTGGAATCGACGGACTCGACAAACTGATCGAGCAAGGGGATTTCGAGCGTTCCGAGTGAGCCGCGATTAACGGCCAACACCTCGCACGTCGGGTACGACACGAGGCCGATGACGTGTCCGACGACATCGCCAGAAGGGAGAACGACGCGCGCGCCTTCGATGTCACACGCATAGAACTCGCCTTCTTCGAGCGCGGGGAATTCGTCACGAGGAACGAGCAAGACGCAGCCGCGAAGAGCCTCCGCGGCGTTGCGATCTTTGGTCTCGGTAAACTGCGCGAGCAGCCCGTTGTTCGTCCCACGCACCGTCGCGAACTCCACGATGCGCTCTTCGCCTTCGGGTGTGCGCATGCGCGTGGTGGGCTTGAGCAAGAGCAGATCGGAATGCTCGTGGTAGAGCTTGAGGCGAACTTCGCCTCGGATTCCGTGCGCGCGAGCGACTTCCGCGACTGGGATGAACAGTCGGTTTGTCGCAGCAGGTGAGTTGGTGCGGGGAGTCAATCCAGGATATCGAGGTAGGCGCGGGTGCCGGCTTTGTGGGCCGCGGCGTTGACGAGCGCGCGAATCGACTGAGCAGTGCGGCCATCTTTGCCGATCACTTTGCCGATGTCGTCTCGCGCAACTTGCAGCTCGATACGAGGAAAGCGGTCTCCCGTGACTTCCCGGACCTTCACCTGATCGGGATGGTCGACGAGCGCTTGCGAGATGAGCCTGACGAGATTGACAAGCATCGCGGGAGCGGACGTAGAAGACGCTGTCGCCATACGACTAACTACTTCGCCGCCGGTGCAGCCGTTGCGGCAGTTGCAACAACAGCAGCAGCAGCAGCAATGACGTCCGGACGCTTGAGGAGCAGCTCGACGGTGTGCGAGGGCTGCGCGCCCAGGTCACGCCAGTGCTTCACACGCGCGCTATTGAGAGTGATCTCGTTGCGACGCGGATCATACGTGCCCAAACGTTCGATGAACCGACCCCCGCGAGCAGCGCGCTGATCGGCAACGACGATTCGGTAAAACGGGGTCTTCTTCGTGCCCGCCCGTGCGAGGCGGATATGAACGGCCATCGGTGAACCTCGAACTCTTTTCTATTGATCCGGCACATGCCGGGCCTACGACGCGCTCTGCCGAAGCGGCGGGCCCAAGAAGGCCAGCGCCGTAGGGAGACACGGGGCGCGAAAGTTACGCAAGAGCGTCTAAGCGGTCAAGGCCGCCTAGCAGTTTTTCCTTGAAGAGGTGAATTTGTGCTCGGGCGGGATGCCGGAGTTGGCCGGTTAGAACGCGACAAGACGCGATAAAACCTGCGTGTGCGTCGGCCAAACAGTTTGTTACTGTCAAATAATGTCCAGGATGATGACGCCGCGATTCGGATCGTCATCGTCCTCTGCCGGTTTTTGACGACGCTGAGCGGGATACCGCTCTAGCGGTAATTCCAGGCGCGGGCGGCTCTCCTCACGCTGCTGGCGCTCCCTCTCTTCACGCTGTCGAATCTGCTCGATGATGAAAGGAGGTAGCATCCGAACTCCTCCGAAACGCTGGAGTGCCATCGCCCGACATGAACGGGGCTGACAACCATGGGGCCGTTCACAAGTCGAATCTAGCAATGCAAGTAGCCGGGTCAAGCTTATCGCCCCGGACAAGGTTATGCTCCGCGCCCTCATGACGCATTACGGCGGCGCACGAACGCCCTGGAAAGCGCGCCGAATCACTAGCAATTCGCCCGCGCACGTCCACGACGCGAAGCTCTCTCGCGCGGCGAAGTACATCGCTGCTGCCGCGTTTTCGCTCGCCGTCATCACCGCCGCGCCCTCAGCACGCAGCGAAGCTTTCGACATCGCCGACACGTCCTGGGAAGGCTGCTCCGAGCTTTACGGCCTCGCGACGAGCGAGCTCGGCAACGATCGCGTCAAGGCCGTCGCCGTCCTCGATTGGAGCGAAGTCACCCCCAACGACGGCATCCTCGTGCTGCATCCACTTCAAAGCATGGATCCCGAGGAGACCGAGGCATTCGTCAGAGCCGGCGGACGCCTCGCGATCGTCGACGACTACGGTCGTGGCGAAGAGACGCTGAAGCGCTTCAGCATCGAACGAACATCGCTGCCGACACGGCCTTTGTCGGCGCTACGCAACAAGCCCCAACTTGCGATCGCCGAGCCCGTACTCGTCGACGAAAAAGGACAACCCACAGGTCCACATCCCGTCGTCTCGAGCGTGCAGCAGTTCGTCACCAACCACGCCACGGGTCTTCGTTCGTCGAAGCGTCTCACGAGCGTCCTGGAAATCCGCGCCGTGGGTGAGCCTCCAGCGACCGTCGCGCTTGCAGGAATGGTCGATTTGGGACGCGTGTTCGCGCTCGGTGATCCCTCCGGATTGATGAATCAAATGCTGCGATATCCGGGAAATCGAGCATTTGGCAAGGCACTTTGCCACTACCTCGTCGATGAAGACGGGGGCAAACGTCACGGGGGCAAACTCTACATCGTCGCCAATCGCTTCTCCGAAGTGAGCTCGTTTCAAGGCAACGATTCACTACGCAAAGACCTCGAAAACCAAGCGCGAGCCGTCGCCGACGCGCTGGCAGAGGCTCGTCAAAATGGCGTGCCGGGAGTCATGCACTGGCTCGTCGCACTGATGGCGATGCTCGGGATCGGAGCGTGGGTCGTTCGCGCCGCATCGAGGCCGTACAAGAGCCCTAACCCTCGTTTTGCAAGACCAACCCCGCTGGTTGCTCAAGGCGGCGTAGCAGGTCGTTTTGCGCTTCTTTCTGCTCCTTCGTCACCTCCAAGCCTGGTGCTGCTCGAGCTCAAGAGCGCACTCGTCGAAGCGCTCGCGCAGAAGCTCGGCACGCCGGTGGATCCTTCGACGGAGTCCATCTTGTCGGCAGCTCATCGCGCAGCAGCGCTTGACGACAGGGGCCGCTCAGCGTTGAAAGAAGTGCTCGGCACGATGCACAAAGCTGAAACTTCGATCGTTTTAGGCAGGCCCACGTACGTGCCCAGGGCCATGCTGAAAAAAGCAGCAGCCGTAGTGAGCGACGTACTGCATGCAGCAGGCGCCATCAATCCATCGCCACTCGGCGATGAAAACGGATCTGCTAATCGTTCTTCAAGCGTGGCGAAAAATTCGCCGGACAAACCTTCCCCCACCGCTGCTCCTACCGCAGAGGAGACTCGCCCTTGACCCAGGCTGTTGCCATCGAGGAGATCGCTGCCGCGAAAGAGCGACTGGACTCGCTCCGCCGAGAGATCAGTCACGTCTACATCGGCCCCACGCGAACCTTGGATCTCATGCTCACGGCCCTGCTCGCGCAGGGTCACGTCTTGCTCGAGGGGGTGCCCGGAGTCGCCAAAACGACCCTCGTGAAAGCCTACGCGTCAGCACTCGGAGCATCCGTACGGCGCATCCAGTTCACGCCGGATCTGCTGCCTGCAGATATTACGGGCACGTACGTTTTGTCCCCCAAGGATGGAACGTTCTCCCTGCGGCCAGGCCCCATCTTCGCCAACGTCGTGCTTGCCGACGAGATCAACCGCGCGCCGGCGAAAACACAGTCCGCGCTGCTCGAAGCGATGCAAGAACGACAAGTCACCATCGAAGGTGATCGCTTCGAATTGCCCGCTCCGTTCATGGTGCTCGCCACGCAAAACCCGATCGATCTCGAAGGCACGTATCCACTGCCCGAAGCGCAGATCGATCGTTTCCTCGTGCGGGTGAGCATCGGTTATCCGAGCGCCAAGGACGAAGTCGCGATGCTGCGCGCACACAATGCCGAGCAACCAAAAGCGCGCTCGGTCTTGAGTGTGGACGAATTGCTTTCACTTCAAAGCGTCGCGCGGCGCATTCACGTCGACGACGACCTTTACGAGTACGCCGTCGGGCTCACGACGTTCACACGATCGCACGCGAAGGTTCTCCTCGGTGCGTCGCCTCGCGCAACGCTTGGGCTCATTCAAGCCGCCAAGAGCGCAGCCGTGATCGCGGGGCGTCCGTTTGTCACGCCAGACGACGTCCGCGGGATCGCATCCTCCGTCATCGGTCATCGTCTCGTGCTCGTCCCGGAAGCCGAAGGCGATACGCGTGCGCGTGATTCCGTCGTCGAAGACGCCGTAGCTCGAGTTGCATATCGGCGCGCAGTTCGTCCGGTCTAGAGCGCGATGCAGATCTTTCCCACTCGCTCGGCAGCGCACGTGAGCATCGGAGCCCTCGTCATGGCTGGGGTGGGACTCGTCGCGCGCGAACCGGCGATCGTGGGATGGGCCGGCGCGATGGTCGTGGCCATGGCGCTCGCTCGTGCAGTCACCCTCGTGTCGATCTCGCGCATCAGGGCCGCGGGGTTCGAGATGCTGTGGACTGGACACAAACGAGTCGTTCGCACCGGTCGCGGCAGCGTGATCGAGGTCGAAGCCGAAGTGCGCAACCGCGACACGCTTGCTGCTCGTTACGTTCGTCTAAGACCCATCGCCTCATCGCATCTCGAGATCGACATTCAGCCTTCGTCTGGTGAGGTCGCAGCTTCGGGCCGGCTCAAGGTTCGCGTGTCGATTCGTACGCCCCGGGTTGGCTTGCATGGCCTGCATGGCCTCGCGCTCGAAGTGCACGGAGCGCCCGGTTTGTTCGAGGTACCTCTCACGTTCGCGAATCCGTTTGGGATCGAAGTATTGCCCAAACCGTTTGCCGTGTGGCTCGCCTCCCCTCGTGGTGGTCGCAGCC
>CAZETM010000419.1:0-8333 GCA_964514885.1 uncultured Polyangium sp. | reverse complement strand
CCCAACCAGCGACATCATGCAGCGCCATCGTCACGGCATGCTGCACGAAACCCGAAACGCTGGCGGTCTTGTGTGTTGCCACAAGATCACGAATTTTCTTCAGATCTTCCTCGTCGAGCGTAATCGTCACCTTTGCCGTCGCCATACCAACGTCCATACCACGAACGCCAACGAGCGCTCAGAAAATCATTTCACAACCTCGGCTCAGCAATGACCAGACCTATGATACGTTGACTTCGGGCGGGGTTCGCATCGACGATTTCAACCACCGCCCGGAGGCTTGAAATGAATCGATCTTGGATTGCTTTGGGAATC
Organism: uncultured Polyangium sp.; assembly: GCA_964514885.1. Classification (GTDB taxonomy): domain Bacteria; phylum Myxococcota_A; class Polyangia; order Polyangiales; family Polyangiaceae; genus Polyangium. The sequence goes on along the minus strand of CAZETM010000419.1, from coordinate 8,018 downwards.
GTATGTTCTGGCGCGGGACTGTTCGCTCTGGGCTGCGTAAGCTCGGTAACGAGCGGCGGCAGTGACAACACCGGAGGCTCGGTCAGTGTTTCGTCGAGCAGCAGCGGCGGCGGAGGCTCTGGCGGTAGTGGCGGCTCTGGCGGTAATGGCGGCGAGGTCAATCCGGCAGGCGGCTCTGGAGGCACCGGTGGCGCAGGTGCCGCGGGCGGAGGCGGCGTGGGGGGAAACCTCGGTTATGCGTCGTGCAAAGAATGCCAAGCGGAAACGGGCGCGGCTCAGAATGAATGCGCTGCCGAATGGACGGCGTGCATGGAATGGAAAACCTGCGTATCGTACTTCAATTGCAATACCAATGGTTTCCCGGGAGGCCCTGGACCGTGCGACAAGACCACCACCGCGGGCGCTTGTTGCTCATTGCAATGCGAAAACACCTTCGCCGATTTGGAAGGAATCGCTCGCTATCGCGCGCTCGACGCGTGCATCAACTGCCAGACGTGTTTGGAAGTTTGCAACAACGGACCAACGTATTGCGCCGTTTTCGAAGCGGGCGGCGACGTGCTCTGTAACCCGTGATGAAACCCGCTGGAACGTAACGCCTCACACATGCGTCCGTTTCGCAACTTTCTTGGCCCAAACAAAATACCTGTGGCATGGGGCGGATCGTGAGCGCCGCCCTCGCATCGTCCCGCACCGCATCGACCCTGACCGCCGTCTCGTCGGAAGTCCCTTCGTCGCGCCGAAAACCGCGCGCGAGCCGACTCCTTCCGTGCCGCCTCGGACCTTACATGCTGTTCGAGCGCATTGGTTATGGCGGGATGGCCAATATTTACCTCGCTCGCAAACGGACGACTCCAGGAGCCGGGAAACTTTACGTCATCAAAGAAGTTTTGCCCGATTTGGCGGCGAATCCCCGCGCGGCTGAAATGCTCGTGGAAGAAGCGCGGATTTCCATGCGCTTCGAGCATCCGAACGTCGTGCGCGTCGAAGACTTGGGGCGCGAGGGCGATGATTACCATATCGCCATGGAATACGTCGAAGGGCTCGATATGCGGGAAGTCCTGCGCCGAGCGGCCCAGCAGCGCGTTCCTTTACCGATTGCCCATTCGCTTTTCATCGTCGCGGGCATTTTGCGCGGTCTCGATCACGCCCATCGGCAGCGTGACGAAGATGGCAAAGTGATGCAAATCATCCATCGCGATGTATCGCCGGCGAATGTGCTGCTCAGCTTCGAAGGCGATGTCAAATTGTGCGACTTCGGCATTGCCCGCGCTGGCACGTCCATGCGTGTCGAAGATGCCTTCCAAGGCAAAGCGGGCTATATGAGCCCCGAGCAAGCCCATGGCGAAGTGCTCGATGCGCGTTCCGATGTATTCGCCGTCGGAATCATGTTGTGGGAACTGTGCGCAGGCAGGCGTCTTTATAAGGCAAAGCAAGGCGAATCGCTGCTCGAAGTGGCCCGTCGAGCCGACGTTCCGCTTTTGCCGGTCAGGGGCTGTACCGCAGAAGAAGAGCTGCACGCAATCGTATTCAGAGCCCTGGCCAAACGTAGGGAAGACCGATATTCGTCCGCCCGGGCCATGCTGCGCGATATCGAGCGATACGCGTACCGTGCCAAACTCATGACGACTCCGAGCGAATTGGGCATTTTTTTGCTTGACCATTTCGCCGCCGAATTCTTGCCGGCACGCAAAGTCAAAAGACGCGTCGTCGAAGCCATCGAACGAGGCCCTGTCGCGATCATCACGCCCATCGCCTCGCCCATTCGGCGAAAACCAATGTTGCAGGCGAATGCAGAATCTCCCGAATCGAATCCTTCGCCGCCCTCTAGCAAAATACCCGCCAGCGGCGTGCGGCGAAAACGCCCGGCCACGACGCTTGCGCCCTCGAAAAACGCTCGCGAGCCCGAAGGCGGATTCCTGGGCAAGCTGATGCTCTATGCCGCCGCAATCCTGATGGGTTTGGTCATGGTAGCGGTGAACGGGCAAACATTTTGAGCGACAAATGATGCGCGACGGGCCGTGCCGAATGCGCCAAAACCTGGTACGTCTTGACCGATTGCATGCCGCTGCTCTGTGAGGTCGCCGTTCCCGTGCCGCTTGCACGGGCGTTTTCGTACGAAGTGCCGAGCGCGCTGGCTGGACAAGTGCGTCCTGGCGCGCGAGTGCTTTGCGAATTCGGACGAAAAAAAGTCGTCGGCGTCGTCTTGTCCACCTTCGAGGGAAACGCTCCGGAAGGAGTTCGCCTCAAACCGATCGTGCGGGTCATCGATACCGATCCGGTTCTTCCTGCCGAACTGCTCGCCTTTTTGAAAGAGCTGTCCGCTTATTATTTCGCACCGATTGGCGAAGTGCTGCGCCTGGCATTGCCCGCGATGGAACGCGAAAGCGTGCGCGAATTGCAAACGCAAGGAGAGCTTGTCGGCACGCTGAACCGAGTCAAACAAGTTGGTGGTCGTAGGATTGCTTTTGCTCGCGCGACGGACGTGGTCGAAGAGCCCGGAAAATTGCGCGGACAAACTGCAGCGGTGTTGTCCTTGCTCAGGTCGAATGGCGAAGCACCGATTGCGCGTCTGGAGGATCAATTCGGCAATGCACGAGCGGCGGTCAAAAAGCTCGCGGCCCTGGGGCTCGTCGCGGTCGATGAACGAGAAGCGCCGCGCGATGCGTTTTTTGCGCTTCCGGAGCCGCGGGACAAACCGCCCGAGCTGAACGATGCGCAATTGGCCGCGACAACCCAAATCGAAGCGGCGCTCGATACAGGAAAACAAGCTGCGTTTTTGCTCTTCGGGGTTACGGGGTCGGGCAAAACCGAAGTGTATTTGCGGGCGATCGACGCATGTTTGTCCCGCGGTCGAAGTGCCGTCGTCATGGTGCCGGAAATCGCGTTGACCCCGCAATTCGTGGCCCGTTTTCGAGCCAGGTTCGGCGATGACTTGGCGGTGCTCCATAGCGCATTGTCCGAAACCGACCGACATGCAATGTGGAAGCGATTGCGAACGGGAGCGGTACTCGTATCGATTGGCGCGCGTTCGTCGATTTTCGCGCCGGTCACGAATTTGGGGCTCATCATCGTCGACGAAGAGCACGATGGATCGTTCAAACAAGAAGAAGGCGTGCGATATCATGCGCGCGACATGGCGCTGTTGCGAGCATTTCGTGCAAGTGCCGTAGCGGTGCTCGGTTCGGCCACGCCATCGCTGGAGACGGTCGATTTGGTGCGTCGAGGCAAACTCGGCGAATTACGCTTGCCCGATCGTGCTCACCGCGAAGCCTCGTTGCCTTCGGTATCGACGGTCGACTTGCGACGTATTGGAGCGGGACCAACGGGCAACAAATTGATTTCGCTACCGCTGCACAGAGCGCTCGAAGCGACGCTCGCGGCGGGTGAACAGGCCATTCTATTTTTGAACCGTCGAGGTTTTGCGCCCAGCGTCATTTGCGAGAGTTGTGGTGCAATCGAAACGTGTTTGGCCTGCGCCGTGTCGCTCACGTACCACAAATCGCGAGGCGGACGATTACGTTGCCATTATTGCGATTGGGAAGGGCCAATGCCCGAAAAATGTTCTTCCTGCAAGGCTCCTGCATTGGGCTTGGAGGGACTCGGCACGGAGAGGCTCGAAGAAACGATTGCCGAGGCATTTCCGACTGCGCGCGTGGCACGACTCGATCGCGACGTCGCTGACGGCACACGCGGGGAAGAAATCATGGCGCGCATGCGAGCCCATGAAATCGACATTCTGGTGGGAACACAAATGGTCACGAAGGGGCACGACATTGCGACGGTAACGCTCGTGGGAGTGCTCAATGCCGACGCGGCGTTGTCATTACCGGATTTTCGAGCATCCGAACGTGGTTTTCAATTGCTCGTGCAAGTGGCTGGGCGTGCGGGACGTCGTGACAAACCAGGACGGGTCATCATTCAAACGCGCACGCCGGAGCATCCGGCCATTCGGTTTGCCATAAAACACGACGTGCAAGGGTTTTTGGATCACGAGTTGGCGGATCGGGCCGAGGTCGGGTATCCGCCATTTCGACGGCTCACGCTTTTTCGAGTGGACGCGCTGGACGAAGAAGTGGCCAGGCAAGCTGCAGCGAAAGTCGCGGCCTATGCACGAAGCTCGGCCGACGGCATGTCCCGAGCCGTGGAAGTGCTGGGGCCATCGGTCGCGCCCATATCGCGCCTGCGAGGTCGTTATCGTTTCCGGGTGCTGTTGCGTTCGGCGGATCGGCGAGCTTTACGCAATGCCTCGGCGGCTGCGATGGCGGGTATACCAGACATCGACAACCGCGCGCGGGTCATCGTGGACGTGGATCCGGTGGGGATGCTGTAATCGATTACGGAGCCATGACCTCGACGGTATCCCAGAAGTCGCACAGCTCTTTGTTCACGTTTGCCTTCGACGATATCGCGAGCGTTAGCTCCAGGGTTTCGTCTTTCGCAGCGTCGTATTTCGGCCAAACGATGGCGTTTTTGCCATTCGGATCGCCACCCGCGGCGAGGCGCGACCAATAGCCCATCATTGCGTTCGACAAGACGATTTCATCGTCCGTGAGCGGCTGAGGCAAGAGCAGCGACGGACGACCGAATACGAATTTGATCTCCGCCGCATGGAACGCTCCCAGACCGTCGCCTAACAACGCCCCGGGAGGCGCGTACGTGAAATGGTAATGGTATGCGGATCCTCCAGCTTTCGTTATGGCGCGAGCGGCTCGACGCGTTGGACAAACGAATCCACCATGCCCCACGGCAGCCATGGCCCCATCTTGTGCCGTGCCAAACTTGGCACTCGAATACAATGCGGCAACTTCTTGTCCGTGTCCGGGCACGAGTTCTTCCGCGAAGGTCACGAGCTCCATGTCGTCGGCGATTTTCGTCCCCGCAAGCTGGAAGAACAACGTCCCTTCGTCGGCGTTCGCTCCGAGGATCGTGGGAACTTTATTGAACTTTCCCGATTCGAGCAACACGCTGGGTTTGTCCGGAATGTTCCATCCGTCGAGCACTGGCATCCAGCTCGCACCATTGCCGAATAGAATATCCGAACTAGACGGCAGAGCCTTCATCACTTCTTCTGTGGTTTTTCCGCGCAAACAGGCCAAAGCGTCGGGCACATCTTTGCAACCGAGCGCCGCGGCGAATTGATCGCCTTGCGCCAGGGCCTTGTCTTTCGGCTGCGCGCTGTCACACGGACCGCTTTGAATGACCGCCGAATGGAAAAGGTCTTTGCTGAGCGGGGAGACCAAATGCAAACACGTGCTGATGCCACCCGCAGATTCACCAAACAACATCACATTGTTCGGGTCACCGCCGAATGCGGCAATGTTCGCCTTGACCCATTGCAATGCCGCACGTTGATCCTCGATGCCATATGCGCCCGTCGATGGATGCGCCGGGTCTTCGCTTTCGAGTGCCGATAGGGCGAGCCCACCGAGCGGGCCCAAGCGATAATTGAGATTGACGATGACCGCACCGGTCGCTTCGGCAAGAAGCTGGCCATCGTATGCGAGGTCGCGATTGCTTCCAATCGTAAATCCTCCGCCGTAGATCCAGACGAGCACGGGAGGCGGTGGATTCGTCACGCGTTCGGGCGCCCAGACATTGATGGTCAAGCAATCTTCTTGGGAGGACAGATCGAGCATGGACCCGAGAGCGCTGAATTGCGTACAAGCCGGGCCTTTTTTGTTCGCTTTGAGTGTTTCGGACCACGGCTCGTGCGGCATCGGCGATTTCCAGCGCAAATCACCCACCGGCGGCGCGGCGAAGGGAATCCCGAAAAATGCGCGTGTCGAATCAATGATTACGCCTTCGACCGGGCCTTTGTCGGTTTGCACCAAAAGTGGGCCTACCGGAGGAAGCGGCGCCTCTTTTGCAGGCTCCGGGTCGTCCGCCGCGCAACCAGCAAGCAACGTAACGAGAAGAAGAGCAGATGAAGCTGAACGGAAAAGGTATCTGTCGAGCATTCGCCAAGAATACCAGAATCTAGAATTTATGCATCACTGCCGATAAAAAGCAGCAATTTTGTTGGCAATGTAGTCCTCCGCTCCCGCTGCCATGGCCGGATGAATGGGCAGCGCAAGCAATTCGGTGCACGCTCGTTCGGCAACCGGAAACGCGCCAGTGCGGTATCCAAGGTCCGCGAAACACGGCTGCAAGTGCAGCGGCTCGGGATAATAGATTTCCGTACCGATGCTCGCATTCATGAGAAAGCTTCGTAGCTCGTCTCTGCGCGGCGCGCGGATGACGAATTGATGGTACACGTGTTCTGGATGCGCGGGTGGAAGCCGAACCTCAGCGGGAATGCCTGCCGCTGCAAATGCTGCACGATAACGATCCGCATGCAGGCGACGCGCGTGAGCCCACGCTGGTAAATGAGGGAGTTTGGCGCGAAGAACGGCAGCTTGCAGAGCGTCCAGCCGGAAGTTCCCGCCTACGGCAACGTGATGATATTTGGGGCGCGCTCCATGGGAACGCAACATCTTCACTCGGTCCGCCAATGCCTGATCATTGGTCAATACCGCGCCCGCGTCACCAATCGCTCCGAGGTTTTTCGTCGGGAAAAACGATAACGCGGCCGCTTTACCTCGCAACGGAAACGCCACCACGCTATGCGCCGCATCTTCGATGACCGGACATGGTGCATCGACAATGGCCGCCGGATGGCCATACAGATGCACCGTGACGATTGCGCGGGTACGTGACGAGCACGCCTCGAGCGCGAGGTTCGGATCGAGATTCAACGTATTTTCATCGATATCGGCAAACACCAGTCGAGCGCCTAAACGCGCTGCGGCGCCCGCGGTCGCGAAAAACGTGAGCGGTGTCGTAATGACCTCGTCACCCGGACCAATACCGTGCGCCAAAAGCAGCACCAGCAATGCATCGGTCCCGGAGCTGGTTCCGACGGCATAAAAACAGCCGGCAGCTTGGCCCAGCTCGCGCTCGAAGCCTTCCACTTCGGCGCCACCGATGAACGTGCCGGAATCGAGCACACGAGCGATGGCGCCGTCGATTTCGTAGCGCACCGGAGCCATTTCGGCGCGCATGTCGAAGAAAGGAACGCGCATTAGCTAGAAGAGCAGCGCATTGCGAATCATTTCCGCGCCATTGCCGGTCCACTGCGGCGAGCCCGCTTGTGTCGCCGGGGGGTAGAAATTCACATCGACTCGATTTCTTCCCTTCACCACGCCTCGCACGATGAGCGGATAACCGCTCGACCACTTGGCGACAATCGTGCCGCCATTGATCGTTCCGCCAATCGAACGGAACGTGCCCGTCGCATCAAATGCCGAAACGCCCTGCATGAGCGGACTTAGCGGCTCGATGACTTCACCCAAGCCATCGCTCGCCGGACCGCCGAGAGCTGCTTCCGGATTGATCAGCAAATACCCATTGAGCAGACCACCGAACCGACCTTGAATCCGTGTGCCCGCCGCGCCCTGTACGGAAAACATCGCGAGCACGACGCGACCACCGGCGTCGTAATAATCGGCCACTACATCGCCGAGGGCGACAGGATCCGCAAATATCTTGTTCGAAAAAACCAGTACCGCCGTATGCTGCTGCAACTCGGTAATCGTTGGAGTGCCAACCGCTGCGTCGTAGACGTTGATCAGCGCAAACTTCTGCGTATTCGTCAGATAGACGCGAACTTCTTCGGCAGAGGTTGCCGCCGGTTCTGCAGCCACGATGGCCAAGGTTTCGGCGGGACAACCGTCATTGGCAACGCCGTCGCAATTCTCGTCGAATAGAGGCGTCTTGCAATCGTCGACGGCCGCATTCACGACCTGCCCGTCGCACGGACCATACCCCATACCGTCGGGGAGACACGTCTTCATCCCCGCTTCGCACTCCCCAATGCCCACCGTGTCCGCCGCGCCATCGTAACAGGCCATCTGCATGCCCGGCGTGCACGCCATCATATTGCCCGACGAGCTGCTCGAGGATCCGCCCCCTTCCCCCCCCCCCCCCCCCCTTCCCCCCGGCCCGCGCCATTACCAGCCGAAGTGCGCACCCCCCCCGCC
>CAZETM010000418.1:0-8355 GCA_964514885.1 uncultured Polyangium sp. | reverse complement strand
TCGTTGCCGCAGTTGCCGCAGTTGTCGATGTTGGTCGACAGGTCCGCGCATCCGTTGAAACACGCCTCTTGCCCCGTCGGACAGACGCATTGGCCGGCCACGCAAGTGCCGCCATTGCAATCCTGACCGCATTGGCCGCAGTTGTTCGGATCGTTGGCGATGTCGGCGCAGGCATTGCCACACGAGACTTCTCCCGCCGGGCACGCGCATTGACCGGAAATGCAAGTGGCTCCGAGTGGGCAGAAGAAGCCGCAAGCTCCGCAGTTCTGCTCGTCGGAGGCAATCTCGACGCAACCGATATTTGAACCACAATTGATGGTGCCGGCATTGCAGACGCATTGGCCGGACACGCAAGCCCCGCCAGGGCCGCACTTGTTGCCACAGACGCCGCAATTGTTCGTGTCTTGCGATAGATCAGCGCACGTATTCTGCGCGTCGCAAGCGACTTGGCCGCCCGGGCAAGCCGTACACGCGCCGGAAACGCACATCTGCCCAGTGAGGCATTCATTGCCACACGTGCCGCAGTTGTTCATGTCTTTCGACAAGTCAGCGCAACCGCCGGGACACGTTACGAGGCCAGGATCGCAGGTACATGCGCCATTGGCGCACGTGGCACCCGTGAAGCAATCATTGCCGCAAGTGCCGCAGTTCTGATTGTCCGAGCTGATGTTGACGCATGCTCCGCCGCATTCCTCAGTTCCTGCGGGACAAGTGCACTGACCGGACACGCATTGACCGTTCACCGGACAGTCATTACCACACGTTCCGCAGTTGTCGGGGTTGCTGGAAAGATCCGCGCAAACGCCTTGCGCATTGCACGCAACTGTGCCCATCGGACAATCGCAGAGGCCGTCGATACACGATGCACCGGTCGGGCATTCATTTGCACATGCGCCGCAGTTCTTCGGGTCCGATGGCAAATGGGTGCAGATGCCACCGCAATTATCCGGCGTAGGCGCGGCACACGCGGCGCATTGTCCGCTCGCGCATTCGGCGCCGGTGGCGCAAGTATTGCCGCATTGACCGCAGTTCAGCGGGTCGGCGGAAAGTTCGAAACAGCCCGTGCCGCAATTGACGGTATTCGTTCCGCAACTGCATTGTCCCATTGCGCAGGTGCCGCCGGGACCGCAAGAAACACCGCATGCACCGCAATTGTTGGGATCCGTCGCCGGATCGACGCACACGTCGTTGCAAGCAATGTCCGTCGTATTGAGGCACGCCGTCGGCCCTCCGCCACCATTGCCGCCGGACGCGCCACTGCCGCTGATACTCGTGTCTTCTCCGCCGCATCCAACCCAGCTCCAGGTCGATACCACGAGACACACCAGCGCACAAACCTGCAGCCACCTATGAAGACGGCTCATGCGAACCTCCATGTGAACATTTTTACCTAATGGAATCCAAGACCTCGCGCATGCGCGTGAGGGTCAAACCAAGCGAGCAAGAGCCCTGGTGCGCCAAGATCGGCTCAACTATTTTCGACCGGTAAGTGTTCATCCCGTTACGTGACGTCGAGTTCAGCCTGCGCAAAAAGATGAGCCGTGTGTGTGCGCCCAGGGCTCTGCGCTGAAGACAGCATGCTGTTGCAACGAAACACCTGGGCATGGTAGGAATGGACCGAGTGAGCCCTGCGCCTAAACATGCGGAACGAACACCTCCCGAGGCTTCTCGGGTGGGCAAAGGCGCCACGGTCGTGCGCCTTCCGCAGCCATCCCGAACGGACGCAGAAATCGTTTGCGCGATGCGTCGCGGCGAGGAATGGGCCGCAGCGGCGCTGCTGGATCGTTATGGTCTGCTCGTAGAACGCCTCATGCGGCGCATCCTGGGTCACGATAACGAGCTGGCGGATCTAGTGCAGGACGCGTTCGCCACCATTTTATCTTCCATCGGTCAGGTGCGCGACGAAAATGCAGTCAAAGCATGGATCGCCTCCGTTGCAGTGCACACGGCACATCATGCAATCCGACGCCGCAAGTTGACACGTCTGATATTTTTTTGGCATAAAGACGATTTGCCCGATGTGCCGGCGCGCGAAACGAATATGGGGGCTCGTGAGGCACTTCGGCGCGTGTATGCGGCGCTCGATCAATTGCCTGCAAACGAGCGGGTGGTGTTTACTTTGCGATTCATCGAAGAAATGCCGCTCGAAGAGATTGCGTCCGCGTGTAATGTGTCAATTGCTACCGTCAAACGGAGAATCGCACGAGCCGAGGAGCGATTCACGGCCATTGCCCGGCGTGATCCCGTGCTGCAACCTTTGGTACAAGAAGGCATGCGATGGACCTGAGCCCGCTCGAAAAGTTTGGCCAAGAGGTACGTCGCGTTTCGGACGACCTGGCAAAGCCCGGCGAAACGGTAACGCTCGCAAAACATCGCGCCTTGGCGGGATGGAAGAGCAACGGTAAATCATTGAGACGCCATGGGGTCATGGTTGCGCTCCTGGCTGCGGCGCTCATGGCTATCGTATTCGGAATTCTACCGGCTCGCTCGGCCGTAATTACCTATTCAGTTGGGTCGAGCGCTACGCCTTCGGCGCTCGGAGCATGGATTGCCGCCGATAAGGAAGTGACGCCGGTTCGATTTTCGGACGGAACCTCGATGACGCTCGATCCTGGAGCCCGAGCGCGGGTGACGCGTGCCGATTCTCTTGGCGCGACAATGCTCGTCGAACGCGGAAAAGCTCACGCCAAAGTCGTGCACGCGAATGAATCGACATCGTGGCTCGTGCATGCCGGTCCTTTCGATATTCACGTCGTGGGAACTGAATTCGATGTCGCGTGGAATCCCACGACCGAGGTGCTCGATCTTCGAGTTACCGAAGGCAAAGTATTGGTGCGCGGCCCGCTACTCGACGCAGGGCGCGCGGTATCGGCAAGCGAAGTGCTTCAAGTCGACGTGCAAGCAAAGAAAAGCGAAGTGCACGTCGAAGCGAATGGCAGTCCTCTGCCCGTCCCAGGTTTAGACAATAAAACTGACGTGCCCGCGAAAAACCCTGCACCAGTAGAAACCGCAATCGTTCATCCGGAACAATCTGCGCCAAATCAACTGGACAAACTCGATACGAATCTCTCCTGGCGTGCGTTTGCCGCCGCGGGTCGGCACCGTGAAGCAATGCAGGCAGTGGAGCAAGCGGGATTCGATCGAATCGTGGCGACATCCCCTGCAGACGTGCTGCTCGAATTGGCAGACGAAGCGCGATACGCTGGACAACATGCCCGAGCAAAGCAGGCCCTTTTGCGCGCTCGTGAGCTTGGATCGCGCGGACGTTCGGCATTTTTGCTGGGCAGGATCGCCGCTGATCACGACCGTGCACCTGACGACGCAGTGACCTGGTTCGAACGATATCTGGAGGAATCGCCTTCCGGCGGTCTCGCCGAACAAGCGCTTGGGCGTATCGTCGAAATCGAAGATCGGTTGGGGCACACCGCACGTGCGCGTGATGCCGCCAAACTCTATTTGCAACGCCATCCCGGAGGTGCGTATGAAACGCTCGCCCGGCGCGCCGTCGAACCTTGAAAACACGTTTTGCTCTACGAACCATGCTCATGGCGGCTGTATTCGTATTAACGACGAATGCACGAGCCGAAGGGCCTCGCGTGGTCTTGATTCACGGTGGCGCGGGCGATCCGCTGACCACGCACCTCATCGACGAGCTGGTCTCGATTGGGTTCGCGGTGGAAATCGTTCCCGCCGGAGATTACGAATTTGCGGCCCTGGCCGAAGTGCGCAATGCGCGAGCGATCGTCCGGGTCGGTCCGTCGCGACGAACCATTCATTTGTGGACCGAGGGCAAAAGCGCACCAATACGTATCGAAGAAGGGCAAACCGAAAAAGGAGACTCGGCAACGCTTTCTTTACGTGCCGTAGAGGAATTGCGAGGCCAACTGTTAACCGCGGAAATGTCTCTCCCGGATCCGGATCGCAGCCTGGACAAACCCCCCGCATCGGCACCCAACGAGGCTCCGCACCTATCGCCGTATTCGACCGACGCAAAGCCTGTCGTCACTCCCGTTCGTCCAATCTCGCCCGCAAAACCACGTTTGCGCGACGAAGTTCCAATACGGTCGGGGCAATTGTGGTTGCACGTAGCGCCGGTTGCAATGATGCATCCGCGAAGTGGTGGAATGACGGCAAGCGCCGCTGCGATGCTTGGAGTGCGGTGGATGGGATCGCCTCGGTTCGGTGCGGATCTCGCAGCACTCGTCCCCGTCATACCAGCGTCCGTCTCCTCCACTGCGGGCAATGTACAAATTGCTGCGTCGGCATTATTGGCAGGAGGATGGGTCGAACTTTTCCGACCTTTATCGACTTTGACAATAGGTGCAGGTGCGGGCGTAGGTGGAGGTCTTTTCAATCATTATGGTCAGCCCAAAACGGCTGGTATCGAGGTGCAAGATGGAACCGTCGCCTATTTTTTGCCATATCTCCGATCGGCCGTCTCGTGGAGCATGACGCCGAACGTATCGCTTCGCGCCGATTTCCTTGGCGCAATCGCCACGCCGCGCCCGGTGCTGCGACTTCCAGGTAGGCCGACCGATATCTATTTTGGTCAGCCCCTGATCACTTTAGGATTGGGTCTCGACGTGAAACTTCGATGAGGGTGGTCATGCCAAACTCTGCCACGATGAAGGACGAGCCAGTGCGATCTTCCCAGCAACGCAGCATCATGTGGAGACGTCTGACGACGCAGGGTTGGCGCTCGGTTCGTATTTTCTGGGCCATGCTCATTGCGTGTTGGTTCGTCCTGACCGCATGCAGCGACACGCTCGTCGAGCCGCTCGTGTGGGCCGCGGATGCAGACGCCGAGACATGTGCTCCGCCTGCAACGGCTTGCGACGGTGAATGTTACGATTTGTCCACCAGCAATCTCCATTGTGGCGGGTGCGGTATTGTCTGTGCAGGTGGCGCCTATTGCCTATCGGGCAGTTGCGTCTGCGCGATGGGGCAGTCGATGTGCAATGGCATTTGCACTGGGCTCGATTCCGATCCACACAACTGCGGCGCATGCAATCGGACCTGCGAACATGACGACACCTGCTACGACGGTGATTGCAAGAACGGATGCGAATCGCCAGCCCAATTATGCGGTAGCCAATGTGTCGATGTCGAATCGAGCAACAGCCATTGCGGTGAGTGCTTCGTCGTGTGTGGCAATGGCAAATCTTGCGATAACGGCGACTGCAAATGTGAGTGGCCGTTGATCTCGTGCGGCAATGTCTGCGTCGGTACGGACCAGGATCCAAAAAACTGCGGAAGTTGTGGCAACTCTTGCGACAGCGGCCAGACATGCATCGAAGGCAAATGCATCTGAGCGCGTGGCTTCGAAACGCATCGATGAACGGGTCGTCAAAAACCTGAGCTATTTTTCGGTCGTCGCGGCTCCCTTCACGCCAGGAGACGACGACCATGCGACAACATATTTTGGTGGGCGGACTGTTGGCAGCTTCCTGGGCCATTTTCATGACAACTGCCGGTGGATGCGGCGGTACGGACAAGACGAACTTCGGAGGTAGTGGCGGCTCGGGTGGGAATGCGACCTCGAGCAGTAGTGGATCCAGCAGCAGCGGCGTGCCGTGCGGCGGTACCATATGCGGTCCCGGTGGCGTATGCGTAGGGGACTTGTGCGTGTGCGCAACCGGGCTCGTAGCTTGTGTCGATGGTTGCTTCGACATTTCGGTCGACCCTGGGCATTGCGGCTCATGCACCGACGCGTGCAAAGCGGGACAAGAATGCATTTCCGGTCAATGCGGTCCCTGCCCCTCGGGAACTGTGGAATGCAATGCGGGGTGCTTCGATCTGTCGCAGAACCCCGAGCATTGCGGCCAGTGCAACATCAATTGCGGCAATGGCACGTGCGTCTCTGGCGCATGCCAATGCGCGGCCGGACAGGTCGACTGTGGCAATCAGCTCGGATGTCGCGACCTGTCATCGGATACGACGAGTTGCGGGATATGCGACGTGAATTGCGGCGCCGGTACGTGCATTTCGGGTCAGTGTCAATGCATGCAGGGTCAAACTCAATGCGGTCCGGTTGTCGGGTGCCGCGACCTTTCGTCGGACCCACAGAGCTGTGGGCAATGCGGCGATATCTGCAATGACCCATGCATCTCGGGACAATGCATGTGCAACCCGGGAAATGACTATTGCGGCGCCGACATCGGCTGCGTCGACTTGCAAACGAACCACCAAAACTGCGGGCAATGCGGCAACGACTGCAACAATGACGAGGTTTGTGTAGCCGGCAACTGTCAAGGTTGACGCTAGCTCCACCCTCTGCCTGATCAAAGTGCGTGCCGGGCGGATGATTTTGACGTATCCTCCGCCCGCTCCCCAGTAGCCGCTTACAGAATCAAGCCCACGCTTTTTCGAATGCGCTCTTCACGTTGCTGAAATTGCGCTCGATATTCGCAACCAGATCGTCCGCTCCAGCCAGCGTACCCGACCGGGCCATTCGCTCAATTTGCGCACACGCATCCGCCACGCCCTTCGCACCGCTCGAAGCACTCGCGCCTTTCAATGTGTGCGCCACTCGCCCCATAGCTCCCAAATCCTGCTGACTCAACGCGCCTCGCAATTCGATGAGCTGCTGCGACAATTCCTCGAGATACGCGCGCCCAATCTCTTCGAGCGCCCCGAGGTCTCGAAGTTGCTCCAAGACTTGCTCATCGAGCACAGTCGGGTCGGGAAAGGGCGCGGATCGCGAATCGGTAGCGTGAGCACTCATGTCGGCGCGCCAAGAATCCCTCAAACAAGTGCTCGTGTCAAGCTCCCGCAAACGAACACAGACACCAGCTTTCACCGTTACGTCAGGGCTCAATAACTATTAGGAGTGACCCGCACTACGCGTCAGATACATTACGGCTTTCGAGACGCGAGCGCCGTGCGAATCTTCTCGAAAAGCTCTTCTGCGGGAAAGGGCTTCTGTATGAATTGTAGCGGTTCCGATGGATCGAACCAATCAAGCACCCCTTGTTCACCGTAGCCGCTGGTCATGACAATGGGCAGCCTACGATCGAGCCTGCGCAATTCCTGAAACGTCTCCGCACCATCCAAATGCGGCATCATCATGTCCAACAGGACGAGCACGATATCGTGCTTCATCGCGTGCAAGATTTTGAGCGCCTCGCGACCATCTGGAGCGGTCAATACGGTAAATCCCAATCGCTCGAGCAAGCGCTTGCCCAATGCGCAAATCGCTTCCTCGTCGTCGACGAGCAAAATGGTTCCCGTCCCTTGCCATTCTTCGTACGGCGTTTCAGGAGCCTGCGCAAGTCGAGTTTGCTCGCCGCTGCATGGCAAAAGCACCTTGAACACGCTACCGCGGCCTGGTTCGCTCCGAATTTGCAAAGCTCCGTGATGTCGCTGCACGATGCTCATGACGACGGAAAGCCCAAGTCCATGGCCCACGAGCCTCGTGGTGAAAAATGGCTCGAAAATGTGCGTAGATGTGACTCCGTCCATTCCGCAGCCGGTATCCCCGACCGAAAAGCACACATATTTTCCGACCCGCAGCGGCTCGGAAATATTTTCGACTCGGAGATATTCTTCATTGACATCCACGACATTGGCCGAAACGGTGATCGTTCCTCTCGTATTGCCAATCGCTTCGGATGCATTCGTCATGAGATTCATCACGAGCTGCCGAATTTGAACCAGATCGCCTTCGATGGGCGGTAAATCAGCGCCGAAATCGTACTTGATCTCGATCGATTTGGAAATCGCCACATCGAGGAGCTGTACCATTTCTCGAACGAGTTGCGACAGATCGAATACGCTGGTCGGCAGACGTTCTTTTCCGACGTACGCAAGCAATTGTTTGCAGAGATCCGCAGCATGAAGCGCTGCCACGCGAATGTAGTGGGCGTCGTGGTAATGAGGTGACTGCGGGGGCAAGTCTGAGATCAGAATGTCTGCGTGACCCAAAATGCCGGTCAAAAAATTACTGAAATCGTGCGCAATGCCGGCGGCCAACATGCCTAGGCTTTCGAGCTTCTGGGCGTCGCGCATTTTCTCGTCGAGGTTCCGTCGGTCCGCTTCGTCATTACCACGCCTGACGGTCATCAGCACCGTCGACTGCGTGCCCCCGCGAAGCTTGCGAAATTGAACCTCCACCGGCGCAACTCCACCACCATCTCGCTTCACCCACCACCGCCGAACCGTCACCGGCCGATCTTCCAGCGGCCAAATTCCGGCCGCTGCGCCATCAGCATCGAAAAAAATATCACGAACAAACACCCCGCAAAGATCGTTTACCGTACGACCAAACAACTGCTCGGCCTCCGCATCGGCCTGAAGCACCATGCCCGCGGCATCAATCACAAGGACGGCATCGAAACAAGGGTCAATTGGCTCACC
>CAZETM010000417.1:0-8365 GCA_964514885.1 uncultured Polyangium sp. | reverse complement strand
CAGGCCGGTGGTGCGGATCAGCCCGAACGCGCCGCCCTGGCCCGGCGGCGCCTGGGGGCAATCCCGCGCCGACCCCGCCTGGGGGCGCGAAACCACAACGAAATGCTCCGGAGCGTTGAGACATGGCTGGACCGATTGCGGTATATGCAGGGAGCTTCGATCCGCCGACTCGTGGCCATTTGGATTTGATGGAGCGGGCGGCGAAGCTATTCGACAAGGTGGTGATTGCGATTGGTCGTCATCCGACGCGGAATCCACTGTTCAGTTTCGACGAACGGTTGGAGCTTTTGCAGGAAGTGACCAAGGGCATTCCGAACCTGACGATCGATTCGTTCGAAGGGCTGCTTTTTCAATATTGCCAGCGCATTGGAGCGACGGTGATCGTGCGCGGGCTGCGAGCGGCAACGGACTTCGAATACGAATTGCAGATTGCGCATGCCAATGCGGACATGGCGCCGCATATCGATACGGTGTTTTTGCCGACGCGAACGAACTATGGGTTTGTCTCGGCGTCGCTCGTGCGGGAGATATCGAGCCACGGGGGCGACGTGAGTCATTACGCGCCACCGAGCGTGTGCGATGCATTGAAGAAGAAGTTTCGGCGGTAGCCCTTTCTCTGGGTTTCACCCAGACCAACCAGGGGCTCCGCGCCCCTGGACCCGCGCCAGGGCCAGCCCTGGACCTTGCATTGTTTCGTCCGCTTCGCGGCCAAAACAAAAAGGCGCAGGATCTAGCAACCGCTGGAACGCATAGCGCCACCCCTTGCCGTTTCTTGCGGTCGGAAGCATGCACTTGCGTGTCGTCGACACACAACCGACGGGGGGAACATGAAAAAGCTACTGTTTGCTGGTATTGGTGCATTGCTCGGAATTGCTGGACTGTCGAACACGGCTGCGGCTTTACCTGCCGCACGTATCGTCGATTTGGGATATTCGGGAACGGGTTGCCCCGCTGGAAGCGTGGATGTCTCGATTTCCGCAGCGGGTGATCGGGTCTTTGCAGGATTCGATGCATACGTTGCGGAAACGGGCGCCACTGGAACTCGAATTGCACGCTCGAATTGCCAACTTCGAGTCAGTATCCAATTCGACCCGGCTTGGTCATTTAGCGTGGCTACGGTGGATTATCGCGGGTTTGCGGGTTTACCGTCTGGCGCGTATGGGGAAAACGTGTCGTCGTACTTCTTCGCGGGACAATCGCCCATGGGCGACGCACGTGCGTATACGCGAATCCTGGGGCCGTTCTTCGACAATTACGATCGCCGAGATGAAGTGGGATTGCTGGTATGGTCACCGTGCGGACCTGCCGAGCACGACTTGGTCATCAATAACGAGGTCCGCATCCTTGGACGCGAAGCGATCATGACCGTCGACTCGATTACCACCAAGGTGCAGATGATCTTCGGGTTGAATTGGCGACAGTGCTGAACCAGCCTCACGCTTCTCGCTCCTGAGCACGCCGAGAGGCGCGCAAAATCGCCTCGAAGATCTCTTCCACGCTAGCTGGATCGAGCCCTTGAGAGGCCGCCCACGCGCGACGATAACCAAGCAATTCAGCCTCACGCGTCGGGTCGACAATACCTAACCCAAGCCGCGCTTTCGCTCGCCTCGCACGCCGCGCTAGCTCCATGCGGCGTGATAGAAGCGAGACGATTTCACGATCCAAATCATCAATGAGTTCACGTGTTTCGCGCAATTCGGGCGCAACCACCGGTGCGTCGGCAATCGCGAGATTCGGAACATCTGGACGACCTGACATTTCTGTCGGCGCTTCATTCGACAGCCGCATATCGACGGCGGTCAAGGCGTCGATCAAACGCCTTCGCGCGGTGGCAGCGTGCGGGTTTTCGCGCTGTATGGAGGCAAAAAGATGGCCCGCGTCCGACCGCACGACATCGACGATACGCGTAATGGCCTGAAATGATGGAGGCGCATACGGAACATCGAGACCGATATTTGCTTCCAGAACACCTTTGGCGACGAAAAATGCAAGCGCGTGCGTCTCCGCCATTCTACGATCGTGCAATTCCGGGCTTTCCTCGAGGACTTCGCATCCAATGGCTTCATAAAGAGCACGGGCGCGAGAGGCAGCATCGGGGTGCATTGCATTGGGACAAACGACGACGCGCAAAGGTCGTTCCGCCAGCGCCAAACTCGTCGGGCCAAAAAGCGGATGCGTCCCCACCCAGGGAATACGAATTCCTAGACGATCGGTAAGAGCCTGAACAGGAGCAACCTTGACGCTGCCCACGTCCAATACAAGCTGCGAAGATTCTAGAAATGGCGCAATTTCGTCGATTGCAGAGCGCATTTCAACAATGGGCACGGCGAGCACGATGTGCGTGGCTCCTTGGACAAGCGATTTCGGAGAATCCGCTGCGATGGCGATTGGAACGTCCGCGTGTGAATCGAAAGCGCGAACAGTGAGACCTGCATCGAGGAGCAGACCCGAGAGAGCCCGGCCGAAACGACCGTACCCAAGGACAGCGACGGACGTATTTGATGCATTCATGCCACGTCTCCGGCGAAGCGGTTCATCCTGCGGTAGCACTAGCCAAGCAAGAAACGTGCAAGGCCATTCAAACGTTCAACAAGACAGTGAGTCGCCCGCCCTCGACATTCGTAGTACGATGATTTCATGGCATCCATTTCGACTTCTACCTCAAGCCCCAATCGACGTCATCTGCTCGCGTTTTCGCTCGCGTTTTCGCTCGCGTTTTTGCTCCCGTTGATGCTGATCGCGGGCTGCTATCGAAACGTCTTCGGTGCGGAGTACGAGACGTGTGACGAGCTGGACGCGGCGCTTGCCACGGAGCTTTCGGCGCTGCAAAGCTGCTCGGTCAGTGCAGATTGCGGGCAGGTTCTCGAAGGGACGAGCTGCGGATGTACCAATGAGCTTGTAGCGCGCAAAAACGCGGATGTCGCTCGTTTTCGTTCGTTACAAGCCCGTGGCGACGAGCTGGAATGTCCGGGCGTGGCCGGCGAATGCTCGTGTCCGGCTGCGGACGGGTTCGTCTGTACGAATGGTGTTTGCGGGTGGAATTACACGCCGTAATGCTCAGGGGTACTTGGCCATATAATCAGCGAGCCCCTTGCGGGCTTTTTTCCGCACGCCATTTTGCAAAATTGGCGTCCATCCCAGCAGAATTCCCGCCGGCCCGAGCGCCATGCGGGTCCAGCGCCAGAAATCGAATCGATCCTGGTGACGAATGATCTTCCCGTCGCGAAATTCAAATTCCGCGTCGATGATGTTGTGCACTTTTCGTCCCGTGCCCGAAAAGGTATAACGGGCCTCCCAATGTGCACTGCCTTTCGTATCGTCGGCGCGCACGGAATCGAAGGTCAGTTCGAGGTCTTTACCGCGAGCGCAAAGCATACGCCACATCCCGCGCGCTTCGTCCCCACGTAAACCTTGAAATGCCGGATCGGAAAACTCGATATCCTGGTGATAACACGCGCCCATTGCCGCCGCGTCCTTTTTCTGGAACGCTTTGTAGAAGCTCGTGATCAATTCTTCATTCGGATGCATGTCACTCCTATTCTTTCGATGGTTCGCTCACGGCGGAAATACGAAAAACGCAGGCCCTGCAACGGCAGGCGATTTGTCTTTTTGGTACGCGACCAGGCGCTCACGCCGCTCGCGTGACCACCCATTCTTGGGCGAAGCTGCCGACACGAGCGCCGCCAGGCCAAGCCGTCGAATACGCCAGTCCTTATGGTCGCGCAAGGTCACTTCGAGAATGTCCGGATGCACGCAACCGCGCACGGCCGACAGCGCTACCTCCATGGCGTCATGGTAGAGCAGATCTTTTTTGGACAAATCGATCAATTCGTTCCCCAGCTCCTTGTAATCCCACAATCGCGTGCCCAGGGACAAATATTGCGACACGAGCAGCGGATTCTTTTTCAGCGAACCAAGTAAGTCTTTGGCAATTTGCGTATGCATCGTGCTCGCATACGGTCCGATGCGTGAGGTGATTACGGGCAAGAACGCCAAGAGATGCTGTCCGCGCAAAAGCAGCTCGGAAAGTCGATTCACGACGAGCTTCACTTCACCGACATTCATTCGCTGAAGCACCGCGGCAAACGCATGCGCCGCTTCCTCTGGAGCAGGCGTGCCCAAATGCTCGAGGAGACGGCCAAACATCGTGCGCTGTGCGTCCCTTAGTGGAATGAAGGCAATACGCTTGAGCAAATCGATCCGGGCTTCGGGCTCGGCTCGGCCCAATATCGTGGACAAGAGCCCGACGACACGTTCTTCGGCTTCGGTCGAAAGACGGCCGAGCGGGATGTCCGCTAGTTTCGACGCGACAATCCAATCGGGATCAAGAACGGCTTTTTCGAATACCGTCCAGGTTTCTGGTTTGTCCAGGTGATCCCATAACGCGCGCAGCAACGCAATGCGTACGTCTCGATGCGTGCCCGGAGCATCCAAGCGCAATAGGTCGGCAAATGCATCTTGGCCGCCCATTTCACCAAGCAGGCGGACGACTTCTTTGGCCACCGTCACCTTTTTCGTGGGCACCGCACGCAGCTCGGCCAATACTTGTTCACGACGCAATTCCGAAAATACCTTGCGTAGCGCATAAATCGCCCACCTTGCCCGATCGTCTCCCAATGCTTCAATGAGGACGGGAACGCCTTGTCGAGCATCGAGCCACGGCAAACCTCGAATGGCCATTTCCCGCACCGGTTGTCGCGGGTCCGATGCAAAAGGCAAAATGGATGACGCGTCGGCAAAGGCCAATCGAACCAGCGTACTGATGGCAAATCGCAAACTCGGCACGGGGGTCGATGGGTCCTGCAAAACCGTAATCAATCCCGTAGCATAGGTGCGTTGCTGCGTTGCCGTCCAGCGCGGGTATCCCGTTTGGAAGTCGATTACCCAATTCGTGCGTCCAGTGGCAAACCGACCTTTCATGGGCTGTGCTGCCAGAAATGCCCCCGAAAGTAAATCTTGCCGCGTTAAGCTGAGATGGCGCGCGACTTCCGTAATGAGCACATAACTCTGGTCTTCCTGTAACAGCTCCGGGACGACTTTCGCAAATCGCGGTAGATCATGTTTGTACAGGAGGCTCAAGGCGATTGCGGCAACACCCACGAATGGCAATTCGCGCGCCAGACGCTGCAGCCCATCGAGAACCGGCGTCGCGAATCGCAAGCGAATACCCAAGCTTTGCGCCAAGGTTATGACCGCTGAAGCGCGCTCCTGCGTCGTCCACGTCGCGACTAGCTCTGCGAGCGCTGGCGCAAGCCGCTCGGCGTCACGAGGCGTCAAACCATCGCCAATGCCCCAGGTCGAAACCGAGCCACGGACTTTGATGAGCTTGGCGAAATATTTGGCGGCCCAAAACCCATCAATGCGAAACAGACGCACCACGAGCCGCTCGACACTGGCCGAGGTAGCTTGCGACAAGTCGGCGGCATCGAGCGCGTCATCGACGACGGCACCCACGGCGTCCAAATGGTTTGGCGTGTACAAAGCAAAACGCAAACCGACGAGCGCGTCGAACATGCTTTTGCGAACGGGGTCCTGCTCGAACTTGCGCGCTTTTACATTGACGAGGGCCTCGGCAAGCGCTGCGTGATCATGCCGCACGCTCGAAATGAGAATTCCTTGCGCAATCGCACGCTGGTCGCCTTCGGGATGACCGAGCCACGGCGCGAGCTTTTCTTTCGCTTCGATGAACGAAAAAAGTCCGGCATAATGAATTCGCCGCTCGGGCTTCGAAGCCAATGCGGGGCAATTGTCCCAATGTCGGCGCGCTTCACGTTCGCGCAAGTCGCGTGGCAACCAATCGAGAACGGTCGTGGCAATGGTGCCATCCGACCCTTGCGCGGCGCGGCTCCATCTATCGAATGCGCGTTCACGAATGGTGACTTCGTCTGGCGTCTCCGCCTTGAAGTAACGAAATAAGAAAGCTCCCCACGAGCCTCGACGAGCGTCGATGAATGCGCGCAAAACGACTTTTTGATCACTCGTAACCAGGCGCAAAAACCAGCGTACGCCATGTTTACCGTCGCGCAGAGTCGAATACGCGTGGCGGACGAGATAATCGAGCCGTTCGGGTCCGAGCTTTTGGGCGACGGGATCAAAATGGACGACTCCAAAAGCTCCAGGCGGATGTGTTGGACGTCCAGATTCGTGCCGCGCTTTGAGCAGATCGAATGTTTGCGTGGGACGTGATCGAACGAGAATGCGCAAAGGTTCACGAAATTGATTGGGATCTTCGCCGCGATCGAAGAGCAACTTGATCATCGTAATCGCCGCATCCGGTGCGCGTCGAGCAAGCTCGCAAATCGCCGAATTGATTCGGTATCGTTGTCGCGGATCGAGGGAATTGTTGGCTTGGATATCCGTGACGAACCAATTCGCGATAAACCGCCCGTGCCGAGAACAAAGCCGCTCCCAAACCGTAAAGCTTCCGCCTTCGATGATGTCGTGCAAAAAGCGCGAAACCAGTTTTTCCGAACCGAAGGGCAACAAATCCACAATGATCGGGTCGCGACCGGCCTGCATTCGTTTTTCGAGGAACGCATCGACCGGCGCCATTCTGCGGCGCGCGACCAGAGCTGCAAGCGTACGACAAAGAATGCGTCTTTCGACGATGTTTTCGAGCGCCTCTTCGATTTGTTGGTCACTACAAACCAATGCCACCATCCGGCTCGCTCGACGACGCACCGTGCGTGAAACATCGGACAAACATTCGACGACCAACGCTCCATCGCGACTGCCAAACGTCGACATGAGCGCCAGGAGGCGTTCGTACGCGTCGGGGCTCTGATGCAGCTCGGATATGGTGCGGCGCGCGTCGGAGCGACCCTGCGCCATCTGGCGACCGATATCCACCAGGCGGGCGTACCGTGCTCGAAACGTGAGCTGTTCGATTTCAGCAAGCAGGGTTTTCGTCGTGGATGAAATCGGTTGGGACACAGGGCGCCTCCGCGGTGGAAAACCCAGTGTCTCGTATTTGTAGGTACGTGTCAATACGCACCGGACGAGTGGCCCGAATGGTGATAATTTTCGTGACCACGCCTCGATTACAATCGCCCGTGATTGCCAGTATCGCGGATAGCGTGCGGAAACTTTGCTGGGTGAAACTTTTTCGATATCCGCCGCGTCGAATGCGTGTACTCATGAAGAAACAACCAGGGAGACCACTCATGACCCGTTTGACCTACGCACCGCTTTTGATGCTCGCGCTCACGCTTGTTCCGGCGTGTGGAAACAGCAGCGAAGGGGCGGCTCCGATCGTCGGGGCGGAAGCGACTATGGCGGTCACTGCGGACCTCGGTACCGACGCGGTGGTCGAGGAGCACGATGAAGGTACGGTCGCGTGGCAGATCGCGCCGGATGGTCAAGTGCGCGCGGCGGTGACTGCAAGCGCGAGCGGGCGGGTCAAGGAAAATGTGAGTGGGTCGCTCGTTTACAAGCTCCAAAGTGGCGAATCGAAGACCGTGCCATTGGCGCTCGATGCGAAAACGGGATTGCTGGTTGCCGCTGGTCCGAAGCTTGAAGCGGATTTGACCGAGGTGAATTACACGGTGGCGGTTTCCGGCAAGCCTTGGACGGGCGTGATGCACGTGCCCGCGGGCGGGACGGCGGCCATTACGACGACGGCGAAAGCGGCCGTGGAGGTGAAATTGCCCGACCAAACGGTTGGACCGCATGGCGGGACGATTCAAGTCGTGGGCGATGATCGGCTGGAAATGGTCGGGGACGAAGGCGGCGAAGTGCGCGTGTATGTGCTCGATGCGGACATGAAGGCGCGCACGTCACTGGAGGGCCGCTCGCTGCGAATGGGCTTCATTGCGGCGAAACCCGAAGTGGTGGTATTTTCGGCAGCGCCTACGGGCGCTTATTTCGTGGGCCGCATGGGCGGAGGCGTCGCGGTGGATCCATTACGGGTCACGGTATCGCTCGGGTTTGGCGGGGTCACTCGGGCGGCCATTTGGGGATATCGTCCGGGCGTGAGAATCATCGCGCCGACCGCGACGGTACGCATTGCAGCCGCTCCTCGAATTCGATTCCGTTTGACTGGTGGATTCGATAGCGGCGTCGACGTTTACGGCCGCACTCGAGTACGCGTGGAAGAGCGCGATGACGACGATCGGCGCAAGGGCAACAATGGTCGGCATTTCGGTCAGGATGGCACGTTTGCTCGTGATAGCGGCGGCTTCAAATCCGATAACGATCGACACCCCGGCGGCGGTGTAAAGGTGAAGGAAGTCGGCGGCGCGCACGTGAATGTTCACGTGGGGCACGACCGAGGGGACCATGGCGGAGGCAATGCGCGCGCCGGCGGCGGCAAGCCTAGCGGAGGCGGCGGCAGTGCCAAAGGCGGGGGCGGCGATAAAGGCGGCGG
>CAZETM010000416.1:0-8406 GCA_964514885.1 uncultured Polyangium sp. | reverse complement strand
TGTCGACCAGGCCGATAAAAGTGGATATAACGATATTTGGCGTGCAGCAATGCCGATGGAGCTGGCGCTTCTGGTTTATGCGCCGTGCCGGTCACCAAGATGTCTGCAAAGCGATCAACCGGAGGCAGATGCCTGCGCAAGAACGCCAGCAAGCATTCAGCCGACGCCCGCGCGGCAAACGTCTTTGCGACGTCGTTCTTCCATTCGTCCGCATGGTCCATGACTCCCTTCATAACAATCATGTACCGAATCTCGTCCTGATGCGCGTGCGCAACTGCGCCAATCGCCATGGCCTCCATTTCGAGTCCAATCACTTTGCGCATACTGCTCGACAAATGATCGAAGATTTGCGGATCCTGTACGACCTTGTTACCTGTGGCGATTGGTCCTACGCGAATCTTGAACGGGGGCTGCTCGGGCAAACCTTTGAAATGCTCGAGTAATAACTTGTCGATATATTTTTTGCCCAATTCCGTGAGCGTCAACGTGCCATCATCGACGAACTTCTTCTTCCACAGCAACTTGATCACGGAGCCAAAGTCGGGGGCTTTTTCCTGGATGTCCGGATGCTGCCGTGGGTCTTCGCCCTTCGCAATACGTTCGAGCACCCAATCTGCTTGATCATCCATTGGACGTGGACGCTGTGCCAATAGGGCTCGCATGGATTCGGGTACGTCAAACGCCTCGGCAGCTTTCTTCCAATCCGAGCGCAGATTGTACGTGATGACATCGCCCCGCACCCGCTCGACGCGATTGCCGTGCTCGTCGATTTCGACCTCGAGCTTGCCTGCGT
This sequence comes from uncultured Polyangium sp., assembly GCA_964514885.1. Lineage (GTDB taxonomy): Bacteria > Myxococcota_A > Polyangia > Polyangiales > Polyangiaceae > Polyangium. The sequence continues at coordinate 7,613 of CAZETM010000416.1, read as the reverse complement.
CGTACATCCACAGGCGATCAGCAACGATGACGTCCCCGACCCGGACCTCGCTGCGCCTTCCGGCACACACGCCGCACATGGCAATGCATCGGGGCGAATACTCTGCAATGAGTCGCTCTGCCAAGGTCGCGGATGCAACGCTGCCCATGTCCGATGCCCATGCGACGGCTACTTCGAGCGGTTGACCGTTTTCCGCAGCGAAGGCACGAAAAGCGACGTTCTGTCCGAGCGGTCCGGGGCGCTCGATCCACGCGGTGCCGGGTATTGCACCGGCGTCGATCGCGAGGACTTGCGCATACTCCTCGCGAAGCGCCGTGATGATGAGGACATCGGCGGAACGAGCGAACGACATGAAACCCTGTTACACGGAAGGCTGAAACGGGGCAAGTTTTGGGGAAGTGGCAAACGAAACTTCAACCGACCGGCCAGCGTGTTTTGTTCTGAACACGCCACACGTCGGCGTGTTTTGTTCTGATCACGGTGCCGGTCGGCGTGTTTTGCTCGGATCACGCCACCGGTCGGCGTGTTTTGCTCGGATCACGCCACCGGTCGGCGTGTTTTGTACGGATCACGGTGTCGGTCGGCGTGTTTTGTTCTGATCACGGTGCCGGTCGGCGTGTTTTTTACTGATCACGCCAACGGTCGGCGTGTTTTGTTCGGATCACGCCAACGCTCGGCGTGTTTTGTTCTGATCACGGTGGCGGTCGGCGTGTTTTGTTCTGATCACGCCGTCATGGCCGCGAGTGCTGTCTCGAGCTCGCGCACCTCGCCATCGCGCCCGAACAGTTCGGCGCCCGTCAACGGCAGGTCCTTGATCGCGATTATCCCTCCACCTCCCCGAGCTCCCGTTCAATCTGTTCGATGCTCGGCAAGCTCGCTTCGAACTCCTTAGGCAATGCCTCGACGAGCTGGTACTCCGCCACGCCGATCGGCTTGTTCGTGTCGCGCAGCGCATACTCGGCTATGATGCGATTCTTGCTCTTGCAGAGCAAGAGACCGATGGTCGGCGCGTCGTCCGGCGCCTTCACCTGGGCGTCGACGGCGGTCAGGTAGAAGCTCAATTGGCCGGTGTGCTCGGGCTTGAAGTCACCAGCCTTGAGCTCGATGACAACGTATGCGCGCAGCTTCAAGTGATAAAAGAGCAGGTCGAGATAGAAGTCCTCACCGCCGACCTCCAGGTGCACTTGGCGGCCGACGAACGCGAAGCCCGCGCCGAGCTCGAGCAGGAACTGCGTAATGTGCTGCACGAGCGCGGTTTCCACCTGTCGTTCCTCGGCTTCGGCGGTAAGACCAAGGAAATCAAACCTATATGGATCCTTGAGGCTCTCGCGCGCCAGGTCTGATTGCGGCTTCGGGAGATGCTGCTCGAAGTTGTTGACCGCTTTGCCAAAGCGCTGACTCGCCCGTGTCTCGATCTGCATGACGAGCACGTTACGAGACCAGCCGTGCTCCGCAGCCGCACGTAAGTACCACTCGCGCTGCGCCGGCTCCTTCACCTTGTCGAGCAGCGTGCAGAGGTGAAACCAAGGCAATTGTGCAGCAGCCTGCTGCACAATTTTGGGGTCGGGCCACGCCTCGGCAAATCTGCGCATATACTTGAGATTTCGCGAGGAAAACCCCTTCGCATCCGGAAAGGCGGTCTTCAGGTCGTGGGCAAGGCGATCCACTACTTTGGTGCCCCACCCCTCGCGACTTTGCCGCTCCAGAATGTCCCGACCTACCTGCCAGTAGAGCAGCACCAGCTCCTGGTTCACGGCCAGCGAGGCGCGCTGCTGCGCGGCGTGGATGCGTGCTTTCACCTCGCAGAGCCACTCGATGTAACCGGGCGGTTGCGTCGCCAGCGAAGCAGGCACGCTCACAGCGCCCCAGGAGCGAGCTCAGGTGCTTCGCGATCTCCGCCTCCTGCCCGCAGGTTCGCAATGATTTTCTTTGGCGGCTCGTACTTGACCACTTCGTGCCTCGTTTCCTTGTAGCAGTTGATCGAGATCCAGGCGACAAGGACCTCGCGCACGGGTACCAACTACAAGACATCTTACCCACGCACAAGAGATTGTATCAGAGATCTTCCCGCCTTCGCTCCCCGCCCACTTTCCCCGCCTGCAACGACCACTCGCTGCGCTCCCGGCCATTCGCTCGAGTACCTTCCGTAGATTTTGCCGATCATCCGGCCGCGCGATGGTTGGCTCAATCCTCGCGCGCGGAAGAGCCGGTCCCGGTCTTCTTGAGCTCAGCCATCAGCGTTTCAATCGCCGCCAGTTCGGCGCTGCGGGGCGATATGATCCAATCGCGGGATTCGTCTCCGCACTGGATGCTGATCACGCCGGAAAGCATCGTCCGATGCTGCACATGCGCGGCTTTCGCATCGATGGCGACATTCAGCGCATTCGCGATCTTGGTGTAGGTCGGCCCGTCTACCGGACGCTTGAAAGGCTTGCCGCCGCTATACGCGAGGCTCGAACTCTCTTCCAGCTTGACGGGCCGATATTCCACGGTGCCTCGGCTGAAAATATAGCCGTTCGCGCTTCCATCGTAGAAAGCCACGGACACGTTCGAGTTGCTCAAGTCGTCAGGACAGCGGGTCATGTTGCATATCGCAGCGCAACCGTATACGAAATGAGTGGCAAGGAGCAACCACAAAGTGGCAAAACGCATCGCCGTAAAGTATCACTGACGATAAATAGAGGCAACTTCAACGTTGACTCGTGCGCAACATCGATCACCATTCGTTTGACTGGCCCTGGCAAACGCGAGAACTGATACATGAATCGAACGGCAAATCCGTTTCACCCTGATCTGCAAAGCGCTGCACGCTTCTTTCCCTCGTTCACCATCACCCCAAGAGCGCTTCGTGTCGTGCGATGGCTCTTTCGGCTGATCCCGACGTCTCGCGCTCCCGACGAGGTGACCGTAGAGAATGTGCAGGTGCCTGGACCCGAAGGAGCATCGCCGGTACGCGTGCGGATTTATCGCCCGCAAAAGGCTCAGGGGCCGATTCCCGCATTGTTGTGGATTCATGGCGGTGGATACGTCATCGGCAGGCCCGAGATGGACGATATCAATTGCATCGACTTCGCGCGTGAGCTGGGCATTCTCGTCGTTTCGGTGGACTACCGGCTGGCTCCCGAGTTTCCGTTCCCGGCACCGCTCGAGGACTGTTATGCAGCAATGGGATGGCTCTTCAAAAATGCAGATACACTCGGTGTCCTTCCCGAGCGTATTGGTATCGCCGGAGCGAGTGCAGGCGGGGGCCTCGCGGCCGCGTTGGCGCAACTCGCGCATGATCGTCAGGAGTTTCGGCCTGCTATGCAGCTTCTCGTCTATCCAATGTTGGACGACCGCACGACGACGCGCACAGACCTCGACGACTCGAATTTCCGCGGCTGGAATCAAGGCAGCAATGTCTTTGGCTGGACGTCGTACCTTGGACGAAAACCGGGCGGGGTGGAAATGCCGGCGCATTCCGTGCCTGCGCGTCGACCGGACCTGTCGGGATTGCCTCCGACCTGGATTGGTGTGGGCACGTGCGACCTGTTCCATGACGAAGACGTCGAATATGCCGAGCGCCTGAAGGCTGCGGGCGTCGCGTGTGATCTCGTCGTGGTGCCCGGCGCATTTCACGGTTTCGACGGCGTTCGCAGCGCCGCAGTGTCGCGTGACTTTCGTCATGCATACAAGGCCGCGCTTCGTCGAGGGTTGTGAGCAGATTGCCAGATTCGCGCTGAGCCAATACTCGAATGTCCCCGGGCCCCACGAGACAAAGAGCGAGACAAACGGACCGCAACTCCGACAACCCGCCCCAAATACCTCGATGGTTGCTCCGGCCCAGCTCGAATAGGACATTGTCACGCGGACACATCTTCGTGAGGTGATGACCAGATAACGAACCCCCTCCTTTCCCCTTCCCTTTCCCCTCCGTCCCTGTAAGATGCGCCCCGTGTCTGTTCTTCCCCAACAAGGCAACTTCGTTCGCGTTCGCTCACGCCTCTATCTCGTCGACAATGTCGTCGAAGAAGCCCCCGAGCTCACCGTCACTCACCTCTCCTGCCTCGACGAAGACGCTCAAGGCTCGCGCCTGTCCGTCCTTTGGCAAAGCGAAGTCGATGCACACGTCGTCGATGCCGCCAACTGGCGCGATGTCGCCTCCCGCGGTCTCGATAACCCGCGCACCTTCGCCGCGTATCTCCACGCTCAACGCTGGAACTGCGTCACCTCCACCCGACCGCGACTCTTTCAGTCTCCCCATCGCGCCGGCATCGAACTGCACGCCTATCAGCTCGAACCGCTCCGTAAAGCCCTGCTACTCCCGCGCGTCAACCTCTTCATCGCCGATGACGTCGGCCTCGGCAAAACCATCGAAGCCGGGCTCATCCTCCGCGAACTGCTCATGCGCCAACGCGTCCGCCGCGTCGTCGTCGTAGCGCCTCCTTCCGTCGTCATCCAATGGCGCGACGAACTCGAAAGTCGCTTCGGTCTCTCGTTCGTCATCTACGATCGCGAGTTTGTCCTCACCAAACGACGCGAACGCGGCTACTCCGTCAATCCTTGGCTCACCCACAACTTGTTCATCATCTCCCACGCCCTCGTCCGCGATGAATCGTATGTCGCGCCCCTCCGCGCATGCCTCGAAAAAGACGGCGCCGCATCGATGATGATCCTCGACGAAGCGCACAACGCCGCTCCAGCCAGCGCCACCAAATACGCCATCGACTCCAAGCTCACCAGCGCTGTACGTGAAATCGCCGAGCTGTTCGAGCATCGACTCTTTCTCTCGGCCACGCCACACAACGGTCACTCGAATAGTTTTACCGCGTTGCTCGAAGTGCTCGATCCGCAGCGTTTTACACGCGGAATCCCTCTCGACGACCCACAACGACAACTCGAGCCCATCATGGTGCGTCGTCTCAAGTCCGACCTGCGCGAAGTCAAAGTCGCGTTTCCTCGGCGCGACGTCAAACAAATCACCATCCAAGGTCTGCCCGAAACCGCCCCCGAACTCGTGCTCTCCGGCATGCTCGAACAATATCGCGATATGCGCGGACGAAGGCTCGAACGTGCCACACGCTCTGCGCAAGCCGCCGCGGGCCTCTTGGACATCGCGCTGCAAAAACGGCTGCTTTCGTCCATAGAAGCGCTTCGGTGCACGCTGCTCACGCATCGCGAGTCATTGCGCAAAGCTCGTGAGAAGAAGCAAAACGAAAAAAGCAAGCTGCCTCAGGTGACCGCAGAACAGCTCGAGCTGCTACGCGAAGCTCCGGGCGCAGACGACGAACGCGCCAGCGTCAGCGAAGACGAATTGCGTCGTGAAGAATCCGCGCAAATCGAAGCCGCCACGTACGCCTCCAGCGAAGATGCCGAAGCCGCCGAGCTTGCGTTGCTCGATAAAATGATCGACGTCGCCGAAACTCATGCAGGCGCGCCAGATGCAAGGATCGAAAACCTCATAGCCTGGATTCGTGAACACCTCTGCCCCGATCTTCCTGCTCGTGGCGTTCGACCCGCCAAACCTGCTCGGTGGCTCGATCGCTGCAAAGGACGCGAACACGCCGCGCGTTTGCTCATTTTCACCGAATACACCGACACCAAACGTTACCTCGAAGAACAGCTCCAGGCCGCGATAACGTTTACCGATCGCGCCGAAGAGCGCATTGAAGTGTTCCACGGCGGGATCACCAACGACGAAAAACGCGAGGCCATCAAAAAGGCCTTCAACGGCGATCCTGCCGAGCACCCGGTGCGCATCCTGATTGCCACCGATGCCGCTCGTGAAGGCGTCAATCTCCAAAGCCATTGCGCCGACCTGTTCCATTTCGACGTACCGTGGAACCCCAGTCGCATGGAGCAACGTAATGGCCGAATCGATCGCAAGCTCCAGCAAGAAGACGTCGTCAATTGTCACTACTTCGTATTTGCGCAACGCACCGAGGATCGCGTCCTGGAAGTGCTCGTCGACAAAACGAAGACCATTCACAAGGAACTAGGCAGCTTGGGGGCCGTCGTCGAAGGTGAATTGTTGCGGCTTCTTGCGCACGGCATTCCATTGCAACAAGCCGCTGCATTGTGTGGATCGATCAGCGCCATCAAAGGCAAACCTGCACCAGACGAGCTGGAAGCATCCCGCGAACGAAGCGCCACGCTCGAAAAGCAACTCGAAACGCTGCGTTCTTTGCTCAAGGATTCCAAAGAACACCTCGGTTTGCGTGGTGGAGATCTCGAACGCGCTTTGTCCGAATCGCTCCGTTTGATTGGTGCCGAGCCATTACGTGCGCTCAATCCGGCGATTGACAAGCTCCCTTCCTCGGGTAAACCCGTTCCGGCAGGTGCGTTCGCCTTCCCTGCCCTCGACAAACTCCCCGGGGCCGACCCAGGTTGGGCCGAATTGCTCGATGCCTTGCGCACGCCCGACAAACCTCGCGACGTGGACATTCGCGCCTGGCGACGTCAAGCGCAATTGCGTCCCATTGTTTTTGCAGATACCGGCAAGCTCGGTGGCGAAGTCGTGCATTTGCACCTCGAACATCGCATCGTGCAGCGTTTATTGGGGCGCTTTCGCGCGCAAGGCTTTCTCCATCACGACCTCACGCGCGCCACGGCGGTGTTGGTCGAAGAGGCCGAGCCCAAAGTCATTTTGCTTGGACGATTGGGGCTTTATGGTGATCACGCGTCGCGGCTGCATGAAGAGGTCATTATGGTGACGGCGCCTTGGACCGCGCCGCTCGTGCGTAAAACGAAGCTTCGGGCCATTGGTCAAGATCACCACGATACGATTTGGCGCGAATTGGAGGATGGGCTCGCGCGAGGCGAATTGCCGCATGCTCGATTGAGTGAAGACTTGGCGAAGTCGGCCGAGCGCGACATGGACGAGCTATTGCCGCTGCTGATCCAGCGCAGTGATTCCGCTCGTAAACGTGCCGAGGAAGACCTGGGCAAACGCGCGGCGAAAGAAGCGTCCGATATCGTCAAAGTGCTCGAAGCGCAGAAAGCGCGCATTCGCAAACACCACGACAATCCGCAGCAGGAATTGGAGTTGGGTGATGCAGCCGCGCGCAGGCAAGCCGCCATGGAGCGCGCGTTCTGGGAAAAACGGCTGCACACCATTGATGACGAAATCACCTCGGAGCCGAAACGCATCGAGCGCGCGTACGAAGTGTGTGCGTTTCGCGTCGACCCGCTCGGGCTCGTGTATCTCTGGCCGAGGACGGGGTGATGGCGAGCGGTGCATATGTTTTCATCACGACGTTGACAGCGCTGTCATCGTTCGCGTGCGCCAAAACAGACACGCCCCTCATAACCCTGCACACGAACGCGGTCACGCACGTGGGCGCTTGCCACGTCAAAACCCTCAATGCAGCACATGATCAGCAACCTCCGTTCGATACGGGCAGGCGAAGCAACTCTCAAAGCAACCTTCAAAAAGACGCCCGGGCACGAAGCCGTGATCACTCGAATCGCGCCATGAGCACCCCGAATCGCCACTCATCTGATCTTTTCAATCACCGTGCCGAACGAGTCCGTTCGTTTGTACGTCGCCATGAATGTCGCCGTATTCCCATTGTCAACCTCTTCGAGACAATAGTAGGTCGCATCGAGTAGCATGCAGCTCCCGACGTCCACCG
>CAZETM010000415.1:0-8412 GCA_964514885.1 uncultured Polyangium sp. | reverse complement strand
CGCGGGCAGCGCAAGCGCCAGAAGAACGAAACGCGATAGGCGAAGGAGAAACTGCGCCGATACGTCTCTTGGAACCTTGCCATTGACGAATTTCATTCAGCACCTCGGAGGGGCGGGGGAATGTCCCGCGGTTGGACGTTGTCTTCGAGCGTGTGGCCGCGATGAACACTGCGGTAGGCGTGACGACCCGGTGTGGTGATATGCCGCTCGGCCCAAAATAATTCTTCAATGCCGCAGGCCGGACAGAGGCGCCGACGGGCAAACGGTTCAAGGGGCACGACGATGCCTTCGGCGAATCGAGCAAGGTATACGAACGGTCCAACGCGTCGGCCCGAAAGAAGCGTGACGCGACGTGGCGTGCCCAATTCGAAGGACCCCGTGTAATCGATATACGATATCGTTTCGGCATCCCGATAAGGATCGAGCGCGTCCGAGCGCTCGACGGCAACGAGAGCCCAGCCACGAAGCGCGCCGAGAGCGGCGACGAAATCGTCGAGGACATTGCGAATGGCGGAACCTTCACGATGTAGGAGCGCCATATCAATGGGTCGGCGTTCCAGGCCCGTTTGCAGCAAGGAAGCCAAGCGAGTGGCGGCAGCGAGGGCGCCTTGCGGAATGCCTTGCGGGTCAAACCACGCGGATACCAAGGCACCGGTTCGTCCGGGCGTGTTCGCAAGCGCCGCGGCGGCTTGCATCGCTCGATTTCGCCAAGGATCGAGCCAAACGTGGCCGTCGTCAATGGCTGCCGACGGGGGGAACGCTTGCGACGAACGGACAAGCATACTCATGAGTGCAACGGCGACAAACCGGAACGTCTCGCGGATCAATTCAACGAATGTGGTGGCGGCCTCAAGAGAACTGGTCGCGCCGAGTGCTGCGCGGACGCGGAGCGCGAGCGGTGCCGGGAGCGATTCAATGCGCAACGTGGGTCCGGACGATAGATCAACGGCGCGTCGAGCAAGGTCTGGCGCATCTGGAGCGCGGACGATCTCAATGCAGATCCCGCGTTCGACTTCAATGTTCTCGCCGCGCACCGGACCGAGGGCGCGCCAATTTGCAGCGACATCGCGTGCGGCATCCTCGAGCGCTCCGGGCGCGGCGCACGCGACGATTCCAGGCAGCGGTCGGGTCAACATGGCTTGCGGGCCTGCGCTCCGACCGAGCATTTCGAGCACTTCGAGTTCGAGCGCGTCGCAAACGCCCGCGCCGAGTTGTTCGAGCCGATCGCGTTCGGCCAATGCGAGCAAAACGATTTCACCGCCGCGCGCAAGCAGCGCAGCAGCGTCGCGTTCGAACCGAGGGACATCGAGCAGCAGCGGGGTGTGTCGCTTCAGGTCGAGAATGGTGCCTTGTGGGGAAAGCACGCTGGCGCGGTCGAGGGCGGCGCGGGCTTTTTCGACACACGCGGCAGCTTCGCGCGCGGGCGCATCGGAGGCAACCGAAGCAATGTGGTAATGGCCCGCGACAACGGGAACCCCGGCGGCTTTTTGCGCAATGGCGACAAGTGGTTCCAGCGCTTCGGCGCCTGCCAATACCATAATGACGCAAGTGTCGAGGCGCGCAATGGGCTGTGACGGCACGTGCGTGTGGAGCGCGAGTGCTGCACGGCATGCGGCCAATTCCTGTGCGGTACCATCGCCCTTGGGTTTTACCAACAACAACTGTGGAGGTTCGCCCAGGCGAAGACCAATGGCGATTTCCCAGGCGATTCCTTCTCGACCAAGCAGGCCCGTCATCGGATCGACGGCGTGAGGGGACACTTGAGGCTGTGTGTATCGGCCGTCGACAAAAACACCGGAGACGACTTGTCCGATCGTAATGAACTGGCCATGGTAAATGGCGCGTTCTTCGCCGGGCTCGAGCATATGCATGTTGACCATGACTTGTGCGCGGCATTCTTCGAGACGTTGGATGGTCGTGCGTCCTTCCCGAACGGTGATACGAATGCATTGCTGCGAAATCTTTTTATAGGGAAGGACCAGGTCGTTCTTGTGCCCTTTTTGGTCTGCGGTTCGTCCAAGAAAAACGTCCAGCGCGCCTGGACCGAGGCGGAAGACACGTGTTGCATTGTTGCCGTCATCGAATCCGTCCCGGGGTGGATTGAAGCGCAATTCGTCGCGAACTCGGGCTCGGCGCCAGAGTTGGATCAAGGCGTCGTTGGTGAGATAGGTTTGTCCCGCCGGTGCGCCGACAAGGGCGGCCATGGGCGTAGGAATGTCATGTTGGTCTGGGGCGATGTCGGTCTTGGAAGGCTTGGTGGATCCGCGTCGACTGAACGGAGCCAACAGACGACTGGAGAAATCGAAAATGACGCCGTCGGGTCCACGTAGATAAAGGACGGGTGAAAAAGCTTCGGCGGTGCCACCGAAAGCGCCAAGAATGACGCGTCGTGCTTCATTGACGGCGATGGCGATATCGCCGGCATTACGATCGGCGCCGGCGAGAGCGCGGTAGACTTCGGTGGAGAATGCGCTGGCGATATTGGCTTTGACGGGCCAAAGGTGGGCGATGACGGCATCGGCACCGGCTCGTGCGAGGATTTCGGCTGCGGAAGCGAATGCTGAGGGACGTGCGCCTTCGCAACATTCGAGGACGACGAGGCGTAGCGAATGGTGAAAGCTAACTTGAAGCTGTTGGGCGAGCAATTCGACGGGCAGCCAGGTTTCGTCGTCGTCGTCGTTGCTATCACTGATACGGAGGGCGGGAACGCCATTTTGGAGGCTGCCATGGCCGAGAAAGTGGATGACATGCGGTATGGGTTCGCGACGAAGGCGTTCGAAGAGGTATTGTGTGCGGATGGGGCCTTCAATGGGCGGGAGCCAGGCGACTTCGCCGGCGTCGATACGTGTTTGCAATGCGGTGCGGAGCATGGCGAGGCCGGCGTTTCCGCTTGGCGCGATTGCGAGAATACGGACGGCGCCATCGACGGTGGGTGGTTTCCACGGTTTTTCGCTGGTGACGCCGCGGACGGGGAGGATATCTGGGGCGCTGGCCCAAAAGCCGAGGGCTTCGCCGGGTTTGCAGAGGGCTTCCCAGGGGACGGATTGAAGTTCGCGATTATGGACCATGAACCGGACGAGCAATGGGGAGCTGGCCGCTTCGCGGAGACGGGAGGCAATGATTTCGATTTTGCTATCGAGGAGGGCTCGTTCGGCGCATTGGGCATCGGCGAGTAGAGCGGGCAGGAGGGGTTTGCCGCGTGACGCGGCTTGTTGTACGAGGGCCGCGAAGCGGAGCATGTGGGAGGCGAGCTGTTCGGGGCCGAGGGGGCGTGGCTGGGTTTGTTCGCCACGGCAACCGCGAGCGCTGACGCGGATTTCGTCGCCGTGTCGGTCGAGACAAACTTCCATCCAACTTGCCGGTGGTTTCTGCTTTTGCATGGCCTGTCCTCGACGTGTCACGGCACCATTTCGGTAGAAACGTGGCAATGCGCTGGTGATGTGGTCTCCCGAGCACCGAAATGGTTTGTCCGTTCGGTGCTCGGGAGGGTTTGGACCTACGATGAGAGGGCGAGAGGAGTGATGTTAGGGGGTGCTTGAAGCGAGAAATGCCACTTGCGCATCGGTGAGTGCTTGCTGATACAGCCGAACCTCGTCGATCTTGCCTTTGAAGCCGTTCGGGCTCGGGTGGTTGCCGATCGTAATGGGCCGTGTGGACTGCTGCAGCGTGCCTGACGCCGGGATCGAGGCCCGCAAGACCCCATTTACGTAGATCTTGATCACGCTGCCATCGTACACGCCAGCCACATGCGCCCAGGAGTTGAGGGTGACCGGGGTTTCGACCATGTAGTGCTTGCCCCATGTCTCATTCGGATCCGGGACGGCCACGGAGAAGAAGTAATTCCCATTGACAATCCCGAGCTGGAAAGAGTCCATCGCATACCACTGATTGACGATGCTACGGAATTGCGAATCGGCGGTTGGATACACCCACGCTGCCGCGCTCACCTGAGCCTGGAAGTGTAGCTGTGGACGATTGGCACTGCTGATCTCGACGGCATCGTTGCCACTTGCCCCTTCCCCCGAGCGGCCATGAAACTCTCCCGCGGACCCGAACAGCCCTGTTGACAACGACACCTCACCCATGAGTTGACCGTCTGCGCCATTGCCAGACATATCCGGGAGCGCTCCGTTTACGAGTGAGTTGAAGTTCCAGTACCCCGCAGGTGCCGGCAGAGTGTTCGGGGGCCAATTCACGAGCGTGAGGACCACGCTGGTCGCTTTGTATTCGACAATGAACGCCGTGGTGCTCGACACGTAAGGGAGTTCGATCGTGGCGAATCCCGCACCCGCTGCGCTGGCATAGGTGATGATCGTGAAGACAGCGCCGAGCGTGGGTACGAAGCCGGGGACAAGCGTGACGCGTAGAATTCCGGCCAGACTGGCGACACCTGTAACCCTCACCTGATCGTATTGCCCGGGGCTCGTGCCTCCCAATTTGATGTCAAGGCTCCCCGTTGGGGTGAATAAGAGGTCGCCCCCAAAGGTGGTTATTGCACCGATGTTTCCGTTGCCAGGGCTGTAGCGGCCAGCAAAGCGGATGTTGCTGGTATAATTTCCAGCGCCTGACACGTCGCGCGTGAAATCAACCATGCTCATGGGCTTTGTGCCGCCCGGGAGCAAATCCACAAGGCCGTCGTTATGAACGATATTCGCGATCGTGGCGACCAAGTTGGGGACCAGCGAGGCGCCAGCGAGCACATCGATAAGCCCCGTACCGGCCGTCGCTGTGCTTCCCAGGATGCTCAAGGTACCTGCCTGGACGGTGGTCGTGCCGTTGTACGTGTTGGCATTGGCCAGAATGACCGTTCCGTTCCCGGCCTTAATGAGGGGAAACGTATTCGTACCATCCGAGATCACTCCCGAGAGGGTCAACGAGCTCAACGTGACAGTGCCGTCGAGGTTATTGACATTGTCGGCCCGAACGATGCTCGTCGTTCCCGCCGGTGTGCTCGCGGCCAGGGTCACGTTGCCCGCCAGAGAAGCGGCGGTGCCCGTACCCTTGAGCGTTCCGCCATTGAGGGTGACAGCTTCGGCGCCAATGGCCTTGTTGGCGATTTCGAGGGTCGCGCCTTTTGCAACCGTGGTACCATTGAGCGCAGTACCCAACGCATTCTCGTGGCTCGCGCGCAGCGTCCCGGCATTGACGGCGGTTCCACCGGTGTACGTGTTGGCGTGGGTGAGGATCAACGTTCCATCGCCCTCTTTCTTAAACCCGTTGCCTTCAATCAATCCCGACAGCGTAAAGACGCCGTTCGGGTCGACGCGAATGGGGCCGTTGCCACCCAAGATCACCTTGCCGTGTACCGATGCCGTGCCGCTGCCTACCAGTGCAATTGCGCTCGTCCAGGCGTTCAGCGTGAACGTGGCGTTCGAGGCGAGGTCGATGTCGTCTATCTTGAGGGTGCCTTCTATCATCACGTTGGGCGAAGCCCCCAAGCCGTTCGGACTCTTGACCACGAGCGTGCCGAATCCAGTAAGAACGGTGTCGCCGGAATACGTGTTGACCGCGGTCAGCGTTATGTTGCCCTTCGTGGTCAGCTTGCCGCTGCCGGAAATCACGCCGCTTTGCGTGAAGGTTCCTTGGAGGGTGCCACCGCCAGCTCCCAGGATGATCTTTCGTGTATGCGTCGCGAAGTCCCAGGTCAATAGCGTTCCGCCGTTGAAGATCAGCGAGTTCGCGGCGTTTCCGAAGGCGCTGTCAAAGTGAATACCTACGATCCCTTCGTTGATCGCCGTGTCTCCGAAATACCTGTTGGGCGGGGCGACGGGGTTGCGTCTATGCAAATGTAGCTGGCCGGTGCCGGTCTTGGTGAGGATGACTGTGCCCGCGAAGCTCGACTGGCTGGAGATCTCGCCCCAGAGCACTAGATTTCCAGACGTCAGCACCCATGTCTGCGCGCCGGATAACTCGATGTTGTTGTTGATTTCTTGCGACTTGCCACTTTTGTTCGTGATCCCGCCATTGCCAAGTTTGAAGGACGTTCCCGTAATGCTGAAGCTGCCAGCCCCAAGCGCAAATTCGAGACCCTGCACATGCGTGACGCGGTCGTTGACGTTTGCCAGTTGGGCAGTTCCAGCGAATACCAACGTGTGCGCTGAGCTGTCTACGGGAGGAGCGACGCCGCCGCTCCAATTTCCCGCCGTGCTCCATTTGTTGTCGGCTCCCCCGCCCGTCCACGTATATGTCGCCATGATCGTTCCTCTTATTCTACTACTCGTTGTAAGCGTCTTGATTGAAGCGATTCGATTCCTGCTGTCATTGGCCACGCTGCGCATCGCGCAATCTACAGCCCACCCAGCTCCATCTCTTTTCAGATGGCGTTGATGTTCCCGTCCGGCGCCGGCGTCGGTGCGGGCGCAGGATCTGTCGCAATGCCCGTTATCGGCGCAGGTTCAGCCTCGGGCGCCTTGGCGGCCGTCTTCTCTTTGACGTTGCTGTCTTTCGAGTCCCTCCGTGTCGTCATGATCGATACTCTCCTTTTCGAGTTCGTGATCTTGGTTCAGCTTTCAGCCCAGCCCGGCAATGTTTCAATCCATCGACGCGTGCTGCGAAATTCAGCATTCGTTCCAATCGACTCGCCGAAAACTCAGTGCAACGACTGTGCCTCCATCACCATTGCGCCTGGCCGATGGATATGCAGTTTCTTGGTCCCAAAACGAACGCTTGTGGTTTATGAAACCACAAAAGTGCGTTGGCACTCATTGTCGAAAACAAGCACCTACGTCGGGCAAAAGCCAACCGTTGCTAAACTTCCGTCGACGACAGGTTTCATAAAGACAACTTACTCGAAGGCCCCGTCGATGACGCATCGAGAAAGACAAACCACACGAATCCGCCGTCTTTGCACCACATTTGCGGGATCCGAGTGGGTCGACTTGCTCCAGCGTGCTGCCAACGACAGCTCGCGCGAATCAATCAACCAAAAGACGGCCGTAACGGCGTTTCACCAGGCACCACAATCGCCAGAACGCTGAGCTTGTGGTTTCGGAAGCCACAACTTTCGACCCCTTTGTGGACTTGGAGTCCACAACCGCAAATCCGCAACGCCGAAAACGCGCAAAGCTTCCGGAACGTCCGCTTCTGCCAACGATCTAGCCCTGAACATCCCCATCCGCTCGCGTACTCACCAAGCACGACATCGCGCGCGAACATCAAATGACGCGCACGTACCGAAACCTCGATGATCGTGCAGACGCTGAGCGTTGCGCAAGCGCGCCATTGTTGCTCGGCGTCTCACCCCCCAGACCATCCGTTTGGGCTCGAAGGGATCCCCGCCCTATTGAAGTGTGAGGTTGTCGTTCGTTCGAGGCTTGGGAAGGATCAAGAACGACGAAAAACGCGGGCGCGGCATACTTGCGTAACATAACGCTACGCTCGTATGCCGCACACGAATCAATGCACGCTGGGAGGTGGAGCTTCTGTGGATGGAGCGACGCGCACGGGCGCCGTATACCGCGCGGCCAAGTCCGTTAGCGATGCATGAAGGGCCATTGCAACGTCCCGATCCGGACCGCTACCGCCGTATTCGATCATCCATTCGAGAGATTCGGCAACCGCGTCAAACGTGAGCATACACGCGGCTACCGCTTTCGCGCGTCTCGCGTGAGGTGGAGCCACAGTTTCACCGTGACCAATCACCGAAGCAAGAGCCTCCGTTGCCAACGCGATCTCATTCATCATTGGCCCCAAACCCAACAATGCAACATCGGCAGCTCCTTGACCAGTCGCCGCCATTGCAACCTGCTTGCGGCCGAAATCCACTTCTTCTTGGTATCGCAAAAGCGTTTGCGCCACCCCGGCACCGAGCAGCAACGTGTTTTGCAAACGTTTCGCCGCATCCCGCTTGGCCATTTCATTCGACGCGGCATACACGCCAAGCAACCCATTGAGCTGTTTCTGGCATCCATCCCACGCGCGATCACAGCCTTTGGCGCCACCCGCTCCAGCCATTGCCACCAGCAACCGGTGAATGGTGCGTTGAATTCGAGTCTTGGCCATGACCAACGGCGGCGCATCCCATAACGGTTTGCTCGGATCCGCGTATGCCGACGAATCGATCAGCGACCAAACGCTGGAGGTCATCGTGGAATGAAACGCCGCGAAACCCGATTGAGGAACATAGGCAAACGATAGCTGACTCATGACGTCGCTCCTTTGTCCTGCCCAACCCCGTGCCTGGGGTGGTATTCGGTCAGTTGCAGATGGCCACGAAGATGTTCATCACTCGTGCAAAAAAATTTGGGGACGTCTTCGAGGCGGCTTGGTAACCATAGAGGAACTCACCGAGGCACCACGGAGCAAATCGGCGACTCGGGGTGGAGCTGCGGAAACTCGCGAGTGCCTACCCGAGCGGCTTCGGAAACAAAGAGGGAACTCTTGGTGCGGCTGTGCAAACTCCGAAGTGCCTAC
>CAZETM010000414.1:0-8412 GCA_964514885.1 uncultured Polyangium sp. | reverse complement strand
CTCAATTTCCGACGTTCTGCGACGGTATCGGTAAACGTAGCGGCGTAATAAAAGATGCGAAACGATGTCCGAAGATGCCTCACCGAGGGTTTCGGTGCGTTACTACTGTAGTAACCCGCGCGAGCGCTGGACGGCTCACCCGTTGAACGTGCCCCGCGTCACCGCTTCCGGAAAAATCGACCGGCCTTCGAAGGAGAATTTCGTGATTTCCACCTCGAACCGACCTTAGAGGGTAGAGCGGCGCAGACCTCTTCTTCGAGCCGTAAACTTTTCCCCAAAAAGTCTGTCCGACTTTTGGGGCTTGCATCCATAAGCAAGATGGAGGTCCTGCATGCCCGTTCCCGCCCTTCGGCTTGAACAGCCTACCTTCCGCGAAGGTATCGCACACTACGTCACGACGAAGTGTCGTCGCTATCGCGTGTCACGCGTTGACGTCGACGACCTCATACAAGAGGCGTTGATCAATATCCTCGCAAAGCTCACCACGTTTCAAGCTGAAAAAAGCGACTTCGAGCAATGGGCGCGGGGCATTGCATGGAACGTGATTCGAGAACACTTGCGAAAAACGAAGCTGTACCGCGCCTTTTTTACCGAATATCACCCGAACGTCCACGATTACCCGTCGCACGAACATTCACCCGAACGATGCGCGCGTCGAAACCAAGCAGGATGCGCGATTGTAAATGCCGCGGAAAGCATTTCGACGCAACAAGTGCAAGTGCTCGCTTTGCACGTCGTCGACGATATGTCTCATAAAGAAATAGCGCTCGAATTGGACATTTCAGTAACCACGAGCCAGAAAGACTACCAGCGCGCGAGGAATCATTTGGCCCGATGTATCAGCCGCGAAGCATTCTCCGTCATGCCGCCCCATGTTGCAGGCTGTAATGACTCCGTTTCATTCGACAAAACTGATTCTCGATGGTCCGAACGCTCGCATTACACCGGGCAAGTTGCCGCCGCTATCTTGGCTTTTTTGTCGTTCGTCCCATCGAACCAAACGCCACAAATGCACGCATCGATGACCGGTGATGCTCGAGTTCTTGCCCCGATAAAAATTGCCGTAATGCATCAGTCGGACGAACGAAAGGTCATTCACGACGCACCCAACGGCAAACTTGATCCCGCTCAAATGACCAGTGTTCGCGCCGTATCTACGCCGACGAAGGTCGTAGACAAACTTCCGCCCCCCCCGGAGTACGTGCCGCGCCTTTCACACAAGCATGAGCCGAGCACCTCCGACCATCGCCCCAACGGACGATAATACCCCGCAAATTCATTGACGCGAGTGGGGGAAACGCACAAGATCGACTCTCAATGTTTAGGGGCGTTGCTTTTTGCCTTGGGGTTTGTCTGAGTGCTTCGGCCACTGCTCACGCCGATTCTTTAGCGGACCAAACGCAAGCTCTCACGGATGCTGAGAAGGAAACACGTCTCAGAGCGTTCGTGAAGACAGGCGATCAAGCTCGTTTGGCGGGGCGATACGACGAGGCGGCGACGTTGTACAAAGCCGCGCTCGACATTCAGCCGGATCCGGTCATCTCGGGACGCCGTGGTCTTGTCCTGATGAAGCTCGGACAGCTCGACCACGCAGGCGAGGATTTGTACGAGGCGGTCGTCCATGGGCAGGGGCTGGGCGTATCGACGCAAGAGCGGCGCGATGTTGTGGCGGCCTACGACAGGGCGAAAGCGTTGACGACGTGGGTCAATGTCGACATCTCGCAAGCTGGCGCAAAAGTTACTTGCGACGGGATCACATGGAATCGCAAGGGGCTCTCGTCTTTCTGGCGCTTTGCTGTGCCCGGAGAGCATACGCTACGCGCTACGCTGGACGGCTACGAGGAAGCCGTCGAAACGTTCACCGCCAAGCCGGGCGACGAAATCACGGTATCGTTGAACCTCGTACCGCTCGCGGCTCCGAAGCTGCCGGAACTCCCCGCACCCATGGCTACCATTGCGAATGAAACGAGAAAATTCCCGCCGTATCTTCCCGCGTCCAACATCGCGACGGATCCGAACTATTCGTCAAAGGAAGATCCTTTCTATGGCGAACCGAAAGATACGAAACCAGCGAAGAAAAGCGGGCCTCGGTTTTCCGTCAATGGTGGCGTGGTGACCGTGTTGGGCGTCGCGTCATGGAATCCCGCGGTAGGTGGTGTCGTTGGCGTTGGTTTGAAGCCCAATGAGTATTTTTCGTTTGGACTCGAAGGTCGAGCCGCTTGGTTGACGACGGGGGTTGCCGGTGAACCGATCAGCGCAATGACGGCAGGCGGTATCATTTCTGCATGTGGTCATGTTCGCTGGTTTATTGGTTGCGCTCTCGGGCATTTAGGAGTGCTCAGCGTCGACTTCTCGGACACGACGTACAAAGAAGCCTCGAATACTCATTTTAAGCCCGGCCTTGGTGGACGATTAGGAGCCGAATTCCCCATTTCGTCGATGTTTGTCTTGCGGGGCGTTGTTGACGTCATTGTCTTACGTAACGGTCATCGAATTTGGGCCGGTGATCGGCTCATTGTCGATCAGCCGCCTATTTTGACCGGCGGACAGTTGCTTGGTGGATGGGAGTTTTAGCCGTGAAAAGTGCACATTGCGCAAGCGTACTGTTTTCAGCCGTGTCCATTATGATCGGCTTATTTGCCGTGAATGCGTGTTCTGCTCCTCCATCGGTGGATATTGTTGAATGTGACTCGACGCCATTAGAAGCAAGTCCACGTTGCACCAAACCAGTCGACGCCGGCACGGATGCCGATACTGATGCACCTTCCGCGAAGAACGATCCAGGACTCGAACCGTCCTTTTTCCCAGATCCCAACGCATGCAAAGGTGATTGCGTACCCGAAGCGAGCGATTCATTTGCACTCGATTGGCCGTACGAGCCGCTCGTTGTGTGGTTTGGATCGAAATCGGAATTGGACGCAAAGACATGTCCAGTCGAGACACCGTTTGAAAAGGTGCGTGGTTTCGATAAGCTTGTCGCGCCCCCTGCGAAATGCGACGCGTGCGCGTGTTTGGCGGAAGGTTCGTGTATTGGGTTGCCCGCGACTATCGAGATACGAAGCGGCACGTGCAACGCGAGCAACGTCGAAACGACGCCTTTCAATGGTCCGCCAAATTGGAACGGCTCGTGTACATCAGTCGATGCGATGCCCGCGGGAAAACTATGCAATGGAGTTCCATGCTCGCAGTCCGTGAGCGCGTCGACGTTGCCCGGACCGACAAACGAGTCATGCACGCCGACAGTCGAAAAACCAAATGCGACCATTGACAAACACGAATGGCTTGAAGGGGCGCTTGCGTGCCGCGCAAAGGACCTCGATGGAACATGCGCAACGACGCCGGAACACTGCGTAAATACGTTGTCGGAAGGGTGGCTTCATTGTCTCGCGCGTACGGGCAAATATGATGTATGCCCGGACAACTACGACAATGAAGGGCCGCGTTGGGTGTACCAGGACAACCCGATCGACGATCGCGGTTGCTCCGCGTGCGCTTGCGGGACGCCGAAGGACGGCGTTTGCATCGGTTCGTTCCGGTTGTACTCCGAGGCGTCGTGCACAACGGAGATCAACAAATATCAAATGGCGTCAACTGGCCCCCTTTGTGCGGATCTACAGCCCCCTGGTCTTGCGCTGGGAAGCAAGACGATTAGCGAGTTATCGTTTCATCCGGGAACATGCGCCGTGACGGGCGGCGAACCGATAGGGGCGGTCATCCCGAACGACAATGAGAACAGCGGCGTCGTGACGTTTTGTTGCCGTGCGCCTGGACTGCCACCACCGAAGCAACCCGGCTAAACTGACGCAGATTCAAAATTCGTGCGTCTTGCTGTCCGGGATTTCGCTCCCCGCTCCATAAGCATGTGAGCCACGAAAAGAGCGCGACGGCCGCGGACCTCCAAAGAAGCGCCGTCGCGTTCTTTCCGTGACCATTGCTCGCGAGCATCAGCGAGTGCCCCGAGAGGTTCGTTTCGGAAGTTCGGTTCTAGGCATATCTCGGGGCGCTCGCTGATGCTCGCGAAGCGGTAGACGCATGTCTTTGCTTCGTGGTGAACGCTCGATGGAACCTTCCGAAACTCCACCGCCTTCGAAAACGGATGCGCTCACGCCTAGCTCTCGCTCACGGCCTCGTTGGCCCATCACGGAGATCGCTGAGGAGTTGCGCGAGCTGAACTTGCTCGAGTTGGCGGACGTGCAGCAACACGTCAAGCGTATCCGTGCGGCACGAGGTGATCGACCTTCTCCCGATCTTGTCTCGCAAGTTGTCGCGGCCGTGGGTCGGCTTCATCTGACGTATGCGTATTGCGTACCGATTCCCTTGGTTCGTGGGGGCCTCGTGAACGTTCCGCGGGCCTTGCTCGACAAGGCTCTCCTTGAGGCAGAAGCACGCCACCTCCTGCGCATGGAGCCGGTGAAGCTCCCGGCCCCGTTTGTCGAGGTGGGCGCGGGAATCCCGCACGAGCGAGGTCTTCTGTATTGGGTTGTCCCGTTTTCACCATGAAAGGGGCGTCGTGGTGCGAGACAGAATCGTCGTGAGTGAGTTTGTGGCCAACGTCGGCGTACGTGTTCGATTTTTGCGATTCGAACGCGGTTTGTCTCAGAGGGAACTTGCGCGCAGGGCCGGGTTCAGTGCCGACAACATCGTCCGCTTCGAACGTGGGTATACGGCCATGAACGCCTTGACCATGCGCAAGCTTGCGCGTGCACTCGACGTGCAGCCGCTCGACATTCTGAACTACGACACGCAGACAAACGATCTGGGATGGTTCATCGAAACGATGCGCCACGATGCGAGCATCACACGCCTCGTGTTGGCGAAGCTCGAACCTGCCCGTCGTGCTCGTATCGCTCGCGATGCGTAGCGCTTGCGACTTGTGACGTAGGCGCTTGCGCTGCAAGCGGGACCTTTCCGCAAGTCGCAAGCGCTTAGGCTAAGCAAACGACCTGCGTTGCTCTGCGTTGCGTATGCGCCGCAAACGCTCGTCTGTCTACGGACAGTAAAACCCCACCATTCAGCGGTGATTAAGGCCGTTTTACGAGGTGACTACAAGTCACAGACTCGTAACTACACAATCACCCCTTGATCAAATCACTGAAAGGGTGTTTCTCTCGTCATGCGTTCGGCTCGGACTGGTTCCGAGTCAGACGAGGAAACCTGCTTTTGTGCGCCTTAGGCGCACAAAAGCCAAACGCGCCGCCTCGGGTCCAGACGGCAAATCGAAGCCCGAAACGACGCGCTCAAGTGAAAAATGAGCCTATCACAAGCCGTGGCGGGTGGATCCCGCTTCATGGATGGGGCGCGTGTTTTTGCGAGCCCACAGGTAATTTCATCCACACCGAGCGAGGCGAGCCATAACCCGCCTTCTTCGGCGCTGCCTTGGAAGCCGGCGATCTTTCAGCGCGTGCGGGCGAGTCTGCGCGGGCAACGTGCGCACGTGATGGAGGCGCTCGTTCGGCTGTCTGGCCCGGACGGTCGATGTTGGGTCTCGATGGCCACCTTGGCCGACGAGGCGCGAGTCGACATCAAGACGGCTCGGAAGCACGTGCACGGGTTGCACCTGGTGGGTCAGTACCTCCGAACAGATCCGATGACGTGGGCGCGACTTCGGGCAGAGTGTCGCGCGGCCGGTCGCCCCGAACCGCGCACGAACAACCACCGTACCGCGCCCTACCTCTTCACGGTCCTCGACGGGCTTGGACGACCTGCCTATCAGCTCCCGGAAGCGGAGCGCAAGCACCGGCTCGCGCCCCGTTTGGGGCGACCTCCGCGCCTTGCACGGGCAGACATTCGCCGCCCCGTTTCAGAGCCGAAAACAAGTGGTTTCGACGTTGGCGAGGGCTCCCAAATTTGGGAGGCCCGAGGGCTACCAAATTTGGGAGGGGAATACTCTGATCCTCTGGATCAGAGTATTAAAGAAAGTGTGGAATCTCCGGCGCGTGCGCGTGCGGAACAGCACACATCTTTGGTTGAGCTTTCGACGGGTGAGAAGTGGCAGGACGGGTGGCGAGCCTTGCTCGATGCTTACGGTAAGCACTACCGGGGCACCTACGGCGGGGCTCCCATGGCGCCGCAGAAGCTCAGACCGGATGATCCGCGGGACATGGGCGAGCATCTGGTGTCAAAAGCGTCTGAGCTTGCCGCTCGCTTGGACCTGCTCGAGCAGGACGCGCTTGGGAAGCTGGCAGATCGGACGCTTGCGATATGGCTTGATCGCAAGGGTTCCAAGGGTTTTTTGACGCTTGCGGCTCACCCGATGTGGGCGCTTCGAGACGAGCTACAAGCTCGCGTTCAAGAGGCTTTCAAGGCTCTTTTGCGTGAGCACATGCAGGAGATGGCGCCACCGAAGGCGGAGCAAATCGCCGTACCGAGCGGACCAAGTGCCGAAGAATTGGCGGCAAATGCGAAGGCAGCGCGAGAAGCGCTTGCGTTCATGCAGAAGCTCTCTCGACCGGAGAAACCATCGCCCGCATCGCCGCTCGTGGACGCCCCCCCGGTTGAGCTTGCTGGGGTGTCGGAAGATCGGCCCGCCGTGGCACAAAAACAGCCCGAGAAGGTGCAGACACGACCACGGCAGGAAGTGAAGCCCCTACCCCGTCGCATCGAAGTGCTACCGCCCGCTGTACGGCCCGAGATGGTCAGGAGCGCGCCCCGTCGGGGCGAGCGTCGAGTCTGGCCTGTTCGCGTGGTGAGCACGTCGCAGACGTCCGAGGTGGAGCTCGACGAGACACCCCCGCCCGAGTGAGTGGTTTCCTGGGGGGATTTCTGGGCGGTTTCTGGGAACGTTCTGGGACGTTTCTGGGAACGTTCTGGGACGTTTCTGGGAACGTTCTAGGCGGTTTCTAGGAGCTTTCTTTGGGATTACTTGGGCAAGTCTTGGCCGAGTCTTGCAAGTGCACGCCAAGTCAAAGCAAGTGACGGCAAGCAAGCCGGGACTAGTTTGTGATCTTGTACGGCAAAGCGTCACGGCAACAGCCGCGGCAAGGTTACGGCAAAACTGCGGCACTTTACGGCAACTCACGGCAAACGAGGTGAGGAGGGGTTGGGGAAGGCCGCCGGTGGTTTGCTTACCCTAAGCAGGGCCAGCCGCTCGCCGTGGTGGGCCACTGGCAGAGCCGCTCATGAGTTGCGGAAAATGAAGCGGCTTTTCTGGAAAAAGTGGCTCCATGCGAGGGGACAAAAACAGGCTGAAAATGTCTCGTTTTGTGTGACGGATCGCCGTGAAACAAAGGTTGAGCGGATCGAGTGGCTCTCGATGTTCGAAAAGTGGATCGATTTACGGCAACTCACGGATCGACGCACACGAGAAACCAAGGACTAACGCGTAGCGCAATGGGTCAACTCGGCCAAAAACTAGGTTTTACCGCGAAAAAAAGTTCGAATTGACGCACAAAAAGCGTAAGCCGTAACGCCGTGAAACAAGTTTCAGGGCGTTCTTGACGCGAAAAAATGCAAAAAGTGGATCGATTTTACGGCTCTCGTCAAAGTTGCCCCTTTGAAACAAGGGGTCGATCGGCGAAATTTCGACTTATTGAATGGCTTTTGTTGGTCTGTCTAGGCACGAGCGCTTGTCGAGCGTGCGTCGGATGACCAAAATTGAAAAGTGAAAATTTGTGCACCTGATAACGTCACACCCCGCGAACTGGCGACCATCGAGGCGCACGTCGAACCGGCGACCATGAAACGTGTTTTGTGCAACGGGTTATGGCGTCGACGGCTGTGCTTACGCCGCGGTTGTTCCTCTCGATGGTCGTGGTATTGAAACGTTTCACGTGAAACGGTTTTTGTGCAACGGGTTATGGCGTCGACGGCTGTGCTTACGCCGCGGTTGTTCCTCTCGATGGTCGTGGTATTGAAACGTTTCACGTGAAACGGTTTTTGTGCAACGGGTTATGGCGTCGACGGCTGTGCTTACGCCGCGGTTGTTCCTCTCGATGGTCGTGGTATTGAAACGTTTCACGTGAAACGGTTTTTGTGCAACGGGTTAGGACGTCAACGGCTGTGCTTACGCTAAGCAGGCCACGATTTCGCCGTGGCATCTGCGCCGTTCGCCGCGGCTAGAGGCGCTTTTCGTTCAACCACTCAGCGAGTTCTTCCCGCTTCTCTTGGGAGAGTGGTTTACCCGCCAGAAACTTGCTGATCGTGCTCTGCGACCACACCAGCACTAGCGCTACCGCGTGCTGGGATCCGTGTTGGGTGATGGCCTTATTTAGCCCAGAGCGTAAGCCTTCGAAGTCGCTCGCTGTGCGCTTCGCCGTCGTGGTCTTCTTCTTGGCACGTCGTTCATCGTTCGCCGGTTCGACGTGCGCCTCGACGGCTGCGGGCTCGACGTGCATCTCGACGGCTGGGGGCTCGACGTTCGTCTCGATGGCTGGGGGCTCGACGTGCGTCTCGATGGCTGGGGGCTCGACGTGC
>CAZETM010000413.1:0-8430 GCA_964514885.1 uncultured Polyangium sp. | reverse complement strand
CGAATCGCGATAAAAAGTCGTTGGGCGGGGGAAAGCAGCTTTTCATCCCCGCGTCACACTGCATCTCGGCCCCTTCTCGATCTTGAACGTCGGATACGTGACTCAAGCACTCGCCCTGAACTATCACGGTCGCGGCCCCTCGCCGCACGGCGGGCTCAATTGTGGATTTGACAACGTCATGTCAGCCATGCTTCCGAAGAATCACGCCACTTGATGAGTACTGTCAACAAAATCGAGGGCTGTGTATTGCCTCTCCGGGTCCCTTAAGCACGCAAACGCGATGACAGCGCTCTACGATGCTGTGCGGCGCCAGCACAGTCATGTCTGCGGCGCAAGTAGAAATTCGACGAGCAACGGGTGGTAGCTCGGCGTGTTGCCGAGCAAAAACCGTTCATGGGAGCAGGATGGCCAGCGCATCACGAGTTGAGTGTTGTCGAGGGGCGCGTCAGAGAGAGGTTCGCATGCCGCGATCCAACGGTACGAAAGAGCGTAGTTGACAATCGCGACGGAAGCGCGCAAGACGGTCGAGCAACGCGTCCTAAGAAGTACCAGCTACCCGCAAGATCATGTCCTACGCGTCCGAGCTTCAGCGCCTCCCCGAGATTTGGCGGTGGGCCACGTCAGACCCCGACATCAGGGGACTTCGACACTTGGTCCACCGGCTTGCCGATGGACCATTGTTCGTGGTGGGATCGGGCGGCTCGTTCGCAGCCTGCGCGCTTGCGGCACGTCTCCATCAACAAGCAACGGGCTGGCCAGCGACGGCCATCACGCCGCTGGAGTATATTCGCGCGCCGCGATCACGAGGGGGTGTCCTGCTGCTGAGCGCAAGTGGCAAGAATACCGACATTCAGGCGGCGGCTAAGCACGCGCTGAGCACTGCTAATGGCCCTGTGGCGGCGATCTGCTTCCGTCGCGAAAGTCCGCTCTCAGCGATGATCGAGCCTACGAATGCTGAGGCGCTGTACAGTGTTGACCTTCCCTTGGGCAAGGACGGTTTTCTTGCGACGGGCTCGCTTATTGCTACAATGGTTCTTGTCTGTCGCGCCTGGGACGTGCCGGAAGCCCCGACGACGCTACCTGCTCTTGTCGACTTGAGTGCCTCCGGGAACGGTCTTCCAGACCAACGCGTCCTCATCGCACTGGCCTCTGGCTGGGCGATGCCGGCAGGATTCGACATAGAATCGCGTTGGGGGGAGGCGGGGCTGGGAACCGTCATGCTCGTGGATCCGCGCAATTTCGCACATGGCAGGCATCAAGGACTTGCCCGGCTCGCTGCGGACACTGGGATTCTCGCATTAAGCACGCCTGCAGACGAGGAGGTGATTTCGTCGCCGCTATCCCTGTTCCCGTCTACGCACCCGATTTATCGACTGCGTAGCACGCTGGATGGCGCTTGGGGAGCGATAGAGCTCACCCTCCAGACAATGGTGCTGGCAGGCCACGTGGGGCAGCGGAAAGGGTTCGACCCTGGGCGACCGGGGGTACCCGAGTTTGGTCGCAAGCTTTATCACCAAAAGCTCCCTCGTGCGGTTATTGTGAGCCCCCCAGGCGCTGCTGACGTGGCGCTTGCGCGAAAGCTTGGACCTCGCGTCTGGGCGAGTGCAAGCGCTGATGAACACGCAGAATTGCGGAACGCCTATGTATCGTGGGTGCGGCAGGTAGCCGAAACACGGATCGGGGGGCTTGTCGTTGACTATGACGGCACAGTCTGCAGTGCCGCACATCGTTATGAGAACAAACTTCCGCCGAACGTAGCGGCGCGGCTCACGAGGCTGCTGCGCGCAGGCATGGAGATCGGTATCGCCACTGGTAGAGGGGATTCGGTGTGGGAATCATTGAAACACTCCCTTCCGCAAGAACTGTGGCCCCGTATAACGCTTGGACTTTATAACGGGGGGGTGTTGTTTCGGCTCGACGAGCCGTTTCCATCGACAACACCTGATAATGTGCTTCAACGCGTAGCGCAGGCTTTTTTTAGCGAAAATCCACTGCGATTAGGCCTCAAAGTCCGGGTCAAAGATTTACAGATCACGGTGGAGGCTGACGATTCTACCGGCGAGCTTCAGCAGACTCGACGGCGTGTTTGCGCCTTGCTTGCCCAGGGAAAGGCTCCTATTGATGGGATCAAGGTCGTCTGCTCAGGGCACTCTTTGGATATCGTTCCGGCTTGGTCGGGAAAGCGCCGCGTCGTTAATCTCGTTCGTTCACGCCTTAAAGATCCCGACTTGGGGGTTCTTCGTCTCGGGGACCAGGGCGACACGGATGGCAATGACTACGAGTTACTTGACGATCTGCTTGGGATAAGCGTGGATCGCGTGTCCGCATCGTTGTCCGGATGCTGGAATCCGTTGCCTGCGGGGGTTTCAGGTACCCTAGGGCTTCAATGGTTGCTGGATGCGCTTAAGCCCGCTGATGCTGGCGGGTTCACCCTCGATTTGGAAACACCGCGATGATCGTTCGGCTTGCACTTCGAGTGCTCGGCGAGGTTATGGCCCGGGACGATGAGACCGCCCGGCAAGAATACAGATACCTTGCGTGGATGGCAGCGGCCAAATACGATGCCTACCAGGACTATGTTGCAGGCGGGCGATTTCTTGAGCACTTGGTCCGCTGGCTTCAGCAGTTCGAGCCGCAACATCGCAATACGGCTTGGCGGTTCGTCAGGCATCGATTGGTGTTCATCAGCGCAGGGGAGATGCAACGGTTGGTGGAACTGTTCTATCCTCAGGTGGTGGAGCCGATCCTCGTCAGCGAGGTAAGTGAGCGTTGCCAGATAGCCGCGTGGCGGGTCTGGGCAGATCCTAATGCGATCGCTGAAATGAAACGTTTGCGACGCAAGTGCCTTTTCATGGGTCTGAGTGACGGCGCACGGCTGGATAGGCTGCGGCGCGCAAACGATGGACATATCAGCAACGAGCAGGTGGTGCTCCAGACCCAGTTAGACAAGGAAAAATGGGAGGATCTCCGTAAGGATTTGCGCAGTGACCTCGGCGATCCAACTGCCCGATTCGAAGTCGTTTTCCTCATCGATGACTTCATCGCAAGCGGTCGATCCCTCCTTCGTGAGGCAGATTCCTGGAAAGGAAAGTTGCCCCGTTTCGCAAAGGTGCTTGAGAATCTTCGCAAGGACGGTTCGTTCGATGAGTTGTTTAGTAATCGCTGGCGACTTTGCGTACATCATTATCTCGCGAATACAGGCGTTCTAGATATCGCAGCTCAGCGTTGGGAAACGTGGCGGGAAACGGGCAAATCCCAGCCACTACCACGAAACATCGAATTTACCAAAGGTGTCGAACTGCCACTTGAACTGGCATTGTCAAAGTCATCGACAGACCCCGATGATGTCGCAATGTGGTCGTTAACGACGACCTATTTCAATCCGGCGATTGTTACCAAGTCGTTTCAGGTCGGTGGCGAGGACCCTCCTCGCGGCTTTGCCGGCTGTGCTCTGCCTATTGTACTCGAGCATAATACACCGAACAACTCTATCCCGCTCTTGTGGGCCGAGACGGAAGCGAGTGGCGGCCACGCCATGCGACCCCTCTTCTATCGACGGCAGCGACATGGTTAGGCACACCCGAGAAGATGGCGACAGATGTTCAATCCCTTCGTAAATCGATCGATCGAGCAGATTCGTGACGAAACGGCGTTTCTATCTGTTGTAACGCCAGCTCCCCTCGATGACTACCTCAAAGACGCAGGCGAGGAACTGTATACGAAGCTCGTTCAGATCGTTGGACCACCCGGAACCGGCAAGACGACGCTCGCCAGACTTTTCGAGTTTCCAATCATCGCCGCACTTCTGCGTCACCCCGAGGTTGATGGTTATAAGGAAACCCTAAAGGTCCTCATTGCATGCAATGCGATCGGTGAAGGTGACCGCCCATTGGTCCTTGGTTATCGCCTCGGGCTGGAAGGCCAGTATCGACAAATTTGGGAACTCCCCTATCGAGAGGATCTGAGGAACGGCCTGCTCCAAAGCTTGATCCAGGCGCGGGCCATGCAAGGTTGGCTTCGCGGTTTGCAGGCTGCCGCGGTAAATCTATCTCACGTCGTCATCCGCCCCCGGTCGGACGGTGAGACCCTGCTGTCGACAATTGGGGGGGCACAAGCGGTGGAGGTGCTCAAGCGGGCCAGTCAGGTTGAGCAGGCCGTTTATGAACTAACCGCGGCGCTCGATCCGCCTGTCGAGGCGGAGTTGGACCTAGTGGACATTGGCGCCTACCGTCCGTTTGACCTCGTACAGAACGTTATGATCCCATGGGGGGGGACGTTGATTGCGCTTCAGCCGCTGCTGCTTCTGGACGACACCTCCAAACTGCACCCGAATCAGTATAGGGCCGTGGAGCGCTGGCTCGTGCGTCGAGAAATGCGCATTGCACGATGGATGCTTGGGTGGGGTGACCGGTTGCCTTTGGACGTGCTTATCTCCGGAAATAGCCCTTCCGGCAACGAACATCCGGGCTTAACGCAAGGCCGCGACCGCAAACTGATTACCATGGGGCGGGATGGAATAGGCGACGACGATCGGGGCGTAGCGCGTCGGCGGTTTCGTCGGATGGCAATGGCAATGGCGGATCGCTACCTGGCACGCATGACCATATTCGTCGAGCGCAAGATTCAGAAGATACAGCTACTATTGCCAGATCTACGGAGTGATGCACCCGCAGGCGTGCTCGACGATCTTGAGAAGCGCTTAAAGGTAGAAGCGCGCAACGCAAAAATTAGCGCTGGCACACTTAATAGCTTGCGAACCGAAGTGGATAGCTATGCCAAGGGCGCAAAGGATCCGATTACTGGAGATGAGCGCTTGGCCATGACGCGTATCCTCCTTCACCGCCACGCAATTAAGACACCGCAACGGTCGCTGTTCGAAACCCCCACGGATGATGTGGAAACAGCTACGGAACCCGCAATGCGGGTCGGTGCGCATTTGGCCGAGGGCGCACGGGTTCATTTGCTCCACGAACACAAGCGTCCGCTGTACTACGGTATAAAGACACTTTGCGACGCCGCATCGATGAATGTCGAGCAGTTTCTTTTCCTGTGCTCGCCCCTCGTCGACCAAGCTGAAACGCGTATTGTCCGCGGACGGAGTCCAGAGTTGGACGTGGTCCGCCAGCACGAACTGCTCCGGGCACGCGCGAAAGATGCTCTGGAGCAGCATTGGCGCTTTCCGCATGCGGAGGACGTGCGGCGCCTTGGCCATGGTATTGCGAAGCGCTGTCTTAAGCGAAGTCTCGAACGTAATGCGCCCCTTGGGTCTGGAGCCAATGCCCTAGGAGTGCTGCAAGCGGACTTCGATCAGCTCATGGCGACCAATGAAAGGCTCCGCCAGGTGCTTCACGCCGCGCTCGCGCACAACGCCTTCTCACTTGTACCCAACTATGATTGCAAGCGAAAGAAGTGGATGCTGCTTCAGCTCAATGGTCTGCTCATTATGCATCATGGGCTCTCGCTTCGATGGGGAGGTTTTGTCGAGGCGCCGGCTCATGAACTCATTGAGTTACTTGCGGAGGAGCCATGAAAGGCGCTGTGCGCTGGGATCCTTGCGTCGCTCATCGCCGCGGTCAGGTTGAGGAGTTCGTAAAATCCTACTTGAGCAACAATGACCGCCGTGTCCTGCTAATTGCAGGCGCCGGTTTTGATCCACGAACGCTCGTGGTTGCGCAACTCTTGACAGCGGTCGTAGGCGATCGCTTACGCCTGGTTCTGCTTCGGGAAATACGTCCCTCGCCCGCTGAACACTTGCTCA
The DNA here is from genome assembly GCA_964514885.1 of uncultured Polyangium sp. GTDB lineage: Bacteria > Myxococcota_A > Polyangia > Polyangiales > Polyangiaceae > Polyangium. The sequence continues at coordinate 2,672 of CAZETM010000413.1, read as the reverse complement.
CAAGGGCTGAAAAGCATATCCAAACCCTGAGTGCGTTGTGCCCCGATATGACATTGCACAAAGTGCGGGCCTTCGCAGACGACGATGCGGTCATTCTCGGCGAGAGCATCCTTAAGGTGATCCGGCAGGTTTCTTTTAAAGACATCACCGATATCGTCGTTGATTGGAGTGCGCTTTCGATCGGCAGCGCGTTTCCACTGGTGCGTTTTCTTCTGGGTCGCACGAACCGATCTACCGAGCCCACGAATTTACATATCATGGTCGTGGCTTCTTCCCCGGTAGACCATGCAATCACGCGTCTTGATGGCGGCGATGCGACGCTAATTCGCGGATATGAAGGTAAGCTGGAGATGGAGGCGATGAGTACTGCCGCCCGCATCTGGGTGCCCCAGCTTCGTCATGGTGTCGGGCCACAGCTGGAGAACATGTACCGCTACCTCAATGCCAAAGATCGACTTCCGCACGACGTCATGCCCATCTTGCCCTTTCCTGCACATCACCCACGTCTCCCTGATAAACTGCTCGCCGAGTTTTATTCACAGCTTCACGAATGGAACGTGCACCAATCGGATGTGGCCTACGCGGCGGAGGATGATCCGCTCGATTTATACAGACAACTCGTGAAGCTCGATGATCTCCGGAAGCAGGTTTTCACCCCGAACAGGCCCAGCCAGGTAATCCTATCCCCGATTGGTAGCAAGCTTCTTGCCGTTGGAGCGATGATGGCCGCCATCGAGAAAGACATGCCTGTGTTGTATGTCGAAGCGCCTGATTTTCGTGCTGAACCTGCTGCTTTGGACTCCCCGAAATACTCCGACAAAGACATAGTGCACTTGTGGTTGGCTGGAGACGCATATCCGTCGAGCGATGGCGTTTCCTTGGAAACAAGAAAACCGGAACAGCCTGAGACTCATGGCGCGTAAAATTGTTGACCAACCTATTGCAATGGGTACCGGGCTTCTCGCCTTGGACGTGATATTGGCGGGAGGATCGCCCATCGTCGCAGCCGGGGGAACATGTGGAAATGTCATGGCCATCCTCGGGTGGCTGGGCTGGCAGACGATGCCCGTTGCGCGGCTCAACGGTGATGCTGCCGCGCGTGTTGTCCGTGAAGACCTCCTCAAATTCGGTGTTCGGCTCGACCTAGCGGAACAAACACCATCAACAGCAACACCTGTGATTATCGAGCATCTTTGTGCAGATGGCACAGGCAAACATCGCTTCTCGCTGCGATGCCCGAATTGTCGTGCTTGGTTGCCCCGCTATCAACCGGTGCCGGTAAAAGCCATCCGCGACCTTCTCGATCGCGTACCGGCGCCTCAAGTCTTCTTCTTCGACCGGCTTTCCCGAGGTGCGCTTCTCTTAGCCGAGCGGACTGCCAAAGGCGGTGGAATCGTTTGGTTCGAGCCGTCGAAGGTTGACGATGACGCCCTCTTCGAAGAAGCACTTGCCATTGCACATGTGCTCAAATATTCTTGCGAGCGGCTACCTGACCTTGCATCCGCCCCTCTGCCAGCGAAAGGACCGTTGCTCGAGATCGAGACGGCAGGCGCGCAGGGGCTGCGTTATCGTGGAAAGGGACTGCGTGCTCCCGCACGTTGGCGGCTGGTCGATGCGGTGAGAGCGACTGCCGTTGTAGATACGGCAGGCGCCGGCGACTGGTTTTCTGCCTCGCTCATCAACCAGATGGGCCGCAAAGGGCGCGCGGGCTTTGAATCAGGCTTGCGTGAGAAAGAAGCAGCTGTGAATGCGCTGATTCGTCGTGCACAAGCAGCATCGGCGGTTTCCTGCGCTTTTCCCGGTGCGAGAGGAGCGATGTACGCGCTCGATCGGGATACGTTCGTAGGATGCGTCGAAGATCGACTTGCTAATCGGTCGCAAACGCAGGCGCCATTGCCCGCTTGGCCTTCCCATAAGACAGGAAGCTTGTTGTGCAAGGTTTGCGGAAAGGCACTGGAGTCTTGTGCGTAAACGCTTTGTTAACGAAACCTCAAAGCAAATTCAAAAATGGAAAGGTGTACCAGGCTGTCACGCTCGTCCGTCATCATTACTCTCTCTGCGCCAGCGTGTCGCGGTCGCCAGGTTTGTCGACGTGGGTGATGATCTGGATTGCTTTATTCGACTGGAAATGGTGGATTTTGGGAGTTGGTCAAGTCGCTAAGTCAGTTAGCCGGGCAACCATTGTTGGCATCATATTTCCATCCCAAGCCATCGAGGGATTCTGGACGTGAATACCCCTCACCTCACCCCACCCACCCGCAACTCAACCACCCTCGCCTCCTCGCCAACCTCGTCCAACCACGGCGATTTCGCGCGCCTAACGAAACGCGTCCCGCTGGGGACGCCGACGGTACTCCACCGAGACCCTGACACGCCAACGTCACACGGCGCACGCTCCCGATCGCGCGGTCGACCCCCGCCAATTCGGTGTCCGCGTCTGCTTATTTGGGGGTCGACCCCCACGAAACCTGATGCAGCCTCACATTTCCTCACGGTCGACCCTCACGAAACCTGATGCAGGCTCACATTTCCTCACGGTCGACCCTCACCAAATCCTACCCGCGGTCCGATCCTCCACCGGTTGCTCGCCATTTGCACTGATGCGCTATCCGCTCCAGCGTCGGTCCACCCTCAGCCATTCGTATTCGGCATCTCATCGCCTCCACCACCAC
>CAZETM010000412.1:0-8431 GCA_964514885.1 uncultured Polyangium sp. | reverse complement strand
GTGCGCGTCATGCAGCAAGTATCCATGGCCGTGCACGAAGCGCATCGGCTGGGGATCATCCACCGCGACATCAAACCTGGTAACGTTCTTTGTGAAAAGCTCGCGGATGGAACCATAAAACCGTATATCATGGATTTCGGTCTGGCCCGTGAAGTCGAAGGAAAAGGGCAAACGCAAACGGGCGCCGTGATTGGCACACCCGCGTTCATGCCTCCCGAGCAGGCCAAAGGTGACGTGCGGTCGATGGATCGACGTTCGGACGTGTATTCGCTCGGAGCAACACTTTACGACATCATTGCTGGCCGGCCTCCGTTTGTCTCGGAACACGCCTGGTCGTTGCTCATGGCCGTGGCATACGAAGAGCCTCCAGCATTGGGCAAAGTGAAAACGGGCGTGCCTGGGGATCTGGAGACGATCGTCACGAAGTGTATCGAACGGGAACAGGCGCGTCGTTATGATTCTGCGCGGGCGCTGGCCGAGGACTTGCAGCGTTATTTGGATGGCGATCCCATTTTGGCTCGTCGGTCGTCGATTGGTTACGTATTGTGGAAGAAGGCCAAAAAGCACAAGCTGCTGGCGGTTTTGGCGGTCACGTTATTGGCGAGCGCTGTGGTGCTCACGGGCGTATGGGTTCGTGCGCGTAGGCAAGCTGCGGAGCAGGCGCGGCTGGCGCAGCAGCTTGGCGAAGGCATCAAAGAAATGGAGCTGTTTTTGCGAGCAGCTTATGAATTGCCCGTGCATGATGTCGAGCGCGAGCGGGACGTGGTGCGTGATCGATTGAAAGAAATCGAGCAGCGTATGTCGGCGGCGGGCAAAGCGGGGGAGGGGCCTGGCAATTACGCTATTGGTCGAGGATACTTGGCCTTGGGCAATCCGGACCTTTCGCGCGACCATTTGGAGAAGTCGCTTCAAAGCGGGTATGCCTCTGTGGACCTCGAATATGCGCTCGGGCGCGCGTATGGTGAATTGTTTCGTCGCGCGGTCGAGGATACGAAACGCATTACGAACGAGGACGAGCGGAAAAAGAAGGTAACGGAGCTGGAAAAGTCGCTACGGGATCCGGCTCTTCTGCATTTGCGTGCGGCTCTGTCGGCGCGAATCGAAGTGCCGGCGTATGCCGAGGGGCTGATTGCGCTTTACGAGGGCAAACACGACGAGGCTTTGGCGAAGGCGAAGACGGCCATGGAAAAGGCCCCGTGGATGTACGAAGCGAAAAAGCTCGAAGGCGACGCGCTTTACGCCGAGGGGAGCAAATATCGACATGATGGAGCATTCGATTACGACAAGATGAAGTCGTATTTCGATCCAGCGGCGGCAGCGTATCGGATTGCCGCGGACATGGGTCGCAGCGATCCGGACGTGCATCGGGCGGAGTGTGATTTGTGGGAGAAAATGGGGACGGCCGCGGGGATGAAAGGAATGCAGTCCAACGACGCGTTTGAGACAGCCAATGCGGCGTGTTTGCGCGCTGTGCAATCGAGTAGTAGGGATGGTAAGGCCCGGGTGCAGCGGGCTATTGTATTGCAATCGTTTTTGATGCGGAAAGTCGAGGACGGATCCCGTCCTGACGAGAATATCCGTTTGGCGGACGAAACCGTGCGGATCGCGCAAGAAGCCGTGAGCGCGTTGCCCAATGATGCCATGGCGCATTATGCTTTGGCAGGCGCTCATCAGATGAGGACCTACGCGCTGCAATTGCTGGGCAAAGAAGCTTCGATGGATGCAGCTATTGCTGCATTCCAACGTGCTTTGGAGATCGATCCCCAATTCACGTGGGCGCTCAGTGAGTTGGGAGATGCGTATATCGTCGAGTCGGATAATGAGGCTTCACACGGGCGCGACCCGACCAGACTGCTCAGGAAAGCCATCGATTCCTTCAACAAGGCACTTGAAGTCGACCGAAATTTTGCGCTGGCCGCTGGCAGGAGACTCATTGCCTATCGAAAGCTGCTGGAATCGGAAATGCAACGAGGGCAGGATTCAAGCGAGACAGTCCGAGCGTTATTCGACGCTGTCGGCCAGCACGAAAACATGAATCCGGGAAAGTGGCTGGTGGCGTACTGGAAGGTGCGAGCAAACATCCTTCGAGCAGAGTACGAGCACGCGTTTGGTCGACCTGTCGACGATGCCTTGAAGATTGCTATCGACACCATCCATGCATTCGCCGGAAGCGCGCCCGATGATTACTGGTTTCTGTTGGGGCTCATCGAATGTCGTGCAATTCAGGCAAGCCAGGCTGTTCAAGTGGGGAAAGATATTGGGGAAGTGCTTCTCGATGCACGGCGCATCACGCGGAAGGCGTTGCAAGTCAAACCGGTGTTGCCTCCCGATTTTCGATTGGCTGCGGGACGGATTGAGCTTCTTGCACTTCGGGAATCAAAACTCCGCAAGACGCTTTCGTTGGAGGATTTTGGTCCAGCGCTAGAGCACGTCCTTTCCCAGCCGCGTAGTTCTGATACTTATCCGCTGCTGAATGCTTTGCATGCGGAAATCCTTGCCCTGAGGGTGCAGTGGGCGATGGAGAACAAGAAGATCAATTTTGATGAAGATCTTCAAACAGGACTGGCCCTGACGACCAAAGCGCTCGCTCAAAATTCCAAGATGACCCATGCGCTCATCGCAAAGGGAAAGCTATTGTTGCTCAAGAGTCGCGTGTCCGGTAGCGGAAATGACCGGGTCGACGCTGCTCGACAAGCAAAAGAAGCGTTCGAACTCGCATTGCGGCAGAACCCCCTGCTCCAGAGAGAGCATGGCGAGGATCTTAGGGACGCAAAGAAATTAATGGAATGACGATGTCGCATACAGTGGTACCATCTTTGGCGTCCAAGTCGGACAATTGTCCGAAGACAGGAGATTCGCATGAAATCGTTCTCTCGCATCGCGGCTTTGCTCATCCCAGCCACTGCTATTTTCGCTGGATGCGCACCGTCCGACGATGAAAATCCTTTTGGCGACGGGGTCGATGTGCCGCTCGATACCGCCGCACCGGGCTCGGCATACGAACCCCCCTCGGGCAAAAACGGCCTCGATCCCGAGAATTTTTGGGGAGCGACTTCGCAATACGCGATGCGCGAAATCCAAAATGTCGCCCTCGGAAGCGGTGGCAGTGTCGTCGTCATCAGTGCCACCACCGGTTTGCCCGTTACCGTCCCCAAGTTGCCTTCTCTGCCCAACACCACCGCGCTGCTCTCGGCAACTCCGGGTGTCTTCAAACACCTCATCCAATGCGCTCTTTCCAGCACGCAGTCCGTGTACGACCCCACCACGATGAAACTGTACCAAGGCTGGTGGGGCTTGGCGCCTGATTGGCTCGGGTCGAACATCGCTAGCGACACGGCTGCACAAGAATGGGTCACCGCGTGCATGCTCGCTCGGCTCAACAGTCTGGGCGTACACGTCGGCATTCTGCTCGAAGGCGCGACTTCGCAAATCGCCAAGACCGAGCCGCTCAACTCCGACTTCTGGTTCAACGAGGCCACCTACTTCGGAAACATGTTCAATTCCCCCACGCCGGTTTCAAACAACCAGCCCTCCTTCAAGGCCTACGTTTGTCGTGAAGGGAACCTCGTCAGCATGTGTCCGGCCGATGGCGGCGCGAACTGGGTCGACCAACGCCTCTGCGACAATTTGCCCTCCACATGCGGCCTCGTCGATCTCGGCAGATGTTACAATCCCACGGGCGCTTGTCTCGCAAACGGCCCCGAGCATTGGATGTGCCAACCCACCTCGGTCGTCCCGTACCAAGCCAGGACGATCGGCGTGCAACTCGAAACGCCCCTCCTTCCCGCCGAGTGCGACATCATCAACAAGTGATTGTCGAGACCAGGTGCGGCGTTTGTCCAAGCGGCTCGCTCACTTCCATTCCAAATCGAAAAACCCGCCCTCGCGCACTTGCATGATGTTGCGCTCGCGTTTGCCGGTGCCCGCTACACACATACGTCAGCGTGTCAAGACAAATAGAGACGCATGAACGTCGATGAGCATCCCTCGCCCCCGTTCCTCGCCGGCTCTGCCTTGCCGAGGTGCCACCAGCCACCTCCTTCGCGCTCATTCGGTACCGCCCACCGCCACCTCATCGTTCCTCGGGCGCCACCATTCGATACTTTTGCGATTTATCGGCAGCGTCCGTCGCCGCCTTCTCATCTCTTCGGTGCCGCCCGCCGCCACCTTTGCATTCTGCAGGCACCGACCAGCCCTACCATAACGTCACCAAGGCACCGACCATCGCTCCCGTTGGCTTGCTCCGGCCAGGCGCTTCGTCGCCTTTGCGCTTCACTGGCACCGTTCGACCTCGCCCAATCGTAAATCGCATCTCGACGGCTCGTTCTAAACCTCGTCCTGGGTTTTCTCAAAAACGAGTCTGTCCAGGTCTTCCCGGAACGTGATACCGTTCGGGCATGGCCAATGCACGTATTCGCCGCGCGATGTTGTCCCTCGTTGCGTGCGGGATGCTGGCACCGGCCGTCGCGTGCCAGGGTGGCCGGCTTTCCGCGGCGAAGTTTGCTGAGAGGTTCATTCAAGCGAAGGTCGATAAAGAGCGGCTCGTGGCGGAAACGTGCTCGGCCTTTGCAAAAGACGAAACCGCGCCGTCCACCGAAGCGCTTCGGCGGGACATTCTTCGCGCCAAGCAGCACGATTTGGATGTGCTGGCGCGAGCCGTGTGCGGTGAAAAAGGTTGCCCGATCGATAAGTCGAACCTGACGATTCAGTGGCCGGCAGCGTCGAAGTCGAGCGCGTTTCTTCGGGTTGTTCTTCGCGAAATCGACAAGCATTCGAAAACCCCGGAGGAACTCGAAAAGTCGGCGTCGCGCGTCTTGGCCGATGGCAAAGCGATGGCGCAGATTCTCTTTAAAATGAACGTGGCGCGGGCCGGCGTGTTCGCGGCCTTGAAGCTTGGTGATGCGACACAGGGGTTTTCGGACAAATTGGCGGATTCGTTCGGGATTGCAGGAGGATTTGCCCGTCCCGTGATCGAAGTCGTGACGAGCGAAATCATTGCGGCGACGATGGACCAGACCTTTTCATTCGTGGAAAACAAACTTCACGTTCCGCGGGCAAACTTCACCGAAGAGGCCTGTGCCATTTACAAACGAAGCGAACCGCGTGCGAATGTGGCCGCATTCATCCTCGAACGAGCCATTCTTCGTTATGCCCCGCCGGAAAAACTCGAAGCCCTCGTCGCTCGAGGTTTGACGCTCGATTGCGAAAACTTGAATCAGTGGATCCCCGCCTCCTCGCCCCTCGATGATACCGTATGTGAACGAATTCGTTTGGCGGTTGACACGGAACGGACGACCGAGGTTTCGTCGGCCAAACCATCGGACGTCGCGGCGAAAAGCCCGGAAGAAGCCCTGCGTGCGCTCGTCGAGCCGAAAGCACCGGCGCCCGATGCGGGGGACGTCGAATCGTTTGTCGCGATGGAAGCCGAAGCGCTTCGAAAAAGTGCCGACGCATGCGCGGACGCATATCCGCAGGAACGGGAACGCGCTTGCACGATGGACCGCATCGTGCCCGTGGCGAGTGACGCGTATGCGCGAGCGATCGGCCATCAATCGAGCATTTCGGCCGATGAAATGCATTTCGACGATATTGAACAACGTCTCGCCGCGATCGAAGGCGAAATCGTCCGGACGAAAGATCGTTTGACCTCGGACGAACAGCGGATGTCACATCACGAGGCGGAACAAAAAACGCTTCGGGAGCTTGTTGAAGGACAACAGCGTCATTTGACGCAGCTCGAGCAGCAGCTCCTCGATCAACGACGACTCGTCGACACGATTCTCGAGCAAGACCAATCGTTGCGAAAAATGTCCGGGCAAATGGCCGATTTGGCGGTGCTCGCGTACCGAGCGAAATGCACCGAGCAGCGTGATGATGCATTGAAGGCGCGGATTCAATTTGCAAAAAACTTGGGGTTTGACTCGAATGTGTGTGGTTCGCCGGATTCGCTGGCGCCGCTCGCCGTGAATGGAATCCAAATCCAGCCGGTCACGTTGTGTCGGCCGGACTTGCCGCTCGCCATTGATTTTACCTTCCGATTTACGCATCTTCCTGTCGGCAATGAAAAACGTTGCGACAGCGAAGTACGGTGCGACGATCCGCGCGACAAGGAGCTTTGCGATTCCATGCGCCGTATCGCGGATGAATTGTCACCGGCTGATTTTACGATTCCTCCCGAAGGAGCGCCGCGTCCGTATCGATTCATCGGGCACGCGAGCGTGCTGGGGGTGCAGGCGTGTGAGAAAGCGGGCAACGACGGCGCGAATGAAATGGCGCAACGGGGCCTGGTGGGGTTCGGCGGGGATCGATTGCAAAACGGCATTTCCTATTTTCGTGCGAAAACGGCGTCGGACGAATTCGGAAAGCTCGTGCAATCGAAAACGGCATCGTTCGATGTCGGTAAACACGTGAGCCTGGTGGCGGCGGGCACGACGCATGTGACGGGCATTGGAAATACGGCGAAACCGAGCGAACAAGAGGCGTTTCAGCGTGAATTTCAGCGCATCTCCTTGGAGATCCACGCGCCGCGTCTCGTTTTCACGGTTGGCGATTGCGTCGCGCTTCATTAGCAGCTTGTTGATTTATCTGCTCGCCCCCGAAATCGTGACGTGCGACATCGCTCGAAATCCAGGAGGATTCCTCGCTCCGTCGCCCTGGCTTTCGGGCGCTCGCGACGATAATTCAACGGGCTGCTGGACGACGGCCTTCATGCCGTGCAAGATCGGCGCTCTAACGCTTCAGCGTCCTTTGATGATCGAGTTCGCAATCGGCAACGCGCCTACGCGCCACTTCCGCTATTTCGCCCAAATACGTGACACGCATATTTTCCGGCAAGCAATCGACGTTTAGTGCCTTGAGCCTTTCCGCGAGCAATGCCGAATCCAGCGTAAATGTGCGCATTACGTGTTTTGATCCCAAAGTAACAAATTCGCGCCCGTTGTTGACGAACGCCATCGACATGATCACCTCATGATTGTCTCGTAAAACGGGTTCGTCGGCATTGTCTGCCCGCCACAATTCGACGCCCGCCTTTTGGCGCGTAATGGCAATCCAGTGGCCATCTGGACTCCATACAACACGTCTCAATGGACGACCAATGTCGAACATCATCGTGGATACACCCAAATGCGCATCCCATACTTGCGCCGTTCCATCTTCCGATGTCGTCACGACCTGTCGACCATCGGGACGCCACGCCACGCCCTGCACACTTGCGGAGTGACCGCGCAAAACGACCGGCTGCCCCGAGCCGTCCGTGTTCCACAACCTCGCGGTATGATCCATCGAAGTCGTCGCGATACGTTCACCATTCGGACTCCATGCGACCGATGTCAACGAATCGGTATGGCCCAACAATCGAACAGCGCTCTTTGGAGCACCACCAAGGGAATGCACGATTGCCGTACGATCATCTGAAATGGTCACGATTTTCGTTCCCGTTGCGTTCCAAACCGCGCCTCGAACAGGCGCCGAATGCCCACGCAAAACCACAGGAGCACTCCCGCCATGGAGAGAAACGATTTTTGCTGTATTGTCGAAAAGCCCCAGCGCCACGCGTGTCCCGTCGGGACTCACCGTAACACTAGCCACCGATGTACCAGGTGAGTCAATGAGGAATGGTTCGTCGGTTCCATGTGCAAACCATTGCTTGACGGTATTGTCTTCGTATGCGGCGAAGATCGATTTCCCATCGCTATTGATCTGCGCGTCATGGTGCGATGGGGACTGCGCTCGCACCAGTGATTCGAGTCTTTCCGGGCGCCAAATCATCGCCGCGTTTTCTCGTTGCTCTAGGCCTTCTTCCACGAATCCTTCCGTAAGAACGCGCGTGCCATCAGGCCTGAAGGCGTTTCCTAAAACCGCCGATCCCGCCCCTGGTAAAACCAATGCTTGACCTCCTTCGACAGGCCATAAGAGCGTTGGTTCGTCATCGGCGGCGGTCAGCACGTACCGACCATCGGCGCGAAAGGACACTCTCTTGACAGCTTTTTTGTGCCCGGCGAGAATGGTCGTATCGTCGGGTCGTGCGAGCCCCCAAATACGCGCCGTCCCGTCACTCGATGCGGTCGCGATACGCGTAAGATCGGAACTCCACGCTGCATGCGTGATTTCTCCCTGATGCCCTTCGAATACCCGTACCTCCTGCGTCGCCATTGACCAAATGCGCGCGGTCTTATCGGCGGATGTCGTCAAGATATACTTGCTATCACTGCTCGGCACGACAAACAGCACGGCATCCCGGTGTCCCTCGAATACCAATTGCGGCGTTCCATCGACGTTCCACACGCGAATGGTTCGATCTTTCGATGCCGTAACGATTTGTTCGCCATTCGGAAGAAACGCGGCGGATGTAACGTCATCGGCGTGCCCCCGTAAAACCACCATCCCACCGCCGTCGACATTCCAGATACGAGCGCTTTTGCTGCTTCCC
>CAZETM010000411.1:0-8459 GCA_964514885.1 uncultured Polyangium sp. | reverse complement strand
CTCGAGCGCCCGTTTCTCGAAGATCTTATGCGCCTGAAACTTTCCTCCAAGTTCCGCGGTGAACTTTTCGCCCAACGCGTAGGGCATGATCGTCTGCATTTCTTCGAGGCCTTTGGCCATTTCGTATCGACCATTGTTCTTGATCAAATCGTCGGCGACCTTCATCATTTTTTCATCGGCTTCTTTGATGATGGTCCGTTGACCTCGTTTGCCGAATTTGACGATGTCGTCAATGAACGATTTCGGGCTCGGGTTGGCCGCGGTGAGGATTTGCAACAATCCATAACCGGCCTGTAATGCCGGAAAGCTGAAGCCTCCAGCATTTTGCCCGCTGGGAACGCCATTACGATGTCCGTTCGGATCTTTTATGTTTCCCGACGTATCGCCTTGAGCCAATGCACCCGCGACGGACAAGTTGTTGGCGATTTTTTCAAAGGTGCTGAGCGGTGGACCTTTGCCATTGGGACTCGAATATTCAGACGGCGGCGACGAGCCTGTTTTGGGTGTCGTGGCAGTTGTTGGTGGTGGCGCCGAAGACGTGCTCGAGGTGGTGGGAGTGGATGGTTGGGAGCCCGTGCCCGAGTTTTTGGCGACCCATTGATCGTAGGGCATGGGAGCTTTGCCCGGGCAACGAACTTTGGTATTCGGCCCATAATTCCAAATGGATTCGGGTGGAGCGCCGGCGTCGAGATAGAAAATCACGGTCGCCTTCGCAACTTGAGCGTCGTAGTCGGCTTGACCCTTGACGTGGGGCTTGATTCCGGGACCACCGTGCCATACATCGGATTTGATGCCTGGCGCACGAGCGCACACGGCAATGCGTGGAAGCTGCGCAGGGGCAGAACCCGTAGCCGTATTTGCAGAATCGCCTGCGCCAGCTTCACACGGTTCCGAATGCGTAGTGCCTATATACCCTCGCGCGGTCCGTGCATTCGCTTGCGCCGAACATGGTTCTTTCTGGCGCAGCGATTCGAGTGGCGTGGACCGTTTTGCCAGATGTTCTTGACACACCAAACCATATTCAGAAGCCATGGTCAGGGCGTTTTCACGAGGTGCCGAAGCTTTGACCTCGATGAATACGCCAGCATGCTCGGCATAGTCGAGTAAATCGCTTTGGGTTTCATCCGTGACGATGTGATCCCCCGATGGTCGCACCGCAAAGAGCTTCACGCGTTGCGGAATTTGCCAGGGATGACAATGCACTTTCAGCGTCCTCGCCCCCGGATTACGCGCTTGCAGCTCGCCCAGCGTCACTTGGCAACCCAGCAATGACGTGATCCCAATGGCCGCGAGCCCGCGGGCAAATCGAGAGGTCAACATGACAGGAAACCAACATGGAGCTTGCAGTTGGGCAAGTTTCGGGGAGAGAAGAGGCCGTAAACCGGCTGGCAGCGGGAGCAAATACGCGTTTGTCCCGAAGAGCCGCATGGGAGACGCACAGGCACGGTTCCGTGAGAGGCGCCCTCAGCGATGAGGCCGCCTACTCGATAGGGTCCAGTCCTCGTTCCCTAACAAAACACACTGGACACAGATCTGAATCATGCACCGGCGAGCCAAAAGTTCGTCTCGACCATCTGCCTCGCCTGCTAGAACCACCCTCCCGTCAAGCAAAAAATTAGTGATTTTTCGTACGACACCGTGTCGTTCTCCATGAGCGTAGGGTGTGGATATGGTGTCCCGACACGATTTCAGCCCGGGTGCACGGATTTTGGTGTTGGCGATTGGTGCGCGAGGTGTCTCGGATGACCTGTTTGCGTCTCGGTGGACGCTCGGGAATTTTTCCCCGCTTGGAGAGGCTTTCCGGTAGCTTCGCCCTTCCGATGGAGACGTACGACTCGCTGGTTTCCAAGGCTTTACAGCCTCGTTCGCGCCGATTTGGCGCATTTATTCGTCGCATGGCGATAACGCTTGCGCTCGTTGCCGTGCCTGGAGTGGCTTTTGCTGCCGTCACGGCGAAGGGCAAGTTGAGTGGAGCGGACAAGCTCCTGAACCCCGTTTGGAACGAGGCGAAGGATCCGAATGCGCGCCGATACACTTTCCGTGAGCCGTCGCCGACGGTTCGTCCTGACGTACGAACGTTGACTGGGCATTTGCCCAAAGAGTTGGCGATCGTGGTGCTGGGCGAAAAAGGCACGGCACTAAAGGTGCCCGTGACGATGACGATTGCGGGTGGACGAACTTCGCCCGTGACGCTGGTGGTGCCCGAGGGGCAGGTGATTCAGTTCGAGAATCGCGATCCTTTCCCGCACAAGATTTACGACACGGGGGGCAAAGGTTTGTCCGCGGTCGAGACCGGCACGGCGAAGATGCGCGCATGGACGCCGCCGGGCCCAGGTAAATACGAGATTCGCGACGAATTTGCGCCGAGCATTCGATCGTGGGTCGTGGTGGAGCCGCGCGCAATGGCGTCGACGTACCCGGATCGCAAAGGTGAGTTTGCAATCGAGCTCGAGCCTGGAACCCACAAGCTGCGAGCGTATTTCAATGGCGAGCCGGTAGGTCAAGAGCTCGAAGTCCTGATTACCCCATTCCCGGCCGAGCAGCCCTTGAAGGCGCCGCTCGTCGTCGGTGCCGGTAAGTGACCGCGAGTCGGAGGCGAGTCGATGATTCTGTCGCGTTTTTGGTATCTCGCTCTGGCTATCATGCTGGGCGTTTCGGCATTCACCTTGGTGCTTGCCGCGCAAATGTACAATCGAAGCGGCGTTCGCGCGATGAGCGAATCGCTGTCCTCGGACTCGAGCGCTGTCGGGTGGTATCTCAAGGACGACGCGCGTAATCGTTCCAGCGCGCTGATTCCCGCGGCGTTGTCGCCCGAATTGCGCACGCAGTTGCAAAAAATCACTCCGGAAGCGAAAATCCCGCGCGCTGCCCGCGACGAGGCCAACAAAGCCCTCATCAAGCTCGAAAAAGAGGTTCCCGAGGACCTCAAATTCGATGCGCTCTGGGCCGTCGACGGCAATGGTCGCGTCATTGCCGCCTTGGGTATCCAGCATTCCGAGGATTGGGAGCTTGGTGGTTATCCGGTCGTCGCTGATGCGCTTCACGGCTGGATTCGTGACGACGGCTGGGTTTGGAAAGGCCGCATTCTTCGCGTCGTGGCTCGTCCCATCGAAGCCGAAGTGAATGGCGAGCCGGTTGGGGCGATCATTGGCGCGAAATACGTCGATGACAAGTTCGCCCAAGGCGTCTCGAAGCGTACGGGTGCCGCCGTTGGCTTTTATGCCGACGGCGCACGAGTTGCCTCGTGGGCCCCGGAAGGGTTTGACAAGGCAAACCTGGACCTCATCACGCAAGACCTGAAGCAGCTCGATAACAACAAAGATTACGTAGAAAAAGGCCGTAGCGAGCCGCGCGTGATCGGTCAGCATCTCGGCGTCGTGTATGCACGTATGCCCGGCGAAAGCTGGGACCTCAATGCAGGCTTTGCCGTCGGACGTTTGGCGGTTGCTGTCGATTCGCCAACCGACTTTCTCAACAAAGCGGACGACGTCGACAAGAAATCCGTTCCGACGCCGATCATCATTGGCATCAGCTTCTTGTTCGGGCTTGCTGGCATCATTTTCACGGTCTTCGAACACACGAAGCCGATGAATACGTTCGGCAAAGAAGCCATTCGATTGGCCAAGGGCGAAACCGACGTTCTGGCGCCGAGCAAATTCCGTGGCGCATACAAGAAAATCGCGTCCGATATCAACGACGGTATCGACAAGATTGCGGCCAAGGGCGGTGCTCCGCGGCGAGCTGCGGATCTCGAGCAGGTGCTTGGCCCCATTCCCGCAGCTCCGACGATGAGCGCATTCTCGGTTCCGGGAGGGGGCGAAGTTTCCTCGGCCGCGATTCAGCCGCCGGCTTCGGGCAAGAGTTTGCCCCAGCCCAAGGCGCTTCCGAAGCCCAAGCTGCGTGGTGGAACGCTCGATGGCGCGCCTGCTGAAGGCGAAGCGGCGCCTAGCGTTCGCAAGCCTCCGCCGCCCGTGCCTGGGTCGGCGGCTGCTGCCGATGCTGCTGGCGCAGCCGACGAAGAGACCGAGTGGAAGGGCGTATTCGAGCAGTTCTTGGCGATGAAGGAGCAATGCGGTGAGCCCACTGCAGGAATGACCTTCGAGAAGTTCAAGACGACGCTTCAACGCAATAAAGACGCGCTCGTGCAGCGCGGTGCAACGGCCGTCAAATTCACGGTGTACGCTAAAGAAGGCAAAGCCGCATTGAAGGCAACGCCGGCTGGCAAATAAGGGGCGAGGAACGAATCGTATGGGTGCGAAGCGGATCGTATTGGGCGTTGTAGTGGCTTCATTGGGGCTTGGGCTATCGAGTCCGGCGCTGGCCTCGGGAGGCATGGAAACGCCCGATAGCGGTGTTGTGCAAGTGGGTCGCGGTGCGACGTACGTGGCACGGGCCGACGATCCGCTGGCTACCGTGTTCAATCCAGCCGGTTTGGCATTTCAGAAATCAGGTGTGCACCTCGGCGCGCATTTGATGTTTCTGGATCGGTGTTTTTCGCGGCGTAATCCGGATGGCACGCCGGTTTCTCCGGGGGCCGGCATTCCCGGTCCCGGCGCGCCCGGTGGTCCGCAAGATCCGGTTTGCGCCGAAATGCATCCATTTCCCAATCCGCAAATTGCGGCGACCTTTCGCATCAACAATCGATTGGGATTGGGCATTGCGGTGCTCGGGCCGCACGGCGTAGGTGTCGCGAAATGGCCTGAATCGGTTTCGTATACCAATCAGCTCGGGCTTCCCACCACGCAACCCGCGCCCAATCGATTCATGCTCGTCGAGCAGGACGCCCTGATCATCAATCCCACGGTTAGCGTTGGTTATGCAGTCAAGGACTGGCTCAGCATTGGAGCTGGTTTCATTTGGGGCGTGGCGACGGTTAATTTCGTCAACTTCAGCGAATCGACGTCACAAGTCGCCAATGACGATTTTGCCAGCAATCAGGAAGTCCGTGCGACGCTTTCCGCGGTCGATGGCTTCGTTCCGGGCTTCGTCGTCGGCGTTCTCGCCTCACCCCACAAGCGTCTCGACTTGGGTGCGCAAGTGCGCTGGCAGGACTCCGTAGACACCGCGACCAATTTGCGTCTCGAATCGCTTTATTGGTCGAGCGGTGGGCGAAAGAATGAAACGCCCTGTGCCGTCACGGAGCCGAATTGTAACATTACCAATCGCGATAATGCCGGGTCGCTCAAGCTCAACATTCCCTTCACGGCGCGTTTCGGCCTCCGTTATCATAGCCCGCAAAAAGCAGGCTCGGCGCTCGTGCAAACCGGCCGCAAAGTTCGTGATGTGCTTGCTCAAGACCGTTACGACCTCGAACTCGACTTCACCTACGCGCACAACAGCGTGATGGATAACCTCCAGGTGCGTTTCCAGCCGGGGATTCGCGTCAATGGCACGCCGGGCAATATCCCCACGAACTCCGATATCCCGCATAACTGGAAAAACGTATTCGGTGCCCGATTGGGTGGCGACATCGTCATCATTCCTGGATTTCTGGCCGCACGCGCAGGCGGGTGGTTCGAGACCAGCGGGCAGGACGCCGAATACCTCAACATCGATTTCCACAATGGTTATCGCGTAGGCGTCAGTGGCGGTGCAACCGTGCGTCTGGGCAAGTTCGACGTTTCGCTCGCTTATCAACACACGTTCTTCGAGACGCTCGACAACGGCGGCAAAGGAAAGCTTCTGGGTTTGTCGGGTGACGCTACGACCGGCTATCGCACGGTGCACAACGTCAATGGCGGAAAACTCACTTCCAGCCTCAACGAAGTTGCTCTCGGCGCAACCTACCGATTCTGAAACATCCAAGCGTGTTACTCTCGTTCACGCGGAGATCGAAATGAGCCTGTCCGACGATATTGAATCCCGCGTGGCAATCGCTTTCGACCAATACCTCGCGGCGCTCGATGCCGGTCAAAGGGACGTGATCGACGCCGCCGCTGCCGATCGAAGTCGTCACGATGTGCGCGTCTATCGGACGTTGCGCATGACCATGAGCCATATCGAAGCGATTGACGAACACGACGAAGGCACGTTCGTCACGTGGTCGGTGCGTGCAGCGGACGGAAATCCAGTCGCGCGTTTTTCGGCCATCGTCTCGCTCGATGAAGAAAAGCTCATCATCAATCGTTTGGTGTCTCGCGACATCGACGAGGAAGCGCTTTCTTCTGCCGCTGAAGTCGTCGTCTCGGCGCCCATCAATTCGATGCCGCGCTCGAGTCAATACTGGGTGCGTCGTTGGGAAGGACGGCCATCGATCCCGCCGTCGATGATTCCTCCGCCCAATTCTAATTCTGGTCGCACGAAGCAATAACCCCTCTTGCTTCCGCGCACCCCAACAGGCCACGATGCTTCCGCGATGGTGGAGCTTTATCGCGGCACCTACCTCGTCGTCACTCGTGATGACTCGGCGCGATTGATTCGTGCGCGTCGCACGACGGCGCCTTTCGGATCTGCTGCGGAGATGTACGGCGTGCACGCGTTGTTCCTACGCACGGTTGCGGTGCGTGATCGCGGCGGCTTGTCGGTGCTCATCGATGTGCGTGAGGCACCGATGTTGTCAAGCGATGTGCTCGAAGTCGAAGCGGTCAAGGTCATCGATTCGATGGCTTCGGACTTCGAACGCGCCGCGCTGCTCGTGCGTACGGCCGTGGGAGCGCTTCAGGTGCGTCGGATTGCCCGGACAAACCCGGTGCGTTTCGAGCTCTTCGAGGACGAACCTGCCGCGCTTGCGTACCTCGGCGGGTTTGGCCCCATGCCAGTCTCGACGGGGCGTCGTTCCAGTCTTCCTCCGCCTCCGGGTGGTCGCGGCCGCTAGCGCTCACCAGCGGCTGTTTGCGCGCGCGTATCGACGCCGCGTGCAGCCTTCGGTATGACGAGCATCAGCATGACCGACACACCTGTTCGCAACGTGATCATCATTGGCTCGGGCCCTGCTGGGCTTACGGCTTCCATCTACGCTGCTCGCGCGAACTTGAAGCCGCTGTGCATCGAAGGCTTCAACGCCGGTGGCCTCATTCCTGGCGGACAGCTCATGTTCACGACCGAGGTCGAGAACTATCCGGGCTTTCCGCACAAGGTCACGGGCCAGGAGCTCATGCAGCGTTTCCGCGATCAAGCGGAGCATCAGGGCACCGAGATCGTCACGGCCGACGTCACCAAAGTCGACTTCTCGCAGCGGCCTTTCAAGGTGTGGGTCGACGACACGATGTACCTCGCGAAGACCGTGATCATCGCGACGGGCGCGCGTGCGAACTACCTTGGTTTGCCCAACGAAGAAGCGCTCAAGAACAAGGGCGTGAGTGCGTGTGCCGTGTGCGACGGAGCGTTGTATCGAGGCCAAGCCGTGGCCGTCGTGGGTGGTGGAGACACGGCGATGGAGGAAGCGAGTTACCTCGCGGGCTTGGATTGCGCGGTCACGCTGGTGCATCGTCGCGATGACTTCCGCGCATCGAAAGCGATGATCGAGCGAGTCGTGTCGAACCCGAAGATCAAGATTCTCTACAGCCACGCGGTCGATGACGTGCTCGATGTGAAAGAGGATCGCGTGACGGGCATGGTCGTGCGGGACCTCAAGACGGGCGCGAAGACGACGGTGCCGCTTGCAGCGTTCTTCGTGGCGATTGGTCACACGCCGATGACGGAGCTGTTCATTGGGCAGCTCGAGGTACATCCGAACGGGTACTTGAAGACGGTGCCGGGCTCGACGCGTACGAGCATTCCGGGCGTGTTTGCGTCCGGTGATGTGCAGGACTGGACGTACAGGCAAGCGGTCACGGCAGCGGGCACCGGATGCATGGCAGCGCTCGATGCGGAGCGATTCATGCAGTCGGAAGGTGGGCACTGAGCCCGGGTTACGCTAAGACAAACGCGGGTCATGTCGGACGAACCGATCACGGTACCGGAAGCACGTCACGAGCTGTTCGAGCTTGCGGCATCCGTGCGAGCGCTCGCCGACTGGTACGAGATGACGGGCGTGACGGGTGTTCCGTCGAGCCCTCCGCAGTCGGTTGTTGCTCGAGCACCGATGGGGGCGCCGCCGCAGTTTTCAGCGCCTCCGCAGCAGTCTGACGAGCCTGCGCGACCTGCACCGGCTCCGGTTTTTCAAGACACACCCGTTCGAGCACCAACGAATTCGTTTGAGCAGCAACCTTCAGCGGCTCGTCCCCCGATCCCATCGTTTGAACTCCAACGACCTCCGGCAGCGCGTCCCGTGGTCGCGCGTCACGAAGCGCTCACGCCGACCGAGCGAATGGGGCGTTTGTCTGTGCTTGCGGACGAAGTGAAGGGATGCCAGCGGTGTCGTTTGGCCGAGGCGCGTACGCAGACGGTGTTTTCGCGAGGTGATCCGTTTTCGGAGCTTTGTTTCGTGGGTGAAGGACCTGGTGCGGAAGAAGATCGGTTGGGTGAGCCGTTCGTGGGACCGGCTGGGCAACTGCTCGACAAGATGATTGGGGCGATGG